>NZ_MTEG01000004.1:0-349268 GCF_002108615.1 Klebsiella sp. YJ
AGTTGTAGAAAAATTCGGTGGAGCGGTAGTTCAGTCGGTTAGAATACCTGCCTGTCACGCAGGGGGTCGCGGGTTCGAGTCCCGTCCGTTCCGCCACTTATTAAAAGCCCTGAGCATTTGCTCAGGGCTTTTTCTTTTCCTGCTGTTCTATTTTTGCTTATTGAGCAAAAATCCTCTGCATTTATCGATCTTTTTCCCTTTCGTTACATCAACCATAATGACCTCAATCAGCCAACATTAAGAAATAACGAGGAATTTTATGGCAATCCCTGCATTTGGTCTTGGAACCTTCCGCCTGAAAGATGACGTGGTCATCGCATCAGTGAAAACGGCGCTGGAACTGGGATATCGTACGATTGATACCGCTCAGATTTATGATAACGAAGCCGCTGTTGGCCAGGCTATCGAAGAAAGCGCTGTGCCGCGTGATGAGCTGTTTATCACCACCAAAATCTGGATTGAAAACCTGAGCCCGGAAAAGCTTATCGCCAGTCTTGAAGAGAGTCTGCAGAAGCTGCGTACAGATTATGTCGATCTGACGCTGATCCACTGGCCGTCGCCGAATGATACCGTTGCCGTCGAAGCATTTATGCCTGCACTGCTGGAAGCGAAAAAGCAGGGTCTGACCCGTCAGATTGGCATCTCTAACTTCACGATTCCGCTAATGGAACGTGCGATTGCCGCCGTCGGTGCTGAAAATATCGCGACCAATCAGATTGAGCTCTCTCCGTACCTGCAAAACCGTAAAGTGGTGGAGTGGGCTACACAACACGGTATCCATATCACCTCTTACATGACGCTGGCTTATGGTAAGGCTCTGAAAGATGAAGTGATTGCCGGCATTGCGGCGAAACACAATGCGACGCCGGCACAGGTTATTCTGGCCTGGGCGATAGGTGAAGGCTACGCCGTAATCCCGTCGTCCACGAAGCGCGAAAATCTGGCAAGCAATTTGAAAGCTCAGGATCTGCAGCTGGATGCCGAGGATCGTCAGGCGATCGCCGCGCTGGATTGCAACGATCGTCTGGTTAGCCCGGAAGGCCTGGCGCCTGAGTGGGACTGATCGTCTGAATCAGCACGAGCGGCTGGCCGACTACGCGAAAAGAGCGGTCGGGAACGCGCGTATTACAGCTCCTGCGGGAGCTGTTTTACATGCTCGCTAAGAAAGTCGATAAATGCCCGGATGCGCGTGCTGACGGCTCTGTCACTGTAGTAAACCGCGCTGAACGGCATTTCAACCGGCAGGCGCTTCTCGGCCAGCAGTTCAACAAACTCCCCGCGCGCAATTTCCTGGTTGACCATATAATCGGACAGACAGGCAATACCATTCCCTGCCAGGCATAGCTGCTTAAGGGTTTCCCCGCTGTTCGATGAGATCTCACAATTCACTTCCAGCAGTTGACCATCGCAGCAGGAGACGGGCCAGGTATTCAACGAGACCGGTTCGGTAAAGCCCAGGCACAGGTGATCTTTCAGGTCTGCGACATTTTTCGGCGTACCGTGGCGAGCCAGATAGTCCGGGGAGGCGATAATTTTGCGGTAGCTGTTAAAAAGCGGCCGGGCGCGAAGGCTGGAATCTGTTAACGTACCGGCGCGGATCGCGACGTCGACTTTACGCTCAATCAGATTGATAAAGGTTTCTGATGACACCAGCGACAGGGTCATTTCCGGATAACGTTCGCGGAAAGGTTTCACCAGCGGCATCAGGAAATGCAGCATCACCGGCGTGGCGGCATCAACGCGTAACAATCCCCTCGGTGTCGTCCGTGTCTCCAGAAGTTCATTCTCCGCCGCCGCCATCTCCTGCAGGACAACCTGCATGCGACGAAAATAGCGCTCTCCTTCTTCGGTCAGATTGAGCTGACGGGTTGTACGGTTCAACAGGCTGACGCCAAGTTTTGATTCCAGCTTTTTTACCGCCCGACTGACGGCGGAATTAGCCTGCCCCAGCTGTTCAGCCGCCCGGCTAAAGCTCCCGCTTTCGACGACGGCGATAAAGATGGCTATCTCTTCTGAAGTGGCTCTCATTATTGCACCTGTAGCAAAATTCTATTGAGACTTTGATAGTTTTTGTTATTTAAACATCGCTTCATACTACGTGTCATCTTAATCCTGATGATACGGAGTAAATTATGCCACTGGCGCTACTTGCCTTAACAATCGGTGCCTTTGCTATTGGTACCACGGAATTTGTGATTGTGGGGCTGGTCCCCACGATTGCTGAACAACTGGCTATCTCGTTGCCTTCTGCCGGCCTGCTGGTTTCTATCTACGCTCTGGGGGTGGCCATCGGGGCGCCGGTGCTGACCGCATTGACCGGGCGTATGCCGCGTAAACAGCTGCTGCTGGCGCTGATGGTGCTCTTTACCGCCGGTAACCTGCTGGCCTGGCAGGCTCCCGGTTATGCGACGCTGGTCTTTGCGCGTCTGCTGACTGGCCTGGCACACGGTGTGTTCTTCTCGATTGGCTCAACTATCGCGACGAGCCTGGTGCCGAAAGAGAAAGCCGCTTCGGCCATCGCCATTATGTTTGGTGGCTTAACGGTCGCCCTGGTGACCGGTGTACCGATCGGTACCTTTATCGGCCAGCATTTTGGCTGGCGAGAAACCTTTCTCGCCGTTTCGATTCTCGGCGTCATTGCACTGGTGAGCAGTCTGATTTTGGTACCGAACAACATCCCAGGCCGCGCCAGCGCAAGCCTGCGCGATCAGATTAAGGTCCTCACCCATCCGCGTCTGTTGATGATTTATGCCATCACCGCATTGGGATATGGCGGCGTCTTCACCGCGTTTACTTTCCTGGCTCCCATGATGCAGGAGCTGGCCGGGTTTAGCCCATCAACGGTGAGCTGGATTCTGTTGGGCTATGGTATCTCGGTGGCCGTTGGCAACGTCTGGGGCGGAAAACTGGCCGATAAGCATGGGGCCGTTGCGGCACTGAAGTTAATCTTTGCCGCGTTGGTAGTTCTGCTGCTGGTATTCCAGTTTACCGCCAGCATCCAGTATGCTGCGCTGGCAACGGTGCTGGTGATGGGGATTTTTGCCTTCGGTAACGTGCCGGGGCTGCAGGTTTACGTCGTGCAAAAAGCCGAGCAGTATACGCCGGGTGCGGTTGACGTGGCCTCCGGCCTGAATATCGCCGCGTTCAACGTTGGCATAGCGTTAGGTTCCGTTATCGGTGGACAAACGGTGGAGCGCTATGGGCTGGCCGAGACGCCGTGGATAGGGGCCGTCATCGTCTTCGCCGCGCTGCTGCTGGTTGTGCGCAGTGGTCGTCTGGATAAGTACCGACCGGCAAAGACGGTGAATGTCGAAGGATAAAGGTTTCTCGCGAATTGCATTGAAAGTACCAGTGAAAGTCCCTATAACAGAAGAACCAGCCGCAGTCAGGCTGGTTTCCTGTTATCGAGGTTTGATGCCCAAATTGCGAAAGAATACTTATGCTATGCGCTACGTTGCCGGACAGCCCGCGGAGAGAATTTTGCCTCCGGGGTCATTCGCAAGCGTGGGCCAGGCATTTCCTGCCGGCGTGCCATTAAGCACAGATGAAAAGATCCGCGTCCTGGTGTGGAATATCTTTAAGCAGCAGCGGGCGGAGTGGAAGTCCGTTCTCAAGAACTTCGGTAAAGATGCCCATCTTGTGCTGTTACAGGAAGCGCAAACTACCCCTGAAATGGTTCGATTTGCGACGACTAATTACCTGGCCGCCGATCAGGTTCCGGCTCTGGTATTGCCGCAGCACCCCTCTGGCGTCATGACGCTGGCTTCGGCGCATCCGGTGTACTGCTGCCCGCTGCGCGAGCGTGAGCCGATTCTGCGGCTGGCAAAGTCTGCGTTAGTGACCGTGTATCCGCTGCCGGATACGCGTTTACTGATGGTTGTGAATATTCACGCAGTTAATTTCAGCCTCGGTGTCGATGTCTACAGCAAGCAGCTGCTGCCGATTGGCGATCAAATAGCCCATCACAGTGGGCCGGTGATTATGGCCGGTGATTTCAATGCCTGGAGCCGTTCACGAATGAATGCGCTCTATCACTTTGCGCGAGAAATGTCGCTGCGCGAAGTCCGTTTCCCTGACGATCAGCGCCGTCGGGCGTTTGGGCGTCCGCTTGATTTTGTATTCTATCGTGGGTTAAGCGTACACGATTCTTCCGTGCTGGTGACGCGCGCCTCTGACCACAACCCGCTACTAGTCGAATTCAGTCCCGGCAAGCCTGATTAATTAAGGTATGTCAGGCCTGCCACCGGGCAGGTCTGCGCTCAGCACGATGCTGCCCTTAATGATTCACACAACCGAAGGACAACACAATGACAACACGCTCTCACCATGACAATGTCGAAAAGCAGTTCGGCTCACAGGCTAGCGCCTATCTGACCAGCGCCGTACACGCTTCCGGGCGCGATCTGCAGCGCCTGGCCGAACGGCTGGCCGATTTCCCACAGGCAAAGTTGCTGGATATGGGATGCGGGGCAGGGCACGCCAGCTTTACTGCCGCGGGGCAGGTGGCGCAGGTTACGGCTTATGATTTATCGAGCCAGATGCTGGAGGTGGTTGCTGAAGCCGCAAAAGATAAAGGTTTCGCCAATATTGTTACTCAACAGGGGTATGCGGAAACGCTGCCGTTTGCCGATGACAGCTTTGATGTGGTGATAAGCCGCTATTCTGCCCATCACTGGCATGATGTTGGCCAGGCGCTGCGTGAGGTTAAGCGCGTCCTGAAGCCGGGCGGCGTGATGATAATTATGGATGTGATGTCGCCCGGGCATCCTGTACGCGATATCTGGCTGCAAACCGTTGAAGCGCTGCGTGATACGTCTCATGTACGAAACTACTCGAGCGGAGAATGGCTGGCATTAGCGAATGAGGCCGGGCTGGCGGTTAATCAGCTGTTGACCGATCGCTTGCCGCTGGAATTTTCCTCATGGGTGGCCCGTATGCGCACGCCAGCACCGCTGGTGGAGGCCATCCGTTTATATCAGGAGAGCGCATCCGCAGAGGTCAAAGCCTATTTCGCTTTGCAGCAGGACGGCTCCTTTACCAGCGATACGATTATGTTTGAAGCGCATAAAGCGCTTTAAAACAAAAAACGCTTTAAAACAAAAAGGCACCGGGATCCGGTGCCTTTTCTACTAAGCAGATGTATCAGGAGTCTGGCCTGTCGCTGTTCTTCACGTACAGCGTCAGCTGGTCGCCAGGCTTCAGGTCATCAGTGCCGCTATTCCAGCGCATCACATCACGTGTATTCACGCCGTGACGTTTCGCGATGCTCGACAACGAATCACCTTTACGTACGCGATAGGTGATGCTATCGCTGTTGTTGGCAAGACGCTGTGCGCTGCTACCGGCGCCAATCACCAGGTTCTGACCCACTTTCAGCCCGGACCCGCGCAGGTTATTCCACTGCTGCAGATCTTTCGTCGATACGCCAAGACGCGATGCAATCCCGGAAACCGTATCGCCCGAACGCACCCTGTAGCTACGGCTGGTCAACGGCGTGTTGTCCGCCAGCAGCGTAGGTTGCACGGCTGCAATATCGCCAGAGGCCAGTGATTCACGCAGCTGAGCAGCGTGTTTCTGTGGCACCATAACGTACTTTGGCCCGCTGGCACCAAGGGTTGATCCTTTGACGCCGGCGTTGAAGGTTTTCAGCTTGCCGACAGGCATGCCTGCCATATCTGCGAGCTGGCTAATCTCAACCGGACTGTCGAGGCGAACACGCGCCAACGCACGGCTTTCGTCTGCCGTCGGCAGCTTCACGCCATAACGTTTGCTGTTTTTGAGAATATCACTCAACGCCAGCATTTTTGGCACATACACCTTGGTTTCCCGCGGTAATGGCAGCGACCAGAAATCGGTGGGTTTACCACGCGAACGGTTCGCTTTCATTGCCTTCAGCACTCGACCTTCGCCGCTGTTGTACGCGGCGACCGTTAACAACCAGTCGCCGTCGAACATCTTGTTCAGACGCTGCATCATATCCAACGCCGCCGTGGTAGAGGCGACGACGTCACGACGCGCATCGTAGCTGCGGGTCTGTTTCAAACCATAATTGCGCCCGGTGCTCGGAATGATCTGCCAGATGCCTGCGGCATTGGCGCCAGACGTTGCGTGCGGGTCAAAAGCGCTCTCCACTATGGGTAGTAATACCAGTTCCATTGGCATGTTACGTTTCTTAACTTGCCCGGCTATCCAGTACATATACGGCTCTGCCCGTAAAGTTACATCGTGGAGATAGCTCTTATTACTTAAATACTTCTGTTTTTGTTCGCGAATCCGGGGATTTTCCGGTATTCCCATCTTTAGCTCGTCGCCTATGGAAGTCCACAGATCCTGGTCTTGCGCGTAGAAGGTTCCATCATCTAACCAGCGCGCTTGACTTGTGAACTTACCTGCTTCCCCTTGACCAGCTGCAGAAAGGCTCTGTGCGTGCTGTTGGACGTTGCCATCGTTTTTCGACGACTGGCACCCCACCAGCAGGACAGAGGCGAGTAAAATCGCTCGTGCCTTCATGTGTGTGTCAATAGTTGCTTAAAAGACGAGCAAGAATAACGGTGAAGGCGGCGAATGACAAGAATTAAATGTCAGAAGTCATCTTTCTTTGACCTTAACCAGGCAAATCTCTGCGCAGAGTGTTGCAAATTTGTTTCTTTGGATATTTCTTTAATTAAATCATTGTCATCCGTACGTAAGAAAATATTTATACGTCGCTCATTTTTCAGAGTTACGGGCAGTGTTTTTTGTTTTTTTGCACGTAACTCATTAACTTTATGGTAGTAATCATTTATATCCCTGTCATCAGGCAGGATACTCAATGCAAACTTCATATTCGCTAAAGTATACTCATGTGCGCAACAGATTAGAGTATCCTCAGGAAACGCGTTTATTTTCCTAAATGATTGATACATCTGATCTGCTGTTCCTTCGAAAAGCCTTCCACAGCCGCCGGAAAACATTGTATCGCCACAAAAAAGATAAGGTTCGCTGTAGAAACAGATGTGTCCTAAAGTGTGACCGGGGGTGGAAAAAATAGAAAATTCGTGACCCAAAATCATCACCCGATCGCCATCGGCCACAAGGTGAGTGGTGCCTTTATCCTGGGTTTCTGCCGGTCCGTAAACCACAAGACCCGGGAACTTTTCACGCAGTTGTTTTACGCCGCCAACATGATCGTGGTGGTGGTGGGTCAATAAAATGGCTTCGGGTTGCCAGTGATTGGCTTCGATGGCGGCCAGTACCGGTGCCGCTTCGCCGGGATCGACGATAAGACAGCGACCGTTCTCCTCACTAAGAACCCAGATGTAGTTGTCCTGAAATGCGGGAATGCTGATAAGATTCATAAATTACCTCTCAAAGCGTAGCGGAAGGTTGCGATGAAGCCGGCAAGGATACCTCAGACAATCACAGCGCCCGAGCACTGGTCCAGTATGCCCTGGGGCGAATACTATCGCGAATCGCTGGAACGGCAGATGAAACCGTGGCTGGCTAAATTATATGGCTTTCATTTACTTAAGATTGGCAATCTGAGCGCGGAAATCAACACGGAAGCCTGTGCTATCTCTCATCAGGTGAACGTGTCTTTGCAGGGCAACCCGATTCAGGTGAAAGCCGATCCGCTCCATCTTCCCTTTGCAGAAAAATCGGTTGATGCCTGCCTGCTGGCGCATACCTTGCCCTGGTGCAGCGATCCGCATCGTTTGCTGCGAGAGGCCGACCGGGTATTGATTGATGACGGCTGGATGATTTTGACCGGCTTTAACCCCGTCAGTCTGATGGGCCTGCGCAAGCTGGTGCCGGTATTACGTAAGACGACGCCCTACAACAGCCGGATGTTTACGCTCACGCGTCAGCTGGACTGGCTGGCGTTGTTGAATTTTGAGGTGCTGCATTATGGCCGGTATCAGGTGCTGCCCTGGTCCAGGCATGGTGGCAAACTCCTCAGCACTCATCTGCCGGCACTGGGCAGTTTGCAGCTGATTGTTGCCCGGAAGCGGACGGTTCCGCTGACGTTAAACCCGATGAAGTCGGGAAAAGCAAAAACGCAGCTGCGCCAGACGGTTGGCGCCACGCGTCAGTGGCGCAACGGCCAGAGTTAGCTTTCTGGCTGGTAGCCGGTATCGCTCTGCGTCGGGCTGGAGGCAGCAGCGCGCGCCAGCTCATCACAGCGTTCATTTTCCGGGTGGCCGGCATGGCCTTTGACCCATTCCCATTTGATTTGATGCTGGCCGAGCGCGGCATCCAGGCGCTGCCAGAGATCGACATTTTTAACCGGTTTTTTATCAGCGGTTTTCCAGCCGCGTTTTTTCCAGTTATGGATCCACTGGGTGATCCCCTGGCGCACGTACTGGCTGTCGGTGCTGAGGATCACTTCGCACTGCTCCTTCAGCGCCTCGAGGGCGACAATTGCCGCCATCATTTCCATCCGGTTATTGGTGGTGAGGTGATAGCCCTGACTAAAGATTTTTTCTTTTCCGCGATAGCGTAAAATCGCCCCATAACCACCGGGCCCAGGATTTCCCAGGCATGAACCATCGGTGAAAATTTCTACCTGTTTAAGCATCTCTGGTAGACTTCCTGTAATTGAAATCGATAGATAAACGGCAAGTCTGACATAAATGACTGATATGAGCACTGCAATTACACGACAGATTGTTCTTGATACTGAAACCACTGGTATGAACCAGATCGGTGCGCACTACGAAGGACATAAGATCATCGAAATCGGTGCGGTAGAGGTAATAAACCGCCGCCTCACCGGGAACAACTTCCATGTTTATCTGAAACCGGACCGGCTAGTGGACCCGGAAGCGTTCGGCGTTCACGGGATCGCCGATGAATTCCTGATGGATAAACCGGTGTTTGCGGATGTGGCCGACGAGTTTATGGACTATATCCGCGGCGCGGAGCTGGTTATCCATAACGCCTCGTTTGATATCGGCTTTATGGATTATGAATTCAGCAAGCTGAATCGCGGCATTGCGAAAACGAATACTTTCTGCAAAGTCACCGATAGCCTCGCACTGGCGCGGAAAATGTTCCCCGGCAAGCGTAACAGCCTCGATGCGCTGTGCTCACGTTATGAAATAGACAACAGTAAGCGCACGCTGCACGGGGCATTACTCGATGCCCAGATTCTGGCCGATGTCTATCTGATGATGACCGGTGGTCAGACGACGATGGCATTTTCAATGGAAGGAGAGGGGCAGCAGCAGGCTGGTGAAATGGGAATACAGCGGGTTGTTCGCGCCGCCAGCAAATTACGCGTGGTTTATGCGACTGATGAAGAGATCGTGAGCCATGAATCCCGACTCGATCTGGTGCAAAAGAAAGGCGGAAGCTGCCTGTGGCGCGCCTGAGTCACTGGGATATGCTGTAAAAATCACCTGGCGGGCGATTTTTACAGCAAACGATTCAAAACTGAAGAAAAAGCGTTGACGGCGTTACGGGGAATCCGTAATATTCGCCTCGTTCCCAAGGGAACAGTAAGTGGAGCGGTAGTTCAGTCGGTTAGAATACCTGCCTGTCACGCAGGGGGTCGCGGGTTCGAGTCCCGTCCGTTCCGCCACTATTCAGAAAGCCTGAATCAGAAATGATTCAGGCTTTCGTCGTTTCACGCCCCGCCAAAACAAACTCATTGAGTTCATTTTATATATTTCAATTGCTTGCGAATATGATGCTGCATAACGGCCAGCATGCAGGCACCGGACAGGCCGATCATCAGCGCCCCGTTGACCGCCTCCAGCGGACCGAGCAGTTTCCATCTGGCGCTCATCACAACATCGCCATACCCCAACGTCGCGAAGTTCACCCCGGAGTGATACACCGCATCCAGCAGCGTCGGAAACTCGCCCAGCCAGACAAACAGTATTCCCCAGAGCAAAATCTGCAGCAAATTACCCATTAAAATGATGATGATGGTGCCGAACAGCGCCAGCACGCCGGCAAGTAGCCCCTCTTTGCCGTGAAAACGCTTGAGATAAAAGCGAATGCACCAGACGGACACCAGAGATTGCAGCAGCATATTACACAGGATAACGGGCATGCCCGTAATCAGCGGAAGCAACATGTTAATCTCCTGAATGAAGTTTTGTTGAGGGGGCGTCAAGGGGGCGCCAGCGCTCAAGAAGGGCGATGCAGGCCCAGCCATAAAGCGCGATGATGAGATATAACGCGCAGCGCATCACGGCGGCTGTCCAGACATCTTTTCCTGAACTGCTGTCCTGAATCGCCGGGCCGAACAGAATGAGGGCGGTTATCCAGACATTGCTCCAGAAAGAGCGGGGAAACCGTCCCGGCACCAGACGAACCAGCCGCCGGGCCACCCACAGACTGACCAGGCTCAGCCAGAGCACCAGCATTAGCAGCGACGGCCAGAGGCTAAGACCGAACCACAGCCCCAGCGCCAGCAGCGCCCCCAGTAGCGTCGATAGCACCAGTTCTTTTCCCGACGTTTTCGTGGTGAGCGTCGTCGCCTGCTGCGCCAGCGTGACGGTTTTCATCACCGCCGGGATGTAGAACGTCGGGTGGCTCAGTGCCAGAAGCCAGACGGGGAGTACAATAATCACCGCCCGTAGCGCCCTGACATGGGGAGAACTCACCGCCGGCGATTCCCTGGGCTGGGGCGCCGGGCCCGGTGGCGGTGGGAATAACGCCACCGCCAGCCCGTTGACCAACGTACCGGTAATAAAACCGATCCCCAGCATTTGCGCCAGCCCCATCGCCAGCGCCTGCTCAATCAGCCCGGCAATGGGAATCACCGCTATTGCCACCACCAGCAGCATCGACAGCGTGGCCTTCCCGGAAAGGCCCATTAATATCAACTGATACAGCAACAGCGCCGTGAGCAGCACGCCCGGTAAGGCGTAATAGGTCAGTAATGGCACCATCAGAATGCCACCCGTCATGGTGACTATCAGGAGAGAACCAATGACGAGACCTTTTTTCAGCGCCAAAGGTTTCCCCTGGCACAGCACAATCCAGGCCATGATGCATCCGAGGTGCGGCATCGGCAGCGCGCTGGCATAGCAGACCAGCGCGGCCAGTCCGCTGCCACAGCTTATTCTCAGTACGGCACGGTCCACGTTATGCATCGCGCTGGTCCCCTAATAGAGCCAGGAGAACAGGCTCATGACACGGATATACAGGTAGCCTGCAACGTTCAGCAGGCTACTGCCGCTGGTATAAACCAGCACATCTGCCTGCCCGCCAACGCGAAGGCTGGTGGGCGGCGGGGTATCCTCTTTTGCAAAGGCGATTTTAACCGGGAAGCGCTGGGCCTGACGGAGCCAGTCACGGTTGTTATCCACGGTAGGGAGACCGCCGGCTGGCGGGGGTTGCGAGGCGTTGATACCATAGCCGATGCTGAGTACCCGGCCGGTAAAAATGTGTCCGGGCATGCTGTCGAGAAGAATCGCTACCTCATTACCCGGCCGGATACGACCGAGGTTATTTTCGGTCATGTCCGCGTTAATCCAGACATCGTTCAGGGCAATCAATGTCATCACCGGGGCGCCCGCGCCAACAAACTGGCCAGCTTCGGTGCGTAAATCGGTAATCAGCCCGCGGCTGCCGGCAATCACGGTGCTTTTACTGCGGTCCAGCTCGGCTTTGCGAACCGCGGCCCGGGCGCTTAACAGCTGAGAATTATCGTCACCGGCTGCACCGGCGGCTTCAATGGCACGCCGCACGTCGGCAGCGGCAGCGGCCATCTGACTACGGGCGGTTTCCCGGGTGGCCTGGGCTATTTCCAGGCGCCGGACGGAAATCGTGCCGGGATCTTCACGATAGAGCCGTTCCTGGCGCTCGGCATCTTTCGCCGCATTCTGGTAAGCGGTGGTGGCGGCCTGAAGGCCAGCCTTTGCCGCGACCACGCTTTCACCGCTGGCCTTCACGGAACTGAGCACCGTGGCATAGTCCGAACGTGCACGCGCCAGGGCGATATCATAAGGTTCCGGGTCCAGCTCAAACAGCGGTTCGCCCATAGCGACACGTTGATTGTCACGAACATATACCTTTTTTATTTGCCCGGTCACTTCCGCTGCGACCGGAATGACGAAGGCCTGTACCCTGGCCTGCGAGGTATAGGGCGTCACCCTGTCCGTGACTAAATAAAAGCCGATCAGCAGTACAATCACCACCACCAGGCCGATGGCCGTACGCCGGCTGGCCTGTCCAGGTGAAGAGGAGGGGGCATTCATAGCGAAGGTCCTTCTGAAGGAGATGTGGCGGAAGGAAGCGGGGTCTTCAGCAGCGGCAGCCAGCTATCACGCTGGCGCAGGTGCGTTTCCGTTGCGGCATCGACCAGCGGGCGTGTCCGTCCGCTTTCCCAGCCGCCCCCCAACGCTTTATACAGCGCGATCAGATCGCGCATCGCCGCGCCGCGGCTGCTGACCAGCCGTTCTTGTTGGTTGAACAGCGCCCGCTGCGAGTCAAGGACACGCTGAAAGTCAGCCATTCCCTCACGATACTGCGTGTTGGCTATTTCGAGGGAACGGCTGGCGGCTTTACCCGTTTGGCTCAGCAATACAATTTCATCTTTATCATTCGCGTAGGCGATAGCCGCATCGTCGACTTCACGCGCGGCCTGAAAGACGGTATCGCGATAGTGCTCGTGAAGCTGGAGAAAACGGGCATCCTGAACCAGAACCTGATTTCCGAGCCGGCCTTGATCCAGCAGATTCCAGCTGAATGTCGGGCCCGCCGCCCAGCTGAGCGTGCCATTGCTCTCCGTCCTGCCGCTAATCCCGACGCTGCCGATCAGCGAAATGGACGGGTAGAGCTCGCTCTCCGCTACGCCGATAAGCGCCGACTGTGCCGCCAGCTGTCGCTCAGCCGCCCTGACGTCGGGCCGTCGGCGCAGAAGGTTGGCAGGAAGTTCAGACACTAACGAGAGTTCGCCCAGCGGGATATCGCCGGTCTGGCTCGCCATTTCCGGCAGGGGGCCGGGCTTGCGTGCCAGCAGCGCGCTCAGGGCATTCTGGCTTTGTGCGAGGCTGGTTTCCAGTTGGGGGATCGTCGAAAGCGTGGAGAGGTATTGGGTTTTTGCCTGCTGAACGTCCAGCTCCGCGCTGTTGCCGCTGAGGAATAACCGCTCGGTGATCTGCAGGCTACGCTGCTGGATCTTCGCATTGCTGCGGGTTATTTGCAGGCGGGCTTCCAGCGTGCGGATATTGACGTACCACTGCGCCACCTGGGCCGCCATCAGCACTTGAATATCATCGTACTGCGCTAGCGTGGCGAAATAGCTGGCATCGGCGGACTCGACGCCGCGCTGAAACTTACCCCAGAAATCGATTTCCCATCCCAGATTAACCCCGGCGCTGTAACGGGTCCCTGAGCTGTAGTTTCCCGAACGCTGCTGGCCGGTGCGCAGCAGATCGCCGCTGCCGATCGTCGCCTGCGGTCCCAGTAAGCTCTCGGCGATCCCCAGCTGCGCCCGGGATTCCAGCAGACGCAGACCGGCGATTTTGACATCCGGATTTTTCCGCAGAGCTTCGTTAATCAGCGCGGTTAAGGTCGGGTCGTTGAGCTGCGTCCACCACCGTGCGTAATCGGCAGGCGTCGAGCGGGAAGCCATCCGCTGCGTGGCCGGCTGCCAGTGGGTCAGCTCCGGCGTTTTCGGCGGATGGTAGTCTGGCCCCAGCGTCGTGCATGCGGTGAGAACAAGGCAGGCGCCAGCGGTGAACAGCAGGCGCCTGGTATGGTGCTCATTGAGCATCTTTGTCGTCCGGAACGACAGGAGTCTGGCTATCGCCGACCTGCCCATCGTTGACCCAGGACATGAAAATACGATAGCCAATAGAGAGCAGGGTCGCGCCGATAAACATACCGAGAATACCGCTGGCCGCCATGCCGCCTAATGCACCAAGCAGCACGACTGGCATCGGGGCATCGACACCGCGTCCGAGCATCAGCGGTTTGAGTACGTTGTCTGCCATACCGGCCACAATCAGCAAGATCGTGTAGATGATATTCATCGCCGTTCCGTGGTCGCCGAGGCTCCACATCAGCACAATGGCCGGCGCGGTCACCAGAATCACGGGAATCTGCGCGATCCCGAGGATCAGCGCCAGAACAAAGAAGATCCCCACTGCCGGAATGCCCGCCACGATCATAATGACGCCTACCAGCAGCGCCTGGATCAGCGCGACGCCGATCACGCCCTGCGCCACCGCACGGATCGTGCTGGTACACAGTTTCACCAAAGCGTGTCCTTTTTTCTCATCCGTCAGGCGTATGGCAATGCGTCGGGCGCTGTCCGCCCCGGCGGCGCCCCAGGTCATGATAATGCCCGCTACGATGAAGGAGAGGATAAAACCGAGCAATCCACCGCCCATGCTGGCAAGAATACTGAGGATATTTTTAGCGATATCTCCGATCTGCGAACGGTAGTTGCTAATCAACCCCGGCAAATCGTTGGACGCTTTTAACCACAGGAGGCTAATTTTTTCTCCGACGATGGGAATGGTGGCGATATGCGCTGATGGCGGCGGAATGACGAAAGTACGGCCGCCGAGTTTATCAATCATCACGCTGACGCTTTCACCCAGAGAGCTTATCATCAGCACCGTAGGGACCACGATCAGCACAATGCCGAGCAGGACTATCAGGGTTGAGGACCAGCCCTGTTTTCCTCCCAGCTTCGTCGCAAAATACTGGTGGAGAGGGTAAAGAGTGACGGCCAGGATAACGGCCCACAGCATCATATTAAGAAACGGAGAAAATACGGTATAGCAGAAAGAGGCTAATGCCAGAATAAGTCCAAAGCGAATGAACATATCCAAAAAACGGGCAACCAGTCTTTTTTCAACAACAAGCAGGGTATTATTTTCCATGATGGTTTGTTCTCACTGATAATGCGCGCACGACCTTACAGGTCGGGCAATAAAACCAGACCAGGACCGAGATGGAATCGCTTTAAAAAAAGCTGAAAGTTATTTGAAAATGAAGTTTGTGCTTGTTGAATTTTATCCACTTAATGAGTGTAGAACAGAAATAATCCGTCCAAAAAAATATTATTTTTCCGCTTATTCTGCGGGCTGGCGGGGGAAAAGGGAGGGGCGAGGTATAAAGCGGATTCCCCTCGATTAACGAGGGGAGAAGGCGATCAGTTCAGGGTGAAAGGATCCGCATCCTGCCAGGCCGGAAACTTCTCTCGATACTCTTTGAGCGCCGTCATCGACAGCTCTGCATCCAGGCGCGTTGCCTGATGGGGTTCTGCCGTTGCCAGAATCTCTCCCTGCGGGCTGATAATGCGGCTATCGCCGCGGTAATGATGGCCGTTACCATCGGTGCCGACGCGGTTACAGCCGGCAACATAGGCCAGATTCTCGATGGCGCGCGCCACCAGCAGAGACTGCCAGTGCAGTGAACGCGGGGCAGGCCAGTTGGCAACATAGAGCGCTAAATCGTAGTCGTTATGGTTACGTGACCATACCGGGAAGCGCAGGTCATAGCATACCAGCGGCAGAATTCGCCAGCCGCGCCACTCAAACACGACCCGTTCGTTGCCCGCCTCATAATGGTGATGTTCTTCGGCCATGCGGAACAGATGGCGTTTGTCGTAGAAGTGGGTTGTGCCATTAGGCTCTACCAGCAAGAAGCGGTTAACCGGCCCACGATCGGTTTGCAGCGCCGCGCTGCCGGCAATCAGGGCATTTGTTTGCACCGCTTTGCTCTGCATCCAGTCAATGACGTTTTCGGGTGACATCGACTGCTTTGCGGCCTCCATAGCGAATCCGGTCGTGAACATTTCCGGCAATACAATGACGTCACGTCCGGTGATGCCTTCCAGTTGACGATCGAAATGACGCAAGTTGGCGGGACCGTCCATCCACACCAGGGGTTGTTGCAACAACGTAATTTTCAAACCAGGCACAGTGTTGAACTCCATCATCATGAGAGCATCAGGGTAATTTTAACACCATATCAGTCTCTCGCTGCTCAGCGGAATATGTTGTTAAAAAAATGATAACGCAGACAGGTGAATGTCGGTCGACGGGTAAAAAAGAAAGGCGGGGAAATTCCCCGCCCTGGTCGTGATGTGGTGACGGTTATTGTTTTATGCGGCTTCAACCTTGCGGACTTTCTCCGGGAGCTTTACCGGTTTGGTCGCCAGCTCATCGGCTGCGAAATCGTCAACGTTAATGCTGCGCAGACGGCTGGTTTCCGCACGGCTCAGAATATCGGCTTCATCCTGATTGATTAAACCTTTTGCCAGCGCGTTGCGGGCCAGTTCATCCAGACGGGTAAACGGCAGGTTTTTACCCAGCTCTTTGCAGATACGCTGATGAATCGGATCGGCGGCCATGACATCAAGCAGCGCCTCTTCCAGCAGACCGACCGGGTTATGTTCACTCGGGGTCAGATACTGGCCGCGGCCGATACGTGAACGCGTTGCGCTCGGTACCTGCAGGATTTTTGCCACCTTATGATCCAGCTTATCGGACGGCGCGTCGTAGTGACGGCCGGTCGGGAAGATAGCAATGCGCAGGGCGCCGGCGACAAAACGGTTCGGGAAGTTCTTCAGCAGATCGTCAATCGCCTGTTCTGCCTGATACAGCGCATCCTGGACGCCCCAATGGACCAGCGGGAGGTCTGCTTCATTGCGCCCTTCATCGTCATAGCGTTTCAGCACCGCGGAGGCGAGATAGAGCTGGCTCAGGACATCGCCGAGACGCGCGGAGATGCGCTCGCGACGCTTCAGGCTTCCGCCCAGCACCGCCATGGAGACGTCGGACAGCAGCGCAAGGTTCGCGCTCAGACGGTTCATGTGCTGGTAGTAGCGACGGGTGCCATCGCGGGTCGGCGTGCTGCTTGTCAGCCCGCGGGTCAGGCCCAGCCAGAAGCTGCGGACTTTGTTACTGCCGACGTGACCAATGTGTTTAAACAGCAGTTTGTCGAAAGCGTTAACATCATTGTTTTGCGCGGCGGCCATTTCATCCAGTACGTACGGATGGCAGCGAATCGCCCCTTGACCGAAGATCATCATGCTACGGGTCAGGATATTGGCCCCCTCCACGGTGATGGCAATGGGCGCGCCCTGGTAGGCACGGGCGAGGAAGTTACCTTCGCCCAGCATGATGCCTTTCCCGCCGGTGATATCCATGGCGTCAATAATTGAGCGCTGGCCGCGATGGGTACAGTGGTACTTGACGATAGCCGACAGCACCGCCGGTTTCTCTCCCAGCATAATGCCGTAGGTAATCAGCGAAGCGGCGGCATCCATCACATATGCGTTACCGGCAATACGCGCCAGAGGCTCTTCGATGCCTTCCATTTTACCGATGGAGATTTTGAACTGGCGGCGAATATGGGCATAGGCACCGGTCGCCATCGCCACGGATTTCAGTCCGCCGGTGGCGTTAGACGGTAGGGTGATGCCGCGTCCCACGGACAGACATTCCACCAGCATCCGCCAGCCCTGACCGGCCATCGACGGGCCGCCGATGATGTAATCGATCGGCACGAAAATGTCTTTCCCCTGGGTCGGACCATTCTGGAACGGCACGTTCAGCGGGAAGTGGCGACGGCCAATTTCGACACCCGGCGTGCTGGTCGGGATCAGCGCGCAGGTAATGCCCAGATCTTCTTCGCCGCCCAGCAGACGGTCAGGATCGGAGAGTTTAAAGGCCAGACCCAAGACGGTCGCGATAGGCGCGAGGGTGATATAACGTTTGTTCCAGGTCAGGCGCATGCCCAGTACCTGCTCACCTTGCCATTCGCCCATGCAGACGACGCCGCTGTCCGGGATGGCACCGGCGTCAGAGCCGGCTTCCGGACTGGTCAGCGCAAAGCACGGAATTTCCTGACCACGTGCCAGGCGCGGCAGATAGTGATTTTTCTGCTCTTCTGTACCGTAATGTTGCAGCAGTTCGCCCGGGCCTAAGGAGTTCGGTACGCCGACGGTAATTGCCAGGATACCGGAAACGCCGGAGAGCTTTTGCAGCACCCGTGACTGAGCGTAAGCGGAGAATTCCAGGCCGCCGTACTCTTTCTTAATGATCATCGCAAAGAAACGATGCTCTTTCAGGTAGGCCCACAGCGCCGGTGGCAGATCGGCCATTTCATGGGTGATTTCAAAATCATTCGCCATGCGACAGGCTTCTTCTACCGGGCCGTCGATGAACGCCTGTTCTTCGGCGGTCAGGCGCGGCTGCGGATAGTTGTGCAGCTTCTGCCAGTCTGGCGTCCCGCGAAACAGGTCGCCTTCCCACCAGGTTGTGCCCGCGTCGATGGCCTCTTTTTCGGTACGCGACATTGGCGGCATCACCTTACGGAATGCGCGGAATGCCGGCGCCGAGAAAATTGACTTGCGCATCGGCGCAAAGTTGAACGGCAGCAGGATAATCGCCAGCGGTACCAGCAGCCAGATATTCCACAGCCCGGCCACGCTAAGCGCGGCGGTCCAGGCGAGCAAAATCACGCTGCTCAGCAGGAGATTAATTCGGTGATAGAAGAGCGCACCGAGTAAAACAACGGTTGCAACAATACTCAAAATCATCATAGAGAAATGCTCCCTGTCTTGTAGGAGGTCTGACCACTTGTGATGATATGGTTGTAGTGGATGTTATTGGCTTTAGCAATGTGTTTACAAAATAATTACAACCTTGCTCACATTGTTGTACGTAAATGCGGCACGTAAAAGCAAAACCACGGCGGATAACGTCGGCTGCTGCTTCTCGCTTCGGCGCCTATCCGGTACACTGCCAGGGTTATTCCAACCATACTGAAGGATTATCCTCATGTACCAGGATCTTATTCGTAACGAACTGAACGAAGCGGCGGAAACGCTGGCTAACTTTCTGCAGGACGAAGCTAATATTCACGCGATTCAGCGTGCCGCGGTGCTGCTGGCTGATAGCTTTAAGGCCGGTGGTAAAGTCCTCTCCTGCGGTAACGGCGGTTCCCACTGCGATGCGATGCACTTTGCGGAAGAACTGACCGGGCGCTATCGTGAGAATCGCCCTGGCTATCCGGCGATTGCGATTTCAGACGTCAGCCACCTGTCCTGCGTCAGTAACGATTTTGGCTATGAGTATGTCTTCTCCCGCTACGTCGAGTCCGTGGGGCGCGCCGGCGATGTGCTGCTGGGTATCTCCACTTCCGGCAACTCCGGCAACGTGATTAAGGCGATTGAAGCTGCCCGTGCGCAGGGGATGAAAGTCATCACGCTGACCGGCAAAGACGGCGGTAAAATGGCCGGCTCCGCCGATGTTGAAATTCGCGTGCCGCATTTTGGTTATGCCGATCGTATTCAGGAAATTCACATTAAAGTGATTCATATTCTGATTATGCTGATCGAAAAAGAGATGGTTAAGGCCTGATGACATGGTGTCGGGCGGCACAGTGTTTGCCCGACCTGCGGGCTGAGTTGTCGGCCGGGTAAGCAGTGCACTACCCGGCAGTGCCTGAAAGTGCGTAGAGGTGATGTATGTGCGAATTGCTCGGGATGAGCGCGAATGTGCCAACAGATATTTGTTTTAGCTTTACAGGGCTGGTTCAGCGCGGTGGCGGCACCGGCCCGCATAAAGATGGCTGGGGTATTACCTTTTATGAAGGTAAAGGCTGTCGCACATTCAAAGATCCGCAGCCCAGCTTCCAGTCGCCGATTGCCAAACTGGTACAGGACTATCCCATCAAATCGTGCTCGGTTATCGCCCATATTCGCCAGGCTAACCGCGGTATCGTTGCGCTGGAAAACACCCATCCGTTTACCCGCGAGCTGTGGGGACGCAACTGGACCTATGCTCATAACGGCCAGTTAGAGGGCTATGAGACCCTGGATACGGGGAATCTCCAGCCGATCGGCGAGACCGACAGCGAAAAAGCCTTCTGCTGGCTGCTGCACTGCCTGACCGAGCGCTATTCGGGGACGCCGGACGACATGGTTGAAGTGTTCAGCTTTATCGCGACCCTGGCGGGCTCGCTGCGGGAAAAAGGCGTCTTCAATATGCTGTTGTCGGACGGACGTTACGTAATGGCGTTTTGTTCGACGAATCTGCACTGGATAACGCGGCGGGCGCCGTTTGGCGTGGCAACGTTACTGGATCAGGACGTAGAAATCGATTTTCAACGGGAGACCACACCCAACGATGTGGTCACCGTTATCGCCACTCAGCCGCTGACCGGCAACGAGACCTGGCATAAAATCATGCCAGGCGAGTGGGCGTTATTTTGCCTCGGGGACCGTGTAGTTTGAAGCCAGCTGCGGCTGGATAACTTCATGACTGAGCGGCTTGCTGACGATATAGCGGCCATCGGCCACTGAGATAACCGGCGGCTTGTGGGTTTGCTGGAAATAGTCGTAGCCTGGCTTCAGCTGTTTCCAGAAATCCGCATAGTAGGAGTATTTGTGGCGTTCCATATTGGCGTTGGTCATGCGGAAAGGATAAATGCTGACCTGTACGCTGGACTGGCCGAACACTAGCGCGCCGGTCACAAACTGGAAAATCTCATCAATGCCGGTATCGGTCATCGCGTAGCAGCCGATGGATACGCAGGCACCGTGAATCATCAGGTATTTACCTTCATATCCATGAGCGCGATCGTAGGCGTTCGGGAAGCCGATATTAATGGCTTTATAGAAACGGCTGTCAGGCTTGAGCTGATTGCGCGTCACGCTATAAAACCCTTCCGGACTTTTGAAGTCGCCCTGACGCTGCTTCGGCCCCAGACCGCCGGAATAGTTACAGATCCGGTAGCTGTCGAGTAGCTGGTAGGTTTCGCCCATTTTGACGTAGAGATCGAGCGTGCGCTCTTCTTTGAAGATCTCAATGTAAACCGGGGAACCCAGTAATTGTTGCTTGTATTCTTTGCTAACCGGCGTCGTCGAGCCGCTATTGCTGAGTAACCCAGCAAATGAAACGCACGGCAACAGAAGCATCGCAATAAATAATGCGATTTTGCGCATACTGCTTGTTCCTTGATAAATCAAAAACCACATTGCCAGGACGGCAAGAGATACCCGAAATCAGACTTTTCTGGATTTAGAGCGCTCACATTAGCATCACGGCATTTTTTCGCAAGCGCGGCCTTGCCGCGTTTACAATTTAGTTGTCCTTTATAGCGAATCCGACGTCAAAGCGCAGTCAGAACTTTGCGCAATAGATCTCATTTTATAGGTAGTTAATGGTGGTTTATCTACTGACGCCGCTCACGAAATGTTACACTTGCGCCGCTTAACGATCAGGGTAAGAAAGGATGCTTCTCTCCCGTCTTGTGAATCGCCAGGACTCAGCTTTTCCTTTTCTCTGATTTCCCATCAATGTTGCTGGCCTCGATCTGATATCGAGGTTTAGGTTACGGATACCTGCTAACGATATGATTAAAATCACGAAAGGGCTGAATCTGCCCATAGCTGGCATGCCATCACAGCAGAAAACTTCTCAGGTTGCCGTCAAACGCGTCGCGCTGTTGGGCGAGGAGTACGTTGGTATGCGCCCCTCAATGGCGGTGCGCGAAGGTGACCGGGTACAAAAAGGGCAGATCCTCTTCGAAGACAAAAAGAACCCCGGTGTCTGCTTTACCGCACCTGCGGCTGGGGTGATTAGCGCCATCCATCGCGGCGAACGTCGGGTTCTGCAATCCATTGTTATCGATGTCGACGGCGATGAGGCCGTCTCCTTCCCCCGCTATGCGCCGGGCGATCTGGCTGGATTGGCGCGGGAAACCGTGCAGCAGCAGCTGCTGACTTCCGGCCAATGGACGGCATTTCGCACCCGTCCGTTTAGTAAAACGCCGGCGCCGGGTAGCGTACCGGCGGCGATTTTCGTGACCGCTATCGATACCAACCCGCTGGCGGCAGATCCGCAACCGATTATTCTGGCCCGCCGTGAGGCCTTTGATGCGGGACTCACCGTGCTCACCAGCCTGACGGATGGCAAAGTTCATGTCTGCCAGGCCAGCGGCGGCAAGCTCGGTGGCCACCCGTCAGGTCAGGTGACCTTTAACCAGTTCGCCGGACCGCATCCGGCCGGGCTGGCAGGTACCCATATCCATTTCCTTGAGCCCGTCAGCCTGAAGAAGCAGGTCTGGTACCTTAACTATCAAGATGTTATCGCTATCGGTCGGCTGTTTCTCGACGGGGAACTTTACAGCGAACGCGTGATTGCGCTCGGGGGCCCGCAGGTCAAAGAGCCGCGGCTGATCGAGTCCTGCTGCGGCGCCAGTCTTGATGAACTGCTGGCCGGTGAGCTGCTGGAGGGGGAAAACCGGGTGATTTCCGGCTCGGTGTTGAGCGGCACCCACGCCCAGGGGCCGTATGCGTTCCTTGGCCGCTATCACCTGCAGGTGAGCGTCGTGAAGGAAGGGCGTGAGAAAGAGCTGTTTGGTTGGGTGATGCCGGGCAAAGACAAATTTTCGATTACCCGCACCACGCTCGGACATTTTCTCAAACACAAACTGTTCAGTTTCTCAACGGATACCAACGGCGGCGAGCGTGCGATGGTTCCCATCGGCAACTACGAGCGCGTGATGCCGCTGGATATTCTGCCGACACATCTGCTGCGGGATTTGCTGGCGGGAGACACCGACAGCGCGCAGGCGCTGGGCTGCCTGGAGCTGGATGAAGAAGATTTAGCGCTCTGCACCTACGTCTGCCCGGCAAAATATGAATACGGCCCGCTGCTGCGTGACGTCTTAACCCGCATTGAGCAGGAAGGATAAGTGATGGGTTTGAAAAATCTGCTGGAAAAAATTGAGCCGCATTTCACCCACGGCGGCAAACTGGAAAAGTACTACCCGTTGTATGAGGCGGCGGCGACCATTTTCTATACCCCGGGTCAGGTGACGAAAGGGGCCTCTCACGTCCGTGATGCCATCGACCTCAAGCGGATGATGATCCTGGTGTGGCTGGCGGTGTTCCCGGCGATGTTCTGGGGCATGTACAACGTTGGTCTGCAAACTATCCCGGCGCTACACAAACTCTACGGCGCGGAGCAGCTGCAGCAGGTGATCGCCAGCCACTGGCACTATAGCGTGGCGCAGTGGCTGGGGGTGAACTTTGGCCCGGATGCGGGCTGGCTGAGCATGATGGGGCTGGGCGCAGTATTCTTCCTGCCCATTTATCTCACCGTGTTTATCGTCGGCGGCTTTTGGGAAGTGCTGTTCGCCATCGTGCGCAAACACGAAATCAACGAAGGCTTCTTTGTTACCTCCATTCTGTTCGCGCTGATTGTGCCGCCGACGCTGCCGTTGTGGCAGGCGGCGCTGGGCATCAGTTTTGGCGTGGTGATTGGCAAAGAGATCTTTGGCGGCACCGGCCGTAACTTCCTCAACCCGGCGCTGGCCGGGCGCGCATTCCTGTTCTTTGCCTATCCGGCGCAAATTTCCGGCGATCTGGTGTGGACGGCGGCGGACGGTTTCTCCGGCGCAACGCCGCTTTCTCAGTGGGCGAGCCGCGGCGGTGAAGCGCTGGTGAATGTCACCAGCGGCCAACCGGTAAGCTGGATGGATGCGTTCCTCGGCAATATTCCGGGCTCCATCGGCGAGGTCTCGACGCTGATGATTCTGATTGGCGGCGCCATCATCATTTTCGGTCGCGTCGCCTCCTGGCGCATTGTCGCCGGGGTGATGATTGGCATGATTGCCACGGCAACGCTGTTTAACGTTATTGGCTCTGACACCAACCCGATGTTCGCCATGCCGTGGTACTGGCATCTGGTGCTCGGCGGCTTTGCCTTCGGCATGATGTTTATGGCGACTGACCCGGTGTCGGCGTCGTTCACCGACAAAGGAAAGTGGGCATACGGTGCGCTGATTGGCGCGATGTGCGTACTGATCCGCGTGGTGAACCCGGCCTATCCGGAAGGGATGATGCTGGCCATTCTGTTTGCCAACCTCTTTGCGCCACTGTTCGATTACCTGGTGGTGCAGGCCAATATCAAGCGGAGGAAGTCGCGTGGCTGAGAAAAAAAGTAACGATAGCATCGGCAAAACGCTGCTGGTGGTGCTGGTGCTTTGCCTGGTCTGCTCGGTCATTGTTGCCGGTTCTGCGGTGGGGCTGAAGCCGCGCCAGCAGGAGCAAAAAGCGCTCGATAAACAGCGTAACATTCTCTCCGTCGCCGGGCTGATGCAGCCGGACATGAAGCAGGAGGAGATTGCCTCGGTGTTTGCCGAGCGTATCACTCCGCGGCTGCTGGATTTGAAAAGCGGCGCACTGCTGGAAAAAGATCCGGACTCCTTCAATCAGGGGCTGGCGCTGAAAGATCCTGAGCAAAGTACCGTGCTGGAGGCCAGCCAGGATCCGGCGGGCATCAAGCGTCGTACTAACGTGGTGGAAATCTACCTTGTGAAAGACGAGCAGAAAAAGGTTCAGGAAGTGGTGCTGCCGATTTACGGCAACGGCCTGTGGTCGATGATGTACGCCTTTGTGGCGCTTGATACCGATGGCCGTACCGTGAAAGGCATCACCTATTACGATCAGGGCGAAACGCCGGGCCTCGGCGGCGAAGTGGAAAACCCCGCCTGGCGTCAACAGTTCATCGGTAAAAAAGTGCTCGACGACAGCGGCATGCCTGCGCTGAAAGTGGTGAAAGGCGGCGCACGTCAGGGGGATGACTATGCGGTTGACGGCCTTTCCGGCGCAACGCTCACCTCCAACGGCGTGCAGCACAGTTTTGATTTCTGGATGGGGGAGCAGGGCTTTGGTCCGTTCCTCAAGCAGATTCGTGAAGGAGGCCTGAACAATGGCTGAGCTCGATGAGATGAAAGAAGTAAAACGGGTGCTGGTCGGGCCGTTGATCAGCAACAACCCCATTGCCTTGCAGGTGCTGGGCGTCTGTTCGGCGCTGGCGGTGACCACCAAACTGGAAACCGCATTCGTCATGACGATCGCGGTAACGCTGGTGACGGCGTTTTCCAGCATGTTTATCTCGATGATCCGCCACCATATTCCCAACAGCGTGCGCATTATCGTGCAGATGGCGATCATCGCCTCGCTGGTGATCGTGGTCGATCAGCTGCTGCGCGCCTACGCCTATGAAGTCTCCAAACAGCTGTCGGTGTTTGTCGGGCTTATCATCACCAACTGTATTGTGATGGGGCGTGCGGAAGCGTATGCCATGAAGTCGCCGCCGCTGGCGAGCTTTATGGACGGTATTGGTAACGGTCTGGGATACGGTGCCATTCTGATGATTGTCGGTTTCCTGCGTGAGCTTATCGGCAGCGGTAAACTGTTTGGCGTCACCGTGCTGCAAACCGTGCAGAACGGCGGCTGGTATCAGCCGAACGGCCTGTTCCTGCTCGCGCCGAGCGCGTTTTTCATCATCGGTCTGCTGATCTGGGCGCTGCGCAGCTGGAAACCGGAACAGCAGGAGAAGGAGTAACCGATTATGGCTCATTACCTCAGTCTTTTTGTCCGCGCGGTGTTTGTTGAAAACATGGCGCTGGCCTTCTTCCTCGGCATGTGTACGTTTCTTGCTGTGTCGAAGAAAGTCTCCACGGCGTTCGGTCTTGGCGTGGCGGTGACGGTGGTGCTCGGCATTTCCGTGCCGGTGAACAACCTGATTTACAACCTCGTACTGCGTGACGGTGCGCTGGTGGAAGGTGTCGATCTGAGCTTCCTCAACTTCATCACCTTTATCGGGGTGATCGCCGCGCTGGTGCAGATTCTGGAGATGATCCTCGATAAGTATTTCCCGTCGCTGTACAACGCGCTGGGGATCTTCCTGCCGCTGATTGCCGTGAACTGCGCCATTTTTGGCGGCGTCTCCTTTATGGTGCAGCGCGACTATAACTTCCCGGAATCCATCGTGTATGGCTTCGGCTCCGGCATCGGCTGGATGCTGGCGATAGTGGCGATGGCGGGCATCCGCGAAAAAATGAAATACGCAAATGTGCCCGCGGGTCTGCGCGGGTTAGGGATCACCTTTATTACCACAGGTCTGATGGCGCTGGGCTTTATGTCATTCTCCGGTGTGCAGCTATAAGGGCGGAAAGTATGGAAATTATTCTTGGCGTCGTGATGTTCACGCTGATCGTGCTGGTGCTGTCGGGGTTAATCCTGGCGGCGCGCTCGAAGCTGGTCAACGCCGGTGATGTGGTTATTGAAATCAATAATGAAGCGGATAAACAGATTCGCACGCCGGCGGGCGATAAGCTGCTGAATACGCTGTCCAGCAACGGGATCTTTATCTCTTCTGCCTGCGGAGGCGGCGGTTCCTGCGGCCAGTGCCGGGTGACGGTCAAGGAGGGGGGCGGAGATATCCTGCCTACCGAACTTTCCCATATCACCAAACGCGAGGCGAAAGAGGGCTGCCGTCTGGCCTGCCAGGTTGCCGTGAAGCAAAACATGAAGATCGCGCTGCCAGAGGAGATTTTTGGCGTCAAAAAATGGGAGTGTGAAGTTATCTCTAATGATAACAAAGCGACTTTCATTAAAGAGCTGAAGCTGGCCATCCCGGAAGGCGAAAGCGTGCCGTTCCGCGCGGGCGGCTATATTCAGATTGAATGTCCGTCGCATAAAGTGGCATATGCCGATTTTGACGTGCCGGACGAGTACCGCGCGGACTGGGATAAATTTAATCTGTTCCGCTATGTTTCCGACGTTAAAGAGCCGACGCTGCGCGCCTACTCGATGGCGAACTATCCGGATGAGAAGGGCATCATTATGCTCAACGTGCGTATCGCGACGCCGCCGCCGAAAGTGCCGGACGCGCCGCCGGGGATCATGTCTTCGTATATCTGGTCGCTGAAAGCCGGTGATAAGGTGACGATTTCCGGGCCGTTTGGTGAGTTCTTCGCTAAAGAGACGGATGCAGAGATGGTCTTTATTGGCGGTGGCGCCGGCATGGCGCCAATGCGTTCGCATATTTTCGACCAGCTTAAACGGTTGCACAGCAAGCGCAAAATCAGCTTCTGGTACGGCGCGCGTTCGCTGCGTGAAATGTTCTATGACGATGAGTTTGAGCAGCTGGCGCGTGAAAATCCGAACTTTACCTTCCACGTGGCGCTTTCCGATCCGCTGCCGGAAGATAACTGGAACGGCCACACCGGCTTTATTCACAATGTGCTGTATGAAAACTACCTGCGCGATCATCCGGCGCCGGAGGACTGCGAGTTTTATATGTGTGGGCCGCCGGTGATGAATGCCGCAGTGATCAAGATGCTAAAAGATCTTGGCGTTGAGGATGACAACATCATGCTGGATGACTTTGGAGGTTAATGATGTTGACGGTGTTTGTGGCAACCTTCGTCATTTTCGCGCTGGTGATTCTGGGGATGTCTTTAGGATATCTGATAAAGCGCAAAAGTCTCCAGGGCAGCTGCGGCGGTATCTCATCGCTGGGGCTTGAGAAGGTCTGCGACTGCCCGGAGCCGTGCGATGCGCGTAAAAAGCGCATCGCGCGCGAAGCGCAGCGCCAGCAAAATCGGATCCTCTGATCTCTCCGTAGGCCCGGCAAGCTTGCGCCGCCGGCGCATTATGGCCTGATGGCGTAAGCTTATCAGGCCTACAAACCCCACTTCTCATTCCTTGTATTATTACTGTATACTTAACCAGTGATCGTTGAGGGCTGAGTATGCGCAAAATTATCCATGTCGATATGGACTGCTTTTTTGCCGCCGTGGAAATGCGGGATAATCCAGCCCTGCGTGATATTCCCATTGCCATTGGCGGTAGCCGGGTACAGCGGGGGGTGATCAGCACGGCCAACTATCCGGCGCGCCAATTTGGCGTGCGCAGCGCGATGCCGACCGCGATGGCCCTCAAGCTTTGCCCGCATTTAACCCTGTTACCCGGCCGCTTTGATGCCTATAAAGAGGCCTCGTCCCATATCCGGGAAATCTTCTCTCGCTACACGTCGTTGATTGAACCGCTGTCGTTGGATGAGGCGTATCTCGACGTCAGCGATAGCGTTCACTGCCAGGGCTCTGCCACGCTGATCGCGGAAGAGATTCGCCAGACCATTTTTCACGAGCTTCAACTGACCGCCTCCGCCGGTATCGCGCCGGTAAAATTTCTGGCGAAAATTGCTTCCGATATGAATAAACCCAACGGTCAGTTTGTGATTGCGCCGCATCAGGTCGCGGAGTTTGTCCGCACCCTGCCGCTGGCGAAGATCCCCGGCGTGGGGAAAGTCTCAGCCGCAAAGCTGGAAGGCATGGGGCTACGTACCTGCGAAGATGTGCAGAAAAGCGACCTGGCGATGCTGCTCCGCCGTTTTGGTAAGTTTGGTCGTATCCTGTGGGAGCGTAGCCAGGGAATCGATGAGCGGGAGATCAACAACACCCGACAGCGTAAATCGGTGGGCGTTGAACGTACGCTGGTGGAGGATATCCACGAGTGGTCTGCCTGTGAGAGCATCATTGAGAACCTCTATCAGGAGCTGGAACGGCGGGTGCTGAAGGTCAAGCCGGACCTTCTGATTGCTCGTCAGGGGGTAAAGCTGAAATTCAATGATTTCCAGCTGACCACTCAGGAACACGTCTGGCCGCGTCTGAATAAAGAGGATTTGCTTTCCACCGCCTATAAAGCCTGGCACGAGCGGCGGGGCGGTCGCGGAGTGCGGCTGGTCGGGCTGCATGTAACGCTGCTTGATCCTCAACTGGAGCGGCAGCTGGTACTGGGGTTATAACGATGCTGAAGATCAGACCTTATCGCGACGATGATTTTACTGCGCTGGGCGCCATTTTTCTGCGCGCGGTACAAGAGACCGCCAGCCATGATTATTCCCCCCGCCAGATAGCCGCCTGGGCGCAGATAGACGAGGCCCGCTGGCGACACAAAATGAGGGATTCTCGGGTGTTGGTCGCGGTCATTGACCCGCTTCCAGTAGGGTTTATCAGCGCCGTGGACCGCTATATCGATCTCCTGTTTGTGGCGCCGGAGTATGGCCGTCGAGGCATTGCCAGCGCGCTGCTCCAGGAACTGTTTGCGCAGATGCCGCATGGCTCCTTGACGGTCGACGCGAGCATTACGGCAAAACCGTTTTTTGCACGGCATGGTTTCAGGGGCGAGGAAGAACAGCAGGTGGCGGTGCGCGGCGAGACGTTTATTAATTATCGGATGGAGAAGATGAGACGGCCCGGATAAGGCGCCACGCGCCGTTATCCGGACCGTTTATTGCCGTAACTTACTTCGCCGGAATCGCTTTCAGCAGTTCCGTCAGCAGCGTCCAGTATTGACCCACGCTTTCGATATGCACCTGCTCATCCGGAGAGTGCGGGCCGGTAATGGTTGGCCCGATGGAGACCATATCCATATTCGGGTACGGTTTTTTGAACAGACCGCATTCCAGGCCGGCGTGAATAATCTGGATGTTCGGCGTCTTGTTGAACAGACGCTGATAGGTTTCACGCACCAGATGCATCACCGGCGAGTTCGCGTCCGGCTGCCAGCCCGGGTATGCGCCTTTGGCTTCGGTTTTCGCGCCCGCCAGTTTACCCAGCGAATCCAGCATGCTGACTACGTAATCTTTGCCGCTGTCGATCAACGAACGAATCAGACAGTGGATCTGGACATTGTCATCGGTCATGGTCACGACGCCGACGTTCAAAGAGGTCTCTACAACGCCTTTTGCCACGTCGGAGTTACGAATAACACCGTTTGGCGTAGCGTTAAGCAGACGCACAAAGCCGTCACGGGATTGCGCCGTCAGGGCCGCTTTGTCATTGGCGGCGGCATCCAGCAGCAGCACCAGGTTCTTCTCTTTTGCCGCCAGTTCGTTTTTCAGGATGTCCTGATAGGTGGCGACCTGCGCTTTCAGAGCATCGACCTTGTCGGCCGCGACGGCGACGGTGGCGAACGCTTCACGCGGAATGGCGTTACGCAGGGTGCCGCCGTTGAAATCCACCAGACGCAGGTCCAGCTCTTGCGCATGACCTGCGAGGAAGCGGGCCAGCAGCTTGTTGGCATTCCCCAGGCCGACGTGAATTTCGCCGCCGGAGTGACCGCCTTTCAGCCCTTTTAAGGTCAGCTTAAAGCTCTGGAAACCTGCCGGAACCGCTTCGCGGGTTAAGGCCAGGTTTGAGGTAAAGTCGATACCGCCGGCGCAACCCATATAGATTTCGCCCTCTTCTTCGGAGTCGGTATTGATCAGAATATCGGCCTGCAGCCAGTTAGCCTGAAGACCAAATGCGCCGTCCATGCCGGCTTCTTCGGTCATGGTCAGCAGCACTTCCAGCGGGCCATGTACGACGTTGTCATCAGCCAGCACTGCCAGCGCAGAAGCCATACCGATACCGTTATCCGCGCCCAGGGTGGTGCCGCGCGCTTTGACCCACTCGCCATCGATATACGGCTGAATCGGATCTTTGGTGAAGTCATGAACGGTGTCGTTGTTTTTCTGCGGCACCATATCAAGGTGCGCCTGCAGAACAACCGGTTTACGGTTTTCCATACCGGCCGTGGCGGCCTTACGAATCAGAATGTTGCCAACCTGATCGCGTTCTGCGTGTAAGCCTTTTTCTTTTGCCCAGCCCATGATGTGTTCAGCGAGTTGTTCTTCGTGATAGGACGGATGGGGAATGGAGCAGATTTTGGCAAAAATATCCCATAGCGGCTGCGGGGATAATTGAGACAGTTCAGACACGATGAGTCTCCTTACGATCGCCTGCAAAAGTCTTTTACAGGTCGAGGGTTAGCAATAAAAAATACAACAGGCGCAGGCTTGCGCGGTGGGGTTGAGAATACCACTTTCCACGCCGACTGGTAGTGTAAACAACGCAAAAAGCGCTGGGATGGCCGCTTAACACTGGTTTTTAGTGCGTCAGATCTCTATAATCTCGCGCAACCATTTTCCCCCTCGAACATCATTTAAGCCGTATAACACAGGCTGGGACACTTCACATGAGCGAAAAATACGTCGTCACCTGGGACATGTTGCAGATTCACGCCCGCAAACTGGCCAATCGTCTGATGCCTTCTGAACAATGGAAAGGCATTATTGCCGTAAGCCGCGGTGGTCTGGTACCGGGTGCATTACTGGCGCGTGAACTGGGTATTCGTCATGTTGATACCGTTTGCATTTCCAGCTACGACCACGATAACCAGCGCGAGCTGACCGTCCTGAAACGCGCTGAAGGGGATGGTGAAGGTTTCATCGTGATCGATGACCTGGTCGATACCGGCGGTACCGCCGTCGCTATTCGCGAAATGTACCCAAAAGCACACTTCGTTACCATTTTTGCTAAACCGGCTGGTCGTCCGCTGGTTGATGATTATGTTGTTGATATTCCGCAGGATACCTGGATTGAACAACCGTGGGACATGGGCGTGGTGTTCGTACCGCCGATCTCAGGTCGTTAATTTACAAGGTGAGTGCTATTTACCACGCCCGGTTATGCCGGGCGTGGTTTTTTTTGCCCGTATGCAGGTTACAATAGTCCGGAGTGGCAACACGATGGAGGCTGCACATGTCACAAGCTAACCTTAGCGAAACACTGTTTAAACCTCGATTCAAACATCCAGAGACGTCTACGCTGGTGCGTCGGTTTGCGTCGGGTTCGCAACAGCCGATCCACTCTGCGCTTGACGGGAGCAATGTCGATCACTGGTATCGCTTGATTAACCGTCTGATGTGGATCTGGCGTGGCGTGGCGCCACAGGAGATCCTGGATGTGCAGGCGCGCATTGTGATGAGCGATGCTGAGCGTACGGATCCGGAGCTTTATGACACCGTGGTGGGCTATCGTGGTGGCAACTGGATTTTCGAATGGGCCAAACAGGCGATGATCTGGCAGCAAAAGGCCGGGCAGGAAGCCGATCCGCTGAGCAGCGGGCGTCACTGGCTGCATGCGTCCAATCTCTATAGCATTGCCGCCTATCCGCATATTAAAGGTGACGAGCTGGCGGAACAGGCGCAGGCGCTGGCTAATCGGGCCTATGAAGAGGCCGCGCTTCGCCTGCCGGGCGAGCTGCGCGAGCTGGAGTTTCCTGTGCCCGGCGGCGCGCCGGTGACCGGCTTTTTACATATGCCGAAAAGCGAAGGTCCGTTCCCGGTGGTTCTGATGTGCGGCGGGCTGGATGCGCTGCAGACGGACTACTACAGCCTGTATGAGAACTACTTTGCGCCGCTGGGGATCGCTATGCTGACGCTGGATATGCCTTCGATAGGCTTCTCGTCAAAATGGAAACTGACCCAGGATACCAGCCTGCTGCATCAGCATGCGTTGCGGCACCTGACGAATGTTCCGTGGGTCGATCATACCCGGGTCGCAGCGTTCGGTTTCCGTTTTGGGGCGAATGTCGCCGTCCGTCTGGGCTATCTGGAGCCGCAGCGCTTAAAAGCCGTGGCCTGCCTTGGCCCGGTGGTGCATAACCTGCTGGTGGATCCGCTGCACCAGGGCCGGGTTCCGGAAATGTATCTCGACGTTCTGGCATCGCGGTTGGGCATGCACGATGCGTCTGATGAAGCATTGCGCATCGAGCTGAACCGCTACTCATTAAAAACCCAGGGGCTTCTGGGCCGTCGCTGTCCGACGCCGATGCTTTCCGGCTTCTGGAAAAACGATCCGTTCAGCCCGGAAGAGGAATCGCGCTTAATTACCTCGTCATCCGCCGATGGCAAGCTGCTTGAGATTCCATTTAAGCCCGTTTATCACAATTTCGATCGCGCATTGCGCCAGATTGCCCGCTGGATCAATCATAGATTTAGTTAATATATTGCTAAATTTTATTGATTTGGTAAAACAGTTGCATCACTAAAGGAGATCGCAATGACGTTACCGAGTGGACACCTCAAGAGTAAGCTGATTAAGAAATTCACGGCTCTTGGCCCTTATATTCGCGAAGAGCAGTGTGAAGACAATCGCTTCTTTTTCGATTGCCTGGCAGTTTGCGTCAATGTAAAACCCGCCCCGGAAAAACGAGAGTTCTGGGGATGGTGGATGGAGATGGAAGCACAGACATCACGCTTCACTTACAGCTATCAGTTTGGCCTGTTCGATAAAGAAGGGGTCTGGCGACCGGTGGCTATCGACGATCCGGAAGTCAGCGAGAAACTTGAGAAAACGCTGCGTGATTTCCACGACCGGGCTAAGGCATTGCTGGCGACATTCAGTCTGAAGCTGGAACCCGCCGATGACTTTAGCGAGCCGCTCAGACTGCGGGCCTGATGTCCCACGTCTGTCAGATTCAGTCTAAAAAAATCCACGCCAGAGCGCGTGGATTTTTTTATCAGTCATCGGGCGGGACAGCGCGATGGTTTAGTCTGTTTTTAAAATACGATACGGCTGGCCTACGACAATCGCGCCGTCAGGCAGATCTTTGGTCACAACGGTTCCGGCGCCCACTTTGACATTATCACCCAGCGTAACCGGGCCAATCACAACCGCATGCGCACCGAATTCAACATTGTTACCGATGAGTGGGCTGATGCTTTCCTGCCCGTTGCTATCAGCGACGCTCCCGATCGTGACCCCCTGACGCAAAGTACAGTTGCTGCCAATGACCGTGTCCCGGTTAATTACGATGCAGTGTGGATGAAAGAGTTTTAATCCGTATCCTATACGTGCTTGCCAGGGAATTTCGACGCAAAATAGACATTCGTTAATGATCTTATTCAGGATCACAAACGGGAGAGCACACAGTTTCCAAATCGGATTGCGGCTGCGAAATAACGTTGCAAGACGATAAAGCAGGAGGGCGATTTTAGCTTTCATTCCGCCGGCGTGCTTGATTTCCTCTCCAACCTGTCGAATGGATTCAAACATAGTTATTCCTTAATGTTAAATGAAGCCATCGGATACCATCCCTCGGCATTTCCACCTTCGTTGGCGAGGCGAATGCGTGGTGTACCCTGCTCGTTGGTTAAAGCCACCTCCAGCTGGTATTTCCCGGAGGTCAGGGTTGCAGGCAGTGCAAGGGTGAACTGGCTCTGATAGCTGCCGGGCAGCCATTGGCGGATATCGTCCTGGGTTGTTTTCCGGGCAACGACCTCCCCCAGGGCATTAACGACTCGCCATTGCACCTGATAGGGGAGATAAACCGGCGCCACGCCGTCATTGTACCACGTGGCATCCACGGTCAGGGGCAGGCCCGGTGGTACAGAGCTCTCCAGCTGAAGCTGGCTCACGCGGAAACGATAGCCGATGCGCAATAGCGCCCGATCGACGATATCGCGGTATTCCTCGGGGACCGGGCGGGATTTCAGATTCAACGTACTGGCATGTTGTTGTAAAGCCCAGTCAAAGGTTGCCTGAACCTCTTCGCGAGTGTAGTGCTGCACGCTTTGCCATTCGTGCATATAGCCGCAAATCTCCAGACTTACCGGTGCCTGTTGCCAGCGGGTTTGCAATCCAGAATATGCGGCCTGAGCTGCCGCCAGACGCTGGGGATAGTCATCGCGCATATGGCTCCATTCGGGCGTAAAGTTATGCCAGTCCCCCCAGCAGTCTGCGCGCCATCCTGCGCCTTTTTGGCTTGCATAGGCCAGGGAACCACCGCCGCTGATGAGCATAATTTTGGGCGTTTTGGGAAAGCTGGAGAAGTGCATATCCACGTAGCGATTGAGCTGTTCCGGCGTATATTTTTCCAGTAAAGGCTGCACGTCGGTAAAATTGGAATTATGCCACTCTCCCCATGAACCCACGATACCAATATCGACGAACGCCAGTTCAGGATTGCCATCATAGCGGGCGCCCAGTGCGTTTAGCAGCTTCTGCACGTAGGCGACAAAGACGGGATCGCTGAGGTCCGGCACAAACGTTTTGCCGTTGGCGACCCACTGGCCTTTTATGCCTTTTGCAATTAGCCAGTCGGGTATTTTAGAACCTGACTGTGGTTCATCCAGCACCATAAAGCGCAGGCCGACGTTCATAGCCGGTTGATGGTATGCCGCGACGGCGAACGCATGGTCAATGAGATCAAAGTGATAGATCCCTTCCTGTGGCTCCAGTTCGTTCCAGTAAAAGCGATCGTATTCAAAGCCGGTTTCAGGATACTCCGCTGGCGTCGGTTTTTGCCCATAGCCATCATGAAAGCTGGCTACGCCCATACCGGGATTGGTCAATATGCCGTTGAAGGCAGGAAGAGAGACCGAGATCCGTTCAGCTTGCACGGGCAAAGAGGTGACTCCACCTGAGAGTAAAAGCGCCGCCAGGAGAGCTATCGCGCGAGGGGAAGTTACGGCCATCGTTAGTTCACTTTATCATGGAGGTTGACAAACCATGTCCAGATACCGACATGGAAGTTCTTAAAGAGGTCGATACCTAACGCGGACTTGAACATATACAGCATCAGCAGCACCGACAAAATACATATCAACAGAGCGATGGAGATCGCCAACGTCGAAAAAATACGCCCGAGGGTACTGTCCCGTGAAATTTTGCGCAGATCGCGGCCAAACAAAAACACCACAAAGTAACGTCGATGGAGAAAAGGAAAGCTGCGGCGAAAATCAATACGGTGGCGAGAAGAGAGCGTGGCTCTGACTAGCGCCTGCTCAATTCCGCGTTTTTGTTCCGGGGTCAACGAGGCTTCTACCTCCGCATCGAGCGAGGCATAGAAACGATCTACTACCAGTTCGGATGTCGGTTTCTCCACTATTCATTCCTGTCGGTCAAGCGCTGATACACTCGGGTGGTTTCAGCAGCAATTTCTGGCCAGCGATACTTCGGCATCAACAGGCTATAATCAACGGCGTCAGTAACGCTCCAGGCCTGCAGTTTTTGCGCCAGAGCTGTAACGTTGCCGACCGGGAAATAAACATCGGATGGCAGACCTATTTCCAGGTTTGCCGGAATGTCGCTGACCACCACCGGTAAGGACCACGACATCGCTTCCAGTAGCGCAATCGGCAGACCCTCATGGTACGAAGGCAGGACAAACAGCCCGGCTTGCGAAAATAACGTATGCAGAGGCTCGCCGCTGATAAAACCGGTCATGATTACATTCGGATTTGCCGCCGCCTGTGCTTTCAGCCGCTGGCTGTATTCATCAGGATGATCTGCGTCACCGATCAGCACCAGAGGAACCTGGCACTGTGCGGCTTCGTGGGCGGCTATCAGATCATGGAGGCCTTTTTCCTCAACGAAGCGGGCAACGGCCACAATATACTGACCTGTTTTCAATGCGTATTTATCCAACGTCGCAGCCAGAGACTCCGGCGAAGGCAACGCCTGCTGACGTACGCCATTGTAAATCACGTTAGCGTTGCTACGGCCATGTTTGCTCTTGATCAGATTGTTGATCACTTCCGAGATAACGATAACCTCGTTGGCATATTTAACGGCCCACTTTTCTCCCAGGCGTAACATCTCTTTGGCCATTTTTCCCCATTTCTGGCGATCGTAATCCGGGCCGTGATGGGTAAAAACGACGCGTTTGCCCAGCAGACGCAGCAGGGGAACAACCAGTCCTGGGCCAACGGCGTGGACGTGGACCACATTTGAACCATCAAACAGGGTGCTGAAAGCTGCCAGCGTCGAATGAATAATTGCCTCGAATTTCCGGCTCTTCGGCGCCCACAGGCTTTTCAGACGAACGCCTTTGTATTCACTATGGCGATAATTCACGTAGGGCGAACGGGCAATAACACAAATATCAGCATGACTCTGCTGATAAATTTCCGGATATAAATTCTGGCAATGTGTTTCTACGCCACCCTGAACGTCAGGAATTCCGCGGGTTCCAAGAACCGTCACTTTGAGCTTCATTGTTGTTCCCCCACGAGCTGCTGGTAGAGCGCTCGTAGCACCTGCATATGGTGGGCAAGATCGTATTTATCCTGCAAACGTTGGCGAGCATTGCTCCCCATTTCACGGGCTTTCTGCGGGTTGGCCGCCAGATCGTCCATCATCTGCGCTAGCGCATCGGCGTTTCCGGGTTCAAACAGATAGCCGTCAACACCATTACGGATCTGTTCAGGAATCCCGCCGATGTTACCGCCAACGACAGGCCGACCGAAGGCCATCGCTTCCAGGACAGACATCGAGCAGTTTTCATAGTATTCAGAAGGGACAATCACTGCCCTGGCGCCGCGTATCAAGTCGTTGAGGGCCTCTCCGTGGCGCATATAACCGAGGAATTCCGGGCCGGTGAACCGTGAACGCAGATCGGCATTTAATGGGCCATCACCGATGATTTTGAGCGGCATCTTTTGCTGCATTTTCTGCTGTGCTTGTGCCAGGGTGGCGACGCCTTTTTCCCGGCTCAGACGGCCAATATAGAGGAAATAATCTCCTGCGGTATCACCCGGGATGGTCGCGCTGGCATCGATTCCGTTGACGATGACGTCAATCCGCGCGTTGGGTAATTTTCGCAGCAGAGTCTGGCGCATAAATTCACTCGGCGCGACGATGGAATCGAGCATGGCGTAGTTTTTGGCAAATTTCTGCCAGTAGGCTTCCAGAGAGAGCAGCAGACTTTTACCAGTATCACCTTGCTGACAGCGATGACGGAAGGCATTCATTACTGAGCCAGTAATACAGTCATCGCAAACGTGACCATCACGCAACATCGTGTAGGAGGGGCAGACAATCTTATAATCGTGCGCGGTTAATACGGTTTTGCAGCCAAAGCGTTTGGCGATGCCAATGAGCGCTGGCGTGAGCTGATGATAAATATTGTGGAAGTGAACAATATCCGGCTGCTCCTGGAGCAACAAGGTATTGAGCTTTTCACATGCATCAGCATTATAAATAAAGTCGATACCGGCTTTTATCTTCCCCAGCAGACCATGACTACCATGATAATCTACGTTATGTACGAAAAACGGCTCCCAGGGCGAAGGCTTGTTCTCGGTATGTTTCATACTGAAATCAATAACCTGAAAACCAGATTGCAGCATGGCATCCCGTTCCTGGAAGAATACGGTTTCCGCTCCTCCTTTAATAAAGAAGAACTTATTAACGAATAATATTTTCATTTTCTGTCTTGATATGCTTTGGATTGGTAACGGTCACCGCCGGTCGTTTCATCGGATCTTTGGTTGAATTAATGACGCCGCGCAGCAGGCCCGCAGAAAAAAGCGATAAGTTGATGACGCTTTGTACTCCATCTCTCAGAGAGCGATTCTTGAGCGCTTTAAGGGCAATAAATGCCAGCAGAGGGAGGATAGCGATAGCGATCAGTTTGAGGTTCAAAGAAAGAAGGCAGATGAATAAGACGAGCAGATATACAGTAAATATCAGCTCATTGCGTACAATCCTAAACGCTGCCGGGAAATGGGGTTTTCCCCAGCAGTTGCGCAATAACTCGCCTGGAGCCCATAAAAAACCATTTTTCCAGCGATAGGCGAGCATCTTAAACGTGGGCATGGTGTAAGAGGCATGGCTGAAATAGGGGACGGAAAGACGATGCAGTTTATAACCTGCCGCCTGTAAACGAATGCCTAATTCCGCCTCTTCATAGCCATGCAGATTGAGGTTTGTCAGATAGCCAATTTTTTCTATGGCGGAGCGACGATAAAGACCGCCGCCGCCCAGATGGTCCGTGTCGCCCAGGGGATATATAAGATGCAGACGCTGCTTACGTGATTTGAATTCATAATTGGAAGCATCGTCCATTTCTACGCTCCCGGCCACGCCCGCGTATTCCGGATGGGCCTCAAGAAAAGCGATCGCCGTGTCAAGGAAGCCAGGTTCCAGTTCCATGTCACCATCCAGCAGCAGCAGATAATCCCCTTCGCTGAAGAGCCAGCCCAGCTGGTGGCCAATACCGCAGCAGCGGTCTTTGGCGTTATCCAGACAGACAACCATCGCATCTTTCGCCACCGCCAGTTCACGGGTGTTATCCGTGGAGAGGCTATCAGCGACGATGACCTGGTGAGGATAAGGCTGTAATTGCTTGCGCACGCTGTCGATCGTTTTTTCAATCCCCTGAGCTTCATTCAGAGTCTTAATGCTGACGGTAATGGAAGGAGTTTTATTCATATTAGATACCGGAATTCAAACGAACAGAGCGGTGGATGATAATCAGCGCCCCAAGGGCCAGCCATAATAAGAACTGTAGCATGGGAATGATCATCAGGATCTGGCTATAGGGAAGGCTAAGTAAACAGCCGATAGTAAAGACATAAAATGCCGGTGCTGAACTGAGAAGCTGTAAATCTTCCCGCTTCAGGTCGTATCGCGAAAATGTCTCTTTTGGCCGCATTGAGATAAGAATCGAGGTTATCATGGCAATAAAAATCACGACGCCAATAATGCCGACTTCCCAAAGCAGCATACTCAACGCCGTGGAGTCGAGAATTAAGTGGAACCAGGCGCCAATATAGCCAGGCGATACGGTACTCCCGCTGTTGGTGGCATTCAGGCCATAACCGAACAGCATTCCGCCGGGGCCGAAAAGTTCATTGTGCTGAAGCCAAAAGAAAATAGTGGTAAAGCGCCCCAGTTCACCGCTATCCATGATGTAGTTGGTGTCAAAAATATAACCGAGAGAGTCGATAAACACGGAGAATGCGCTTTTTGTCGGATCGCCGCCAAATGCGGCGGAATAGTTGGCGGCAAGAATGGTAATGGCAGAAAAAATTAATACCACCATTCCTGCGGCAATAATGAGCAGCGAACGCAGGCTGACTTTACTGACACCGCTGACATAGCCTGGCATGATCCAAAGCAAGACCAGCAGGAAAGGGGAGAGCAGAATAACGAATTTAACTTCACCAATGATACAGAGTACAAAAGCCAGCACGATATGTATGGACATGGATTTAAAGGAGCAAATGCCGTGCTTAAATTCAGACACTTTTAACAACATGATCAGCAGGCAAAACATCCCCATAGCCGCGGTATTCCCACCGCCCATCGGATCGCCGCCGAAGGTACCGACAACTGAATCCCACTTTTCATCTTCCCCGCGTATGGCAACCCGCTGTGGCACTACAAACAGAACCTGATAGATAGCAATCGGAAACTGTATGTAAAACAGCCAGTAAAATAACTGAATTAAGCGGTACAGTTGAGATTCACGGAACATACCGAGCAACATGCAAAACATGACCAGCGACAGCGCCAGCTCGTTCTTAAAACCAACGACAGTGGTCACGACTCCGGATTGCAAAACTGTCGAGGAAAGGCTCAGGATAATAAATGTCAGATAGAGGACAAGTACCAGCTTTTCACGTGTGCTGAGCCTCAGAGGCTGCGGATTGCTCTGCATCATCAGCAGCACAACCATGATCAGCACCATAAAAAACGGTATCCACAGTACCGCTACAATACCGGTGAAATACTGCACGGTCCCGCAGAAGACGATGGTCATCAGGGCGAATGCTTCCAGATAACGACCGGTATTCAGCTGCATGCCTTCTGCTCCTGCAATGAGAGTTTCTACGCCCGGGCGTTCATTTTTAGCAGGATGAACAGGTAGCGTACGCTGGTGAGCAACGAAAAGGCCAGCAACGAAATGTCATAACCAATGCCCATTTTTGGCATCACGACAAATGCCACGCCGATGATCAGCAGCTGTTCCAGCTGGATGCGCAGGAAGTAACGTTTTGAGCCAAAAATCAGCTCAATGACGGTCAATGGACTGACGGCCAGGGCGGCAAACAGATAGGGCAGCATGTAGCGTGATGTCGGGATGGAGTTGAGCCATTCCTGGCTGAAGCCCAGGCGCATGACCAGAGGATAGAAAATCCAGATCCCCATGATGCAGACCATCGCCGCAGCCATCAGTAATAAACGAACCTTTTTATATTCATGATAATTAAAGGTATTGTTGCGAAAATCCATCGACCATTTGGAGAAGATAGAGTTACGTACCGCATTACCAATGATCATGACCGGCGACAGGCAGAAGCGGCTGACAACGGAAAAATAGCCGGCAACCAGCGGTGAAAACCAGACGTTAATCAGCATGGTTGGCAGGTTGTTGCTGGCCATGGCCAGTACTTCAGCGCTGCCAACCCGGCTGACATGCTGCCAGTGTTCGCGAAGAAAGCGACCATTCATGGTGGGAGAAAAGTGCGCCAGCGTCAGCGTTCTGAAGTTGAACAAACGTAGCAGGCAGGCGCCCAGGAGCAGCAGAATTCCCACCATCCACGCCAGATAGAACAAGGTGGTATTGGGCATGATCAGCAGTGCGATCGCCACTACCAGCGAGACTGCGATACGCTGAAAGGTCAAAAACTGATAATTTCCGCCTCTCAGCGAGAGGTTTTCCGCAATCAAGACCAGCGCATAGCCAAACGTCATCAGATAGAGAAAGGCGATATTTAGCTCAAAAATCAGCCCGGTGATGACCGCCCACGGAATTGCCATGATAAGGCTTTGCAGCAGGCAAAACACCACATTTTGCCCGAGCTCATAATCTTCCTGGCGGGGGATTAGCAACTGCGAAGCAAAGGTACAGACCTGCGCGCCAATCAGCACGTTACTGTAAATCATCGCGTAATGCCCCACTTCGGCCATGCCGTAGCGATGGGAGATCAGCCAGACAGAAAATGCACCGATCAGTTGTGACAAGACGGAAGAGCTCGCGATGGATGAAATGCTTTTTATTAAATTCATAGGCTCTGCTTCGGTGAGATAAGTTCGCGCATACCGCGTTCAGGCAGGCGTCGACCTTCCTGAGTTTGCAGATTTTCTTCTGTCACCTGGTTGAGCATACTGGCTACCTGCAGGCTTCCCGCTGCACGCAGTCGACTGTCAGCATCCCGGATTCGCCCCGCCTGTTCAGCAGCTTTGACCACCAACAGCACCACATCGACATGCGGGGCCAGCAGCAGGCTGTCCTGAGCCTGGCTCAGCGATGGCATATCGAGGATCAGCGTGTGGTACGTCTGCTGCAATGATTTCAGGAGGGCAGGGAGCTTCCCGGACGACAGTAGTAATAAAGAGGAGTCGCTGAGCTCGCCGCGTGGCATTACATCAAGGTTTTCCCCCAACGCAATCACCGCCTGTTCCAACTGGCATCGCCCGTTAAGATACTGACTAAAACCGTCTTTATGCTGCGGCCATCGGGCTGATAATCCCGTATTCGTGAGGTAGTCCAGATCAATCAGCAGGGTTTTGTGGGCTTTACTGTTGGACCAGGCCAGCAGTTCGGCAATGAGGCTACTGCCCGATGGTGAACGAACGGCCGTGATCAGAATGGTGCCCGGGCGATCGAGTTTGTTCAGCAGCGCCAGGCGCAGACTGTGGATCATGTCGGCGTACACCACGTCGCGGAACGTTGCCTGCGCACTGTCCAGATGAGGCAGCCGCGGGAATTCACCGCTGGCATCAAGCATGGCTTTGGTTTTCAGTTCGCTGATGCTGTTCACCGTTTTATCCAGTGCGGTGCTGACTATCAGGTACATGACATACACCGCCAGCGCCATCATGGCTACCATGACAATCAGTAAGCCGCGGTTCGGTTTCGACGGTAAATCTGGCGGAACGGCGGCATCGTAAATAACTTCATCCGCAACGGAGAATTGTTCGGATAACTTTTGCTCATTGGCGCGCTGATACAACGACTTATACAGCTCTTCGGTTTTGTTCAGCTCCGTGGTCATGGTGTTGTACTTATCGCGTTTCGCCGCCAGTTCCTGGAAGTTACCTTTCTGTGCATTGAGCATCTGCTGATAACGTTGCTCATCATCCAGCGCAATCTGGTACTGCTGGCGTAAACCGTTTAACAACTCGCCGAGAACCTGCCCTATCTGGCTGTTGACCACCTGCAGCTGCGCCTGAGCCTGACGATATTTTGGATGATCGGGACCATAGTGTTTTGCCGCTTCCGAGAGGTTACGACGCGTCTGGGTTAACGCAATTCGCAAATCCTGAATTTGCGGGTGGCCAGAGATATCCGGCAGTGAAATGATCTCTTCCGGCGTTTTTCCCTGCTGGCGGCGGACTTTATCCCAGATTGTTTGCGCCTTAAGGCGACGCTGGGTGGCGTCGGCAAGATGGTTAATGGTGATACCGAGCTGCTCGGTTTCATAACCGTCCATACTTCGAAACGTTAATAATCCGTTCTGTTTCAGGAAATCATCGATGTCAGCTTTTTGCTGCGTCATCTTGTTTTTCAGGTCATCCATCATTTTTTCGTTCCAGCCCTGGGCCTGGAGTAACGATTTCTGCTTCAGCAGCAGACTGTAGTCGATGAATGCCTGGGCAACGCCGTTAGCGATGAGCGCTGCTTTCTCAGCCGATTTGGCTTCCATAGAAACCGACACCAACTGGGTGGTCCTCACGCCAGAAATGGTGATCCCTTTTTGCAAGGCGCGGATGGCGTTGTTCAATTTTGTCGCGTCGTCGAGGTTGTTACCGCCATTAAATTCCTCATCCTGGTCGAGCTTCAGGTTTTTGATCGCGGATTCAAGAACAACCCGCGACTTCATTAACGCATACTTTGTTTCGTAGTAATCGCTACGGGTAGAATCATAGTTTTCTAGCCGCGGTAACGGTGTCACATCCTGGGCCTGAGCTTTAAACAGCACCGTCGCCGTCGCCGTATAGCTGGATGACATAAAACGCGTCAGGATAAAGGCCGCCGCTCCCGCCAGGATAACCACCAGCAGGCACCAGATAAGCTTGTGCTTAATTTTGTTGAAATAGGGTGTAAAGTCGATAACACCTTCTTTCTTCTTTCCATTTTCTACTAATGAAATTGCCATATCAGAAGAAGCTCATTCCAATAATAATGGTATCTCCGGCCTGAACGGCGGAGTCGGCGGCGACATTCTCCAGCAGCTTACCGCTGCGTACCTGGCGAATGCGGATATCCTGGCGGTCGGCGCGATCGGTGAATCCACCGGCCAGCGCAATGGCTTTTTCAGCTGTTAGACCGGGCTCCCAGGCATAGCCGTCGGGTTTCTTGACTTCTCCTAACAGGTAGATCTTACGGTATTCAGCAATGCTGACGGTCACCATTGGCGCCTGCAGATAACTGCCGCGCAGCTTGTCGGCTATCTCCTGACTAACCTGTTCTGGTGTTTTACCCTTCAGCATCAGGGAGCCAATGTAGGGATACGCAATGTTGCCGCTGCTATCGATTTTAACGCGCATTGTCAGATCCTGTTCACCTGAGACGGTAATGTTGACTTCATCCCCTTGATCCAAATGATAGACGGCATCCGGCGGGTTTTTGACCGTTTGTGGCGGTGTCGAGCAGCCTGTCAGCAGCCATGCCAGAAGAGGAATCACTGCCAGTTTCCTGCTAGTTAGGATCATATCTGTACCTGCGTCATAAAAATAATTGCCGAATCGTTGTAGCCCAGCGTGCGCTCGACGGCATGGTCGTAGTTCGGGCCAATATAAAAGACATCCGTATCTTTATTGGAATGCATCGTGTTCCATTGCAGCTTCAGCTTAAAATTAATGGATGGACGATAGTCATAATTAAAGGTAAGCGACAAAAGATTTGACTGGTCTTTTCGCCCATTCGATTGATGTTTATAGTCTTCGGTGATGTAAGAATAATCTACCAGGGTTGAAAAACGATCCACCAGCCAGTGATGTTCATAACCGAGACCGAAATTAGAGACCAGGATATAGCCACCGGAGTCAGAAGGGTCCTTAATGCGTTGTGAACTGTGCAGGTTCAGCTTAATCTGCTCGAGTGGCTTCCAGTCGGCATTAATATCCCAGTTCAGGCCGTTAAATCCCTGTGAATCAGGGTTATGGATAAAATCTTTGTACAACCAGGCGACGTTGCCATTTACCTCAGTTTTACCGGAAAGGCGGTTTTTCATACCGACCAGCAGATAGTATTCGTTGGTATCTTTTAAAGGATTAAGTTCATAGCGACGTTGGTTGGTGATAAAACTGTAGCGATAGCGCAACGTTTTGGCTTTCTGGTCAAAAATCTCAGCAATCAGGCTGTTCTCATGCCATTCCTGATCGTGCATATAGTAATAAAAGTCAGCATCGGCAGCTTGAATGTCAGAGAGATCGCGAAAGCGGAGCTGTTTATGGAGCAGCGCCAGTTCTGCCTTACCGCGTCCCTCCGGAGCACCGTAGCTGTAGCGTAATTCGCTATTGAAAAAACGCGTACTGAGCGGTTTATTGATGCCAAACTCTTTAAACTGTTCCGGTAAAAAGCCCAGCGTGGTATCCAGTCCGCGCTCTTCATGACCGTATGTTTCATCAAGATCCAACGACAGACCGTGCATTTTCCCATAGCGCCAGCTGCCATTGAACATGAAAAAATGGTTACTGCGGTTGTCTGCGCTATCTCTGGTGTAGTTGCGATAATCCCCCGAGTACATCAGTAGATAGCGATCTTCATAACGCTGGCCAATAGCTTTCAAGATCGGTTTGATATTCTGATAACCTGAGGCAATCTTATTGTGGTCTGCGCGCTGCCAGGTCACGTTATCATTGTAACCGACGTCATAGCCTATCTGGCTCTCGAAATCGATGCCAGCGACGCCCGTATGCGGTTTTGCTTGTAGGTCAGCATATCCGTACGGGAGATACAGCAGACCGGCCAGAAAGATGAGCCTAGAACGCATTTTTCCCCACAAACCCTCGGAAAAAGGTCAGGAAGATAATTTTCAGATCGAGAAATAACGACCATGACTGGATATATTCCAGATCGTAGTGAATGCGTTTCTCCATTTTATCCAGGGTGTCCGTTTCGCCCCGGAAGCCACTGATTTGCGCCAGTCCGGTGATTCCCGGCTTCACTTTATGGCGAATCATATAGTTATCGACCAGAACACGATATTCCTCATTATGAGCAACCGCATGAGGACGGGGGCCGACAATCGACATTCTTCCTTGCAGGACATTGATAAATTGCGGCAGTTCATCGAGTGAGGTTCTGCGTAAAAATGCGCCAAAACGGGTAACGCGCGGATCTCCCCGGGTGGCCTGCTTAACCACGGCATTGTTTTCCATAACCCGCATCGTGCGGAATTTCCAGACCTGAATCTGTTTACCGTTCAGGCCATAACGGTTTTGCTTAAATAAAACCGGCCCGGGTGATGTTAACTTGATTCCGATGGCGATGAGTAGCATTGCCGGTAAGCTGAGCAGGGTGAAAAATGTACCGAGAATGATATCTTCGATGCGTTTTAGCAGCGCGCCATCACCATCAAAAGGTGACGTAAAGATACTGATTGTCTGAATATTGCCAAACATACGCAGCTGTGAGATATGCGAGCTATATGAAAACAGATCCGGAACCAGAAACACATCAACGGTGGTATCGGAAAATTCGTTAAGGAACTGACGGATGCGCTGTTGAGCGACCATGGGTAGGGCAATGTAGATTTCATCAACCTTATCCGCCTTCGCCAGCGCAAGTAAATCGCGTGAGTTGCCCTTTTGCTCAATGTTGATGAACCGACTATCGCGCTGAATATTCCGATCCTCAAAGTAGCTGATTTCGATGCTTTTCTTTGAAAACTCATGCAACAGAGCTTGTTCAATTGCCAGCCCGGCAGGGGTAATTCCCAGGATCGCTACATGGAGTTTTTTGCGGTTGAAAAAACATCTGATAATTAACCGGACGACCAGTACGCTGCTAAAGATAATAATTGAACATTGGCTAAGGGCTTTGGCCAGAAGGAGGGTATTTTCCGTTGAGTGTTTATTCAACAGTATCTCGGAGAGGACAAAAAATATGAACGAGAGAAGACTGCTTAAGCAAACGCTCAGAAACAGACTCACCGATTTCCTGAGTAAATTTTCTCTGAACTGACTTGCGTAAAGACGGAAATACTCATTACCGTGGATGAATATTAACGAGTAGATAACGCCGAGAAGGGCAGAGGCAGTTGATGGTTCGGTGTAAAAATACTTTAGATAAATAAATATCAGAGCGTTGACTGTAAAAAAATCCAGAAGCTTCATCAACTTGCTATAGCGGACGTTGTAAATTTTTATTTTGCTATCTGCCATTTTTTTCTCGTTTAATAGAGTTAATTAAACAAAATAATACATGCTTTAAATTAGTGACTGATATTCGATAATCATTCATATAATTAATGAATGATCAGCCCTTATCATTATAGCTTATAGTTCATATCATGTCGAATAGATGCGTATTTAAATTGAAATTTGTTTTGAAAAAAATGCTGTGAATTAAATGTAAATATATTTCACTATCAGCGTTATTTATAAACATGTTGTCTGTTTTATCATTCCATAATGGAAATAATTGGGTGCTAATAATAACAGTGTTATTTCGATGACGTATTGTGTCCGGGGGACTGGTTTACCCAGGCTGGTGGAAACCGCAGCATCAGAGGCGTGCTGCCCGTTATTGCAGCAAAAAGATCAACAAAAGAAAAGAGACAGGATTGTTCTTAGAAGCGCGCTGTCCCGAGAAAATGTGCTCCGCGAGAATGCCTGAACAGGCTATCCGTGTTACCGTCACCACATGGATCTGTAAACTAAAGATATTTATGAAAATTATATTACTAATGAGTCTGGTAAGCCTGTTTCTTTCTCCGGCATTTGCGGGTACTGCAGTGAAATTGTCCTGCTCGTTACGCAAAAGCGTGACGATCTCAAAATTCCATTACAAGCTGTCGACGATGAAATGGGGCGATCACTTCCAGGTTGCTTCCGGAATCAGACAGGCGCAAACCACAGGCAATGTCCCGTTTCGCGTGACGCGTTTTCAAAATGGCGATGATCTGGTCTTTTTCCCGGACAGCGAGGCCTATTATTTCTTCTATTCCGGGATGGCGACACCTGACCGCTGTATTGTACAGGAGACCTATTCCTACCCGGTTGTTGAGCTACCGCGCTATAAGAAAAGCGAGTAACCGGCGGCGCAAACGGAGCCCGAAGGGTTACCCCATCGGGACTCCGTTGCCAGGAACGGACGTGGATTAAAGGCCAATACACATGTATTTGATTTCTAAATAGTCTTCAATACCATACTTCGAGCCCTCGCGACCCAGACCGGAAGCCTTCACGCCGCCAAACGGGGCGACTTCGTTGGAAATCAGCCCGGTGTTGATGCCCACAATCCCATACTCCAGCGCTTCGCCGACGCGGAAAACGCGGCTTAAATCACGGGCATAGAAGTAGGCGGCGAGACCAAATTCGGTATCGTTGGCCTGGCGGATGACATCCGCTTCATCTGTGAAGCGGAACAGGGGAGCCAACGGGCCGAACGTCTCTTCTTTCGCTACTTTGGCGCCGTCGGGAACATCGACCAGAATAGTCGGCTGAAAGAAGTTGCCGCCGAGGGAAGCCACCTTCCCGCCGGTGATGACCCGGGCGCCTTTTCCGACGGCATCGGCAATATGCTCTTGCACTTTGGCAATCGCTTTCTCATCAATCAACGGTCCGGTTGTGACGCCCGGCTGTAGGCCATCGCCGAGGTGCAGCTGCTCCACCGCCTGCTGCAGTTTTTCGGCAAAGCGCGCATACACCCCGTCCTGCACGTACAGGCGATTGGCGCAGACGCAGGTCTGCCCGGCGTTACGAAACTTCGACGCCATGGCGCCTTCTACCGCTTTATCCAGATCGGCATCATCAAACACGATAAACGGCGCGTTACCGCCTAGCTCAAGCGAAACTTTTTTGATGTCCTGAGCACACTGTGCCATCAGCTGGCGGCCGATTTCCGTGGAGCCGGTAAACGACAGCTTACGCACCAGCGGGTTGCCGGTCAGTTCATTACCCACCGCGCTGGCGGAACCGGTCACCACGTTAAATACGCCGTCAGGGATCCCGGCGCGTCTGGCCAGTTCGGCCAGCGCCAGCGCGGAAAAAGGGGTCTGGCTGGCGGGTTTGAGAACCATTGTGCAGCCGGCCGCTAACGCCGGGCCGGCTTTACGGGTGATCATCGCCGCCGGGAAATTCCACGGCGTGATCGCAGCGGTAACGCCAATCGGCTGTTTAATCACGATCAGGCGCTTATCGGCCTGATGACCGGGAATGGTATCGCCATAAATGCGTTTTCCCTCTTCGGCAAACCATTCGATAAATGAAGCGGCGTAGCTAATCTCGCCTTTTGCCTCTGTCAGCGGTTTGCCCTGCTCCAGGGTCATCAGCCGGGCCAGATCGTCCTGGTTTGCCATCATCAGATCGAACCAGCGGCGCAGGATCGCGGCGCGCTCTTTCGCCGTGAGCTGTCGCCAGGCGGGAAGGGCGCGATGGGCGGCCTGGATCGCGTCGTGCGTCTCTTCTGCGCCCATTTTAGGTACTGAGCCCAGCACCTCTCCGTTCGCCGGGTTGGTCACCGTAATGACATCGCTGCTGAGGGCATCACGCCACTCACCATTGATAAATGCCTGCTGGCGGAACAAGGTTAGGTCATTCAGTTGCATGGTTATTTCCTGTCTCAGAACGTTAACGAGTGAATGGCGTACTCCAGCGTAGCGGAGAATCAAAAGCGGCGTTTGCGATGGCCTTCACGTTTAGCAACGGCTATGGTGCGAATCCGCGTTATGCCCGGTAAAGACTCTTTCGGCCCTCTTCTTGTACGCCAGCCAGGCACGCCTGTGTTTGTTTAGTGTAGTCGCCAGAGTCAGATGACAGCAGCGACTAAACAGTGACTAAACAGCGATGAGGGCGTTTTCACGATGTAAACCTGAGCCTGAATTCGCGACGCCTGCCACAAAATTCACACATCATGCACGATGACGGGGGGAAGCAACTTGCTTTTATCTGGCGAGGCGAATACGGTCTGTAACGTTACACTAAAACGTTACAGAAGAAATTTACCCTCCGGTTATGACTGAAGTCCCTGGCGATTTAGCGAGGCCCGAAGGTGCTACAGACACCTCAACGGTACGTGAAAGGATAACGATGATGAAAATGACACAGTTTTGTTCGGCCAGACGTATTTTAGCTTTTGCTTGTTTGAGCTCGGCCCTGATAGCGGGAAGTGCGGTGAGCACCTTAGCCCATGCGGCACTCAACTTCCGCGTTTATTCTTCTCTCCCCGCGGACGACTCCTCGGCGCACTACATCTGGTTCAGCCGTTTTCAGGAAAACATTAACAACAATGCCAAATTGAAAGGGCAAATTAAGCTCAACTATTTTGCCAACGGCATGTTGGGGAAAGAGGCCGATGCGACGCAGCAGGTTCGCATTGGCGCAATTAATATGATGATTTCCGGTACATCCATTTGGGCCACGCTGGTACCTGAAATGGGTGTCCTGGATCTGGGTTATTTATTTAAAGATTACAGTCAGGTAGGGAAAGCGCTGGATGGCAGCGCCGGGGAAAAACTCTCCGCCTTAATGATGGATAAAGCCAACGTGATGGTGCTCGGCTACGGCTTTAACTTAGGTGCTCGCAATATTTATACCAAAAAGGTGATTGAAAAGCCGGAGGATTTAAAAAACCTGAAAATTCGCGTGCTACCGGTGCCTAATTTTATCGCCACGTTAAACCATATGGGAGCAGTGGCGATCCCTATGCCGGGCGGTGAAGTCTATTCCAGCCTGCAAATGGGCGTTATTGACGGCGTAGAGCACGATGCCCCGACGATTTATGCGAGCAAATATTATGAAATCATCAAAAACGGCACCCTGACTCGCCACAGCTACAACCCGCTGATGATTGCGATGAATAAAAAGAGTTTCGAACAAATCCCGCCGGAACTGCGCGCGGACGTGCTGGCGGCGGCGAAAGAGGCGACGGACTATGAACGCATGCAAGCGGGTAAAAAAGAACAGGAAGCAATAAAGAACCTTGAAGCAAAAGGGGTGACGTTCCGCGAAACCGATCGCCAGTTCTTCTATCAGCAGGTGCAGCCCGTGTGGCAGTCGTTCCTCAAGCAGTATCCGGATATGAAGCCCATCGTTGATGAAATTACCGCGGCGGCAAAAGACCCGTCATGATCGGCGCCGCTTACCCGGCCGTGTCACGGTGGGGTTAAGCGGTGAGATTGGCAATCTTGTGGAGAAGATTCAACATGGCTGATATCTCTATTAAAGCAAAGGATGAGTGCTTCGTCCTTGCGCTATTGGGCAAGCTGAGCCGGTTTTTAACCACCTTAACCGCCTGGGCCGGAGCGCTGGTGTTGTTTATCAACGTGCTGGTGGTGTTCGCATCCGTTATCTGGCGCTATGCGCTGCACTCGCCCATTCATTGGGCCGAAGAGGTGGCCCGCGCGCTGATGATTGCGCTGGTGTTTTTCGGCGTGGCCACCTCGACGGCGAAAGGAGGCCATATTGGCGTCGATCTGTTCCTGCGTTTCCTGCCTGAACAGGTTCGGCCCTATGTCGTTCATGCCAGCCGCTGGATCCTGTTTCTGGTCTCGGTTGGGCTTGTCGTTTCCAGCTACGACCTGGTGCAGGCCGCGCGATTGCAAACCACGGAGACCGGTTTGCCGCAGACAATCTACGTCATTCCGGTGCTGATTGGTTCGCTGGTTATGATGGTGGCGGCGCTGGAGCTTGCCTTGCGGGAGCGCATTCGGGTTGTGCTGTTTAGCGGCCTTGGCATTGTGGTTCTGGCCGCCATTGGCTATATGAAACTCTCGCTGATGGCCGATCCCGCCAGCGCTGCAGCCGGGCTGATGCTGATCTGCTTTGTCCTCGGTATTCTCGCCGGCGTGCCGATTGCGTTTACCCTTGGTCTGTCGGCGATGGTGTTTTTTATCTGCGATCCGTCATTACCGTTTGTCTTTTTCTCCCAGCAGGTTGCGGCGGGGGTAGATCACTTCGTGCTGTTGGCCATTCCGTTCTTTCTGCTGGCCGGTGCCGCGATGGAGATCAACGGGATGTCAACGCGGCTCGTTGAACTTATCGTGCGTGGCATGGGGCGCTTTCGCGGCGGCCTCAACATGACCACCGTACTGTCGATGGCCTTCTTTTCCGGGATCTCCGGCTCCAAGCTGGCAGATGTTGCGGCGGTTGGCGGCGTGCTGATGCCGGCGGTGCGTCGGGCTAAACAGGATGGCGAAGAGGCCGCCGGGGTGTTCGCTGCCTCGGCCGTGATGGCCGAAACAATCCCACCTTGCGTGAATCTGATTGTTATGGGCTTTGTCGCGAACATCTCGATTGGCGCGCTGTTTATTGCTGGTCTGGTGCCCGCCGTCTGCCTGCTGGTACTGCTGATGATTGCCGCCAACCGGTTTGGCGGCAAAATCAACGTTAGCGAAGCGTATCCGGTATTACGGCCGCGCACGCAGCTCTACCTTGGCGCCGCCGTTGGGCTGGTGATGATTTTTATGATCGGCCGCGGCGTCATGATGGGGATCGCCACCTCGACAGAAATCTCCGCTTTTGCCGTGATTTACGCCATCGTCGTCGGTCGCCTTGCATTTCGTGAACTGACGTTCAAAGCAACGGTAAAAATGTTTATCGATATCGCCGCCATGTCCGGAGTGCTGTTGTTTATCGTCGCCTGCGCCACCAGCCTTTCTTATGCGCTCACGATACAGATGATCCCGCAGCAAATAGCGGAATTACTGGTCAGCATTGGGGTCGAGCAGGGAGCCTGGCTGTTTCTGCTATTAACCATCGTTATTCTGGTTATTTTTGGCGCCGTACTGGAAGGTGCTCCGGCGCTGATTATCTTTGCGCCGATACTGGTGCCGATCGCCGTTCAGCTGGGCTTCAGCCCGCTGCATTTCGGCATCATTATGATTATGGCAATGGGCTTTGGTCTCTTTTCACCGCCTATCGGACTTGGCCTTTATACCACTTGCGCCATTTGCGGCGTGGAGATGAAACACGTTATTCGGCCAATGGCAAAATATCTGGCGGTGGTCTTCGTCGGTATTATTATCGTGGCCATGGTCCCACCATTAACAACATGGTTGCCGGGGCTCGCTGGTTATTAATTGTGAATCCAGTAGTAAACCGCATTTTGTTATTTAAAGACGGTTAAAAGAGGCGTCCTGTCAATATCGACAGGGCGCAAGGTCAACATGTATCGCTAAGGTTCTGATATTTAACACGCCTGCAGGTGGGGATAACAACGTCCTGAATCTCTCGCTGATAAATATTATGCGCTGATGGCGGATTTATTCTGAAGAAAGGAGTATGCAATGGGGTCATTAACGGGAAAGAAAGTATTTATTACTGGCGCTGAGCAAGGTATTGGTAAAGAGACCGCGAGAAAACTGATTGAGGCCGGATGTGATATCTATATTCACTATTTCAGCGGTGAAGAAGGCCCCAGAGAATTAATCGCTATTGCCCAACAGCGGGGAGGCAAGGCCGCCTGCGGCTATGCGGATTTGACCAGCGAGGCGGATGCGGCACGCTGCGTTGCCGAGGCGGCGGCGTTCTTAGGCGGGATCGATATTCTGGTGAATAACGTCGGGGGAATTATTGCCCGAAAATGGCTCGGTGAAATTGACCCGCAGTTCTGGCGTACCGTCATTGATGTCAATATGACGACCATGCTCAATGTGACTCAGTCGGCGCTGCCGTGGTTAAAAGAGGCGACTGACGGCGCGAGTATCGTGAATCTCGCCTCGTTAGCCGGACGCTCCGGCGGGCACTCCGGATCGCTGGTCTATTCGATGGCTAAAGGCGCGGTGCTGACGTGGACCCGCTCCCTTGCCGCAGAGCTTGGTGAGTTTGGTATTCGGGTGAATGCTGTGGCGCCAGGGCTGATTCTGGGGACTCGTTTTCATAACCAGCATACCACTCAGGCCTCGGCCGATCGGACTATCGAAGATATTCCGCTGGGAAGAGCCGGTACGCCTGAAGATATCGCGCGCGCGATCTGCTTCCTGGCCTCGGAATACGATGGCTTTATCTCCGGGGCGACTCTGGATATTAACGGCGGTATTTATCGGGCATAAATCTCAGGGCGGGGTATATCCCGCCCATATTCAGAGAGCGTCGTCATGATCAAATCAGAAATTATTCATCCGGACTTACTCCAGGCGTTGGCCCAGTGTGGCCATAAAGCCAATATTCTTATCGCTGATGCTAATTATTCATTTTTAACCAACTCGTCGCCGCGGGCGCGGATTATTTATCTGAATTTTTCCCCGGGTTTAATTAGCAGCGTGGTCATCCTGCAAAAAATGCTCGGCTACATCAATATTGAAAAAGCGTTGCTGATGTCCTGCCCGGATGATTTTGATAATACGATTGCGCGTGAATATCGCAGTCTGCTTGCTGAGTCGACCGGAGTGGAATATGTGGCCCGGGAGGACTTTTACGCGCAGGCGAAATCGTCGGATACCCTGTTGGTTGTCGCCTCCGGCGAAACCCGCCGCTTTGCCAATATTCTGCTCACCGTCGGCCCGACGCTACTGTGACGTGGGAGAAGGAGAACGTGTTTTTCTCCCGTCACAGGCACAAAAACAGCGGCGCGAGAGTCAGACCTCGGGCGCATCGCGTACCGACTGACGGCACACCAGGGAAGGGGTAAACAGAAATTCCTGCGGCGGGAGAGACGGGTTGTCCGTCCGTTCAATCAGGCGTTGTACCATGACCTCCGCCATCTCACTCAGCGGAGGCATCACGGAACTCAATCTGGGGTAAACCAGGCCGGATAGCGGGATGTTGTCGATGCCGATGATGGAGATCTCTCCCGGCACGCTAATCCCGGCTTCGTGCAGGCCGGCCATCAGCCCAATGCCGAGCGCGTCATTAATTGCCACAATACCATCAGGACGGCGCGACTGGCGGCAGATTTTTTGCGCCAGCGAACGGCCCAGTTCGGTCATTTCCGCATCACCGTACGCCGCCTGCGTTTTCTCCTCGACAATCATGCCTTCACGAAATAGCCCATGACGCTGCACCGCGCTGAGAAAGCCTTCGATTTTATGGGCGCGACTCGGGATCATACCGGCGACGGTGGCGAACGTCAGATGCCGACACCCACGCTCAATCAGATGCTCTGTGGCTAAACGCCCGGCTTCGACGTTATCCATGGATACGCTGTCGAGCGCCAGGCCGCCGGAACCGGCGCTGGCCGGCATACGACTGTCGTAGTTGACCATAATCATGCCCTGAGAGGCGGCGCGCACAAAATGCGTTTTTTCAATATCACCGGCGGCGACAATAATGCCGCGCACGCCGTGGGCGAACATATCTTCCAGAAAGGCTTCTTCTTCTTCAATCTGACGGTAGGTGTTGCCGATCAGCACACGATAGAAGCGCTTTTTTGCCGCCAGATCCACTTCACGGACCAGCGAGGCGAAGCTGGGGTTGACGATGGACGGAACCAGCAGGCCGATCATTTTGGCCTGGCCTGTTTTCAACTGCTGGGCGACGCGGTTAGGGAAGTAATTGAGCGTTTGCATGCTTTGCTGGATACGCGCCAGCGTCTCTTCGCGCATCTGGTCTGTACGGCCATTGAGCACGTTGGATACGGTGCTGACGGACACGCCAGCATGCTTTGCGACATCGCGAATGTTTGCCATACATCTCCTTTGCAGCGGTGGGCGAGGCGCGGAGGAGAGCGATTCTCCGCGCCGTTTTATACGGGGGTCGACAAGCCTGATCCTGCATCGCTTTCTGATGAGGAACATCAACAATAACGGTTTAGTGTAACGTTACAGTTGGTGCTGTCAATGTGCTTGCGAGCGACAAGTGATGTAAGCCACGCGACAGCGGTCCAGGGCCTACGGGAAATCGCAGGCCCTTTCTTTAACCCGGTTCGACCCTCCGTAGGGTATTTTTCCCGCCGGGATGGCTATCAACGCAGGCAGTGAGGTGTCGCGAAAGGAGACAAATGAGAGCGGGAGAGTCTCGGGGTCATCGTGAGGCATCCTTACCTGCGATAGTAAACACTGTGGGTGTTAATGACCCTTTGATATTAAAAGACTCATTGCTGGCTACAATGCATTATGCTGTACACGGCAGCGCGTTAAGCGCGACATTAACTGCCGCTAACAATCGCGCTTCTGTGATGCCATCTCGCGCCTGAACGGAAAGACCATGTAAAAAGACGGCGAAATAGTCTCCCAGGCTGTCGGCATCGGTCGTATCCGGTAACTCGCCGTTATACACCGCCTGCCTTAGGCGGTCGATGATCTGTTGCGTGCGTTGCAGGCGATGCTGGGCCAGCCAGGTTTTGATCTGATCATTTTCCGCGCTGACACTCGCGGCAGAAGCGACGACCATACATCCTCGCGGCAATTCCGCCTGGCTGTACAGGTGCACGGCGTCCACTAGCATCTTTTTGATCGCCTCCTGCACGTTATTCTCAGCGGCGAAGGCCCGATCTGCAAACCCGCCTTCCTGGCTTTCATAATGGACTATGGCTTGTCGGAACAACTGTTCTTTTGAACCGAACGCTTTGTAAATGCGCGCGGAAGCGATGCCAAGTTCTGCCACTAAATCCGACATTGACGTACCTTCATAGCCCTGTCGCCAGAAGAGATTGCGCGCCTTCAAAAGTGCATGTTCGCGATCAAATTCGCGCGGTCTACCTGCCATTATGCTGCTCCATTTTGCCTGCCTTTCAGTCACACAGGATCGCTTAAACCTGCGCTATTACCAAAGAATTTATAAATTATTCTTGTGGTTCTCCGATTTTACTCCTATTGTTTGTCAATCGACAAACAATAGGAGTTTACGATGAAAACCATCAAAGGCCCAAGCCTGCATCTCGCCCAATTCAGTGATGGGATAGCCCCGTTCAACAGCTTGCCTACGATTGCCCGATGGGCGTCGGAAACCGGCTTCAAAGCATTGCAAATTCCGGCATGGGATCGGCGTCTGTTTGATGTCGCCACCGCGGCGGAGAGCCAGGCCTACTGTGATGACCTCACCGGAATGCTGGCGGAACACGGCCTGGTTGTCAGTGAACTGACCAGCCATATTTTCGGTCAACTCATGGCGGTGCATCCGGCTTACGACGCCATGTGCGACAGTTTTGCGCCGTCGGATGTGCATGGTAATTCGCAAGCGCGCGGTGAATGGGCGCGGCAACAGCTGCTGTTGGCCGTCAAAGCCTCCGCACGGCTTGGTCTCAGCGAGCTGGGTACGTTCTCCGGCTCACTGGCCTGGCCCTATCTGTTTCCGTTTCCGCAGCGTCCGGCTGGGTTAATCGAAGCAGCTTTTGACGAGTTGGCCAGACGCTGGCTGCCGGTACTCAATGCCTGCGATGAACAGGGCATTAACCTGTGTTATGAAATCCACCCGTGCGAAGATCTGCATGATGGCGTGACGTTCGAAATGTTTCATCAGCGGGTAGGGAAACATCCTCGCTGCCAGGTACTTTTCGATCCCAGTCACATGGTGCTTCAGCAGCTTAATTATCTGGAGTTTATTGATATTTATAAAGATTTTATTGGCATGTTTCACGCTAAGGATGCTGAGTTTAATCCAGACGGTCGCCAGGGTATCTATGGTGGATACCAATCGTGGATAGACCGTGCAGGCCGTTTTCGCTCGTTGGGTGATGGTCAGGTTGATTTTAAAGGCATCTTCTCGAAGCTGGCACAATATGACTATTCCGGCTGGGCTACCCTGGAGTGGGAATGTTGCCTGAAACACCCGCAGGACGGCGCCCGGGAAGGCGCTGCGTTCATCCGCGACCACCTCATTAACGTCACTGATAAAGTGTTCGACGATTTCGCCGGGGCACAGGTTAATCCTCATCAGATCAATACATTACTCGGCATTCGCTAAGCCGTAATATCACAAGGAACCCCCCATGAAACCGCTATATGACGAGATCCTCGAACAGGATCCCGGGATGGAACACGTCTATACGAAGGTAAACGGACAACGCATCCATTGCGTTGTCGCAGGGAAAGGGCAGCCAGTCCTGCTGATCCCCGGATGGCCACAGACCTGGTATACCTGGCGCCATGTTATGCGCGCGCTGGCCGCGGCTGGTTTTCAGGCGATAGCCGTAGACCCGCCCGGCATCGGCGATTCGGACAAACCGCGCGACGGTTACGACACCGGGAGTATTGCCGTGATGCTGCATACGATGATGACGCAACTGGGGCATTCACGTTACCGTCTGGTGGGTCACGATGTCGGGATGTGGATTGGCTACGCTATGGCGAGCGATTTTCCGCAAGCAGTCGAACGCCTGGTGCTGACAGAAGCGGTGATCCCCGGTCTTGCTCCGCCACCGCCGATTTTTGTCGCGCCGGAGGAGAACATTTTTCTTTGGCACTTCATGTTCAATCAGTTGGTTGATTTACCTGAAACCTTGACCCACGGGCGTGAATCACAGTATCTCAACTATATTTTCAACCGCTGGTCTCATCGCCGCGACCGGGTTGCCGCAGAGGTTTACATTGCCGCTTATTCGACTCCGGGTGGATTACGAGCAGGTTTTGAGTACTATCGGGCGATTCCGGAAACCATTCGACAGAACCAATTACGCGCGCAAACGCCATTAACTATGCCGGTACTGACAATAGGTGCTGAGCACGCGACGGGCGATGCGCCGCTGGCCACTCTACAAGGCAACGCGCATGACTTGCGCGGCGAGACGGTGGCCGACTGCGGACATTTTATTACCGAAGAGAGCCATGAGGTTTTTATCGCGCTGATCGTGCCATTTCTGTCTGAGGGGACTCGTTATGCCGCTTGATGAGCATATTGCCAACTTTTTGACCTCTTTGGCGGGAATACCAGCGCCCGTATCGCTGACCGATATGAGAGCGACGACAGAAACGGGTTTGCGCCAGCTGCAGGGAAAAGGGGAAATGAGCGGAGGTATTAAGGATTATGTCGTTGTCGCTGATGACGGCCATCGCATTACGCTTCGCGCCTATAAACCCGTAGCGGCAAATGACGGGAGCGCACAGCCAGCAATGCTCTTCGCCCACGGCGGCGGTTGGTGCCTGGGATCTCTGGCGCTGTACGATCAACCTTGCCAGGCATTGGCCAACGCGACAGGCCGGATAATACTGTCGGTTGATTACCGACTGGCGCCAGAATATCCGTTTCCTCGCCCCCTGGAAGATGTCTATCAGGCGCTATGCTGGGTTAATGAGCAGGCGCGTCGTCTGGGGATTGATGCCAGTCGGTTAGCGGTGGGCGGCGATAGCGCTGGAGGAAATATGGCTGCGGCGACGGCATTGTTGGCTCGGGACCGCGGTGGCCCTCATATCGAGCATCAGCTGTTGTTATATCCTGCGTTAAGTCGCGATATGGCGACGGAGAGCTACCGAGAGTTTGCCGAAGGCTACTTTTTAACGCACGATGCGATGGCGTTTTGCTGGGACAACTATCTTGGCCTGCGTCGTCATCCCTACGCCGAACCGCTGCATGCCGCTTCACTTAGCGGCTTACCTCCGGCTACCATTTTGAGCTGTGAATATGATCCGTTACGCGATGAGGCTGAAGAGTATGGGCAACGGCTGCAGAAAGCTGGCGTTAAGGTGCGCAGCGAGCGATTGCAGGGCATGGTCCATGCCTGTATCCATATGTCAGGTCTGACTCCGGCGGCAGGCCAGCTATTCGAGCTCGCCCGCGGTTAGCGGAAGACGTGCAGCCAAAAAAGCACATTGCAATGGCGCGGCGGGTGGTTTACAGCCGCTGATAATCCCCCTCTCAGGCATTTTTGCCCTGCCGATTTTCAGCCCGCATTAGCGGTAATCAGTGCCGGTTCAACCCCACAATGTTTGCAAATGGACCGGCATTTATCCGCTGCGACATGCTGCAATTGTACGTAGCATGTTGAGCCGCTCTGACGGTTTAATCCAACCGACTGGCTGTGCCTGCTTACGGGAAAATAGCCCGTAAAATGCCTGCATACTGGCGGAGGCATCTCGTGCCGACATTTGTTTATCTTTTCAACAGCATTGCGGACTTACCCGCGTAATGATCACGAAACCGCCGGCTCTTGCTGCCATTCGGTTCAATAAGCAAAGATAATCCCCGGCCATCTTCAGGTGTACAGGCTTTAGCCTCAGACTTCGTGCGGCGAATCTGCATATCGTTAAAAACACATATACACATTCCGTATCGGATTCTACTGGATGGTTGCGGACGATGATGGACTAAAAAGCGGTAAAATATTTATAAATCAATGTGGTTATGGATGAATGCGGACGTTTTGGGAAGTTGAGATGGTGCCGATAATAGGAGTCGAACCTACGACCTTCGCATTACGAATGCGCTGCTCTACCAACTGAGCTATATCGGCCCTGAAGAGGACATCTTCACGAATGTGAATCACGGGGTAAAAGGTTAAAACTAAGTGGAGGGGGCGTCAATGCCCTCTTGTACCGAATGGCTATTTTTCCAGCGCCTGCATGGTATTAAGCATCAAATTGTCCACTTCTACGACGATCATTGACCTGAATTGTGCCGGGTATTGGTGCGAGCTGCTCTTTAGCTACACGCTTTCAAAACGCTATCACTGCAGCCTATAAGAGCCGTAAAAAATGCTAACTGTATGCAACTAAAGGTAATGGGCCAACCTTAGTAGTTGTCAGCTTTCCCCTAAATGATAAAATCAGTCGCGGTTAATAACAGGATGATGCAGTGAAAAAAATACTTTCTAATCCCGCATTGAAATATGTAATGGTGGGGTTATTGAATACAGCAATAACTGCGGTGGTGATATTTTTATTAATGTCTACCGGGGTTGGAGTATATCTATCAAATGCCATGGGATATGTGGTAGGTATTCTCTTTAGTTTTGTGGTTAATTCGTTGTTTACCTTTTCAATAGCGCTGACCGGCAAACGGTTTATAAAGTTTCTGGCATCTTGTGCAATGTGCTGGGTAGCTAATATTATAACAGTTAAAATGTTTTTATTAATATTCCCTGATTTGATTTATATATCTCAGTTATGTGGCATGATTGTTTACACAATTGCTGGTTTTTTAATTAATAAACTCTGGGTGATGAAATAATGAAACAACCAAAGTTGGCTATTGTTGTGCCATGTTATAACGAGGAAGAAGTATTCAGTCACTGCTTATCTGAATTACAAGCGGTTCTGGCGGAATTAGTCACGGCAACACTGATTTCAGCTGATAGCTATATTTTATTCGTTGATGATGGCAGCTGTGATTCAACGTGGCAGTTGATTGCTCAAGCATCGATGGATTACTCAACGGTTAAAGGGGTTAAGCTTTCAAGAAATCGTGGTCATCAGGTAGCCCTGGTTGCGGGTCTTGAGGCCGCCGAATCGGATATTACTGTGAGCATTGATGCAGATCTTCAGGATGATACTTCTGTTATTGCATTAATGGTTAAAGAGTACCTCAATGGTAATGAGATCGTATATGGTGTACGTAATGATCGGGCATCTGACTCTCCATTTAAAAGAAAAACCGCGGGTCTCTTTTATAGTTGTATGAAGTGGATGGGCGTTCAGCAGATTCCTCAGCATGCCGATTTCAGATTGTTAAGTGATCGCGCTAAAAAGGCGTTGCTGAGCTTTAAAGAGCAAAATTTATATTTACGCGGATTAGTGCCACTGATTGGTTATCGTTCCACTCAGGTTGCATATTCGAGAACAGTTCGTCTGGCTGGTGAGTCGAAGTATCCATTAAAAAAAATGCTTGCCCTGGCAATTGAAGGCATCACTTCTCTGACCATTACCCCATTAAGGATTATCGCTATCTCAGGGTTTGCGATCAGTATTCTTTCGGTGTTTGCAGCAATTTATGCGCTGTTTGAGAAATTCTCAGGAAATACCGTTGAAGGGTGGGCCTCAGTTATGATCGCTATTTTCTTCCTCGGCGGTGTACAGATGCTATCGTTAGGCATCATTGGTGAGTATGTCGGTAAGATATATATGGAGTCTAAAGGTCGTCCTAAATATTTTATCGAAAAAACAACGCAGCAGAAGGTTGATGATGAATAACGAAAAAATAATCAGTAGAATACAGTATGTGGTTTTCATCGCCATATTATCAGTACTTTGTTATTCCTTTGTGGCAAGTGAAAATCAGGCTTATACATGGGATTCCAGATTTTACTGGGTAGTATGGAATGAGTATACTGGCTTACTGCATGACTCATTTAGTCAATGGCTTGCTAGTATAAAATATTCAGTCTATTCAGCTGATTATAACCCTTTGCCAGTCATTGCACTGATCCCGTTTAACTATCTGCCGATAGGAAATCGGGAAGCTTACATATTGGGTGTGTATATTCTTTATTTTTTACCATTTGCTTATATTGCAATGCGTTTGTTTGCGACTGCTGCAGGTGTGGACAACAAATACCAGCCGTATATCTTTGTTTTTCTGGCAAGTTTTATTCCTTTTGTCACACCAACCTTGCGCGGCTATCCTGATATCATAGGAATGATTCCACTATCGCTGTGCTGCTTGATTTTGTTTAAAGTTAATATCTTAAAATACCAGGGAGCCCGTTTTGTATTACTTGCAATCGCAATGGGAGTATTACTATGGTTGCCCTTTGCATTCCGGCGATGGTATGCCTATAGCGTAGTTTCCTTGTTTGTTACGTTGCCTTTTTTGAATACATTTTTGTTTGGTGAAGCGGCCAGGTTTAGTAAGGAAAGAATATTTAAATACTTTATTTTCTTTACTCTTTCTGGGCTGGTAGTGATTTTTTTAGTCTGTGTTTTTCAGTTCGAACTGGCTGAGAGAATACTGACGACAAACTATTCTGATATTTATTCTGCATACAAGGCGACAGAGCAAGCAACCTTCTTTATAACCCTGAACTATGCTGGTTTATATTTGCTGCCATTAATTGTTTTGGGAGGCTTGTATATTGTTTTCGGAACCAGTTTTCGTCTTAAAGTTCTTTGTGCTTTTGCATTAGCTAATTTTATTATCACCTATATTATATTTACCCGAACACAGACACCAGGGATGCAGCATGGAATGCCATTCTGTTTTTGGTTGGCAATACTCGTGCTTTCGGCTTTAAAACTATTCTTTGACAGGTTAAACAAAGGACTGGCGATAACACTTACGATCGCATTCTCATTACTTACGGTTGCAGTCTTTATTAGCACATATTCAAAACCATTTGGTAAACCGGAATTAGTCAGCCGCTATCTTCCTGGCAAAGAGTATCCTCTCAGATTAGAAAACTTTGACCATTACCATGAGCTGATTGCCTTTATGAGTGCGCGTGTTGAGCCAGATGATAAGGTGGCTGTTTTTGCATCCAGCGGTTCACTTAATAATGATCTGTTTTCAGCCATATCACCGGCATCGTTTGTCAGCCATATCGCCAACGTCTCGCAGGTAGATTTGCGTGATAAGCTGGCTACTGAAGCCTTTAGTTCTCGTTATGCGATTGTGACCGATCCAGCTCAAACGCATCTTGGAATTCATGGACAACAGGTTATATATCTGCCAAATAATCTTATCCTGGAAGGTAAGGGAATTGGTGCCGCTTATAAAAGAGTCAGTCAGCCATTTATACTTAGCGGCGGTGTTCAGGCATACGTCTATGAAAAAATCAGACCGTATACAATCGATGAATACAGAAGCATGATTGATGAATTTTCCCGTTCCTACCCCTCATGGAAAGCGGAGTATGAAAATAATCTTACAGAGAGTTATCTAAGCGCGGCAGTGGAGAAAGGCGACACCTGGGGGCAGTTTAGTATGTATCGTGAAGGTCGAATCTACGCCCACCCAGGCGCAACAACACCGACTATTGTCAGGATGTTCGTCGGGGAATATGACACCTTACGTATTACGTCAGTCAATAAAAACTGCGGGAAAACTGACGGAGTGAAAGTGATTATCAAAGATGCGACGCATCGTGTAGAAAAGCATATTGCCACAGCAGAGAGCGTGGTTTTTGATATGCGCGACTTTCACAACAAAGATATTACCTTGATTATTGATAATAATGGTTCTTCTGCTTGTGATAGCCTGGATATTAACCAGTAAAGAAAAAATGGGGGCAATCGCCCCCATTTTACTACCGTTGCCGATTTGACTTAACCACGAATCGTATCGTTGCCGAAACCAATCCACTTGTAGGTGGTTAACGCTTCCAGGCCCATCGGGCCGCGCGCGTGCAGCTTCTGGGTGCTGACCGCCACTTCTGCGCCGAGGCCAAACTGGCCGCCGTCGGTAAAGCGGGTAGAGGCGTTAATGTATACCGCCGAGGAATCCACTTCGTTGATAAAGCGGTTGGCATTGCTCAGCGTACGGGTCAGGATGGCATCAGAATGCTGGGTACCGTGCTCGCGGATATGGGCGATGGCCTCGTCGAGGCCAGCGACCACTTTGACATTCAGATCCAGCGACAGATACTCATCGTTGTACTGCTCCGCCTTCACCGGCTCGACGTTTGCCGGGCCGTTTTGCAATACCGGCAGGGTGGCGGCGTCAGCATGCAGCGTCACGCCGCTTTCCGCCATCTGTTGGCTCAGGGCTGGCAGGAAACGGTCGGCGATATGCTGATTCACCAGCAAGGTTTCTACCGAGTTACAGGCGCTTGGGCGCTGAACTTTGGCATTGACGATAATCTTCAGCGCTTCAGCTATATCGGCCGAATCATCAATATAGATATGACACACGCCAATCCCGCCGGTGATCACCGGGATCGTGGACTGCTCGCGGCACAGCTTGTGCAGACCGGCGCCGCCGCGTGGGATCAGCATATCGATGTACTTATCCATCTTCAGCATCTCGCCAACCAGCGCGCGATCCGGATTCTCAATCGCCTGGACCGTCGCGGCCGGCAGCCCGCACTCCTCCAGCGCCCGCTGAATCACTTTCACCGTGGCGGCATTGGTGCGCCAGGTCTCTTTCCCGCCGCGCAGAATCGCGGCATTGCCGGTTTTCAGGCACAGGGAAGCAACATCGACGGTGACGTTAGGACGGGCTTCATAAATCACCCCCACCACGCCCAGCGGCACGCGGCGGCGTTCGATGCGCAGGCCGCTGTCCAGCAGACCGCCGTCGATCACCTGGCCAACCGGATCGGCCAGATTGCACACCTGGCGAACATCGTTCGCAATGCCGCTTAGACGCGCCGGGTTAAGCGCCAGGCGGTCGAGCAGCGCCTCGCTTAAGCCATTGGCGCGCGCTTCCGTCAGGTCTTCGGCGTTGGCGCGCAGAATCTCTTCACTCTGCGCTTCGAGATAATCGGCGATCTTTTCCAGCACCTGATTCTTTTCACGGCTGGAGAGTTGCGCGAGTTTGTAAGAGGCCGCCTTGGCAGCAATGCCCATTTGTTCCAGCATTTTCAGCTCCTTAACGGATAATCATATCGTCACGATGGACGGCAACCGGGCCGTATTCATAGCCCAGAATGGCATCAATCTGCTGCGAGTGCTGGCCGGCAATCAGGCGCAGCGCATCGCTGTTATAGCGGCTGACGCCGTGGGCAATATCGCGACCTTCGCTATTGCGGATGCGGATAACTTCACCGCGGGAAAAGTTACCGGTGACGGTTTTGATGCCTTTTGGCAGCAGGGAGCTGCCGCGTTCCAGAATCGCCTGGGTGGCGCCGGCATCCACGCTAATTTCACCCGCCGGCGGGGCACCGAAGATCCAGCGTTTGCGGTTCTCCAGCGGCGATTCCTGCGCGTGGAAGCGAGTACCGACCGACACGCTCTCCATTACATCGGCAATCACGCCGGGACGGTTGCCGGCGGCAATAATAGTGTCGATACCGGCACGACAGGCGACATCGGCGGCCTGCAGCTTGGTTCCCATACCGCCGGTGCCCAGGCCGGAAACGCTATCGCCGGCGATGGCGCGCAGGGCATCATCAATGCCGTAGACATCTTTGATCAGCTCTGCCTGCGGGTTATTGCGCGGGTCGGCGGTGAACAGACCCGGCTGGTCGGTCAGCAGCAGCAGCTTATCGGCGCCGGCAAGGATCGCCGCCAGCGCGGAGAGATTGTCGTTATCGCCGACTTTAATCTCGGCGGTCGCCACGGCGTCATTTTCGTTAATGACCGGCACGATGTTGTTATCGAGCAGCGCGCGCAGGGTATCGCGGGCGTTGAGGAAGCGCTCGCGATCTTCCATATCCGCACGGGTCAGCAGCATCTGGCCGACGTGAATACCATAAATGGAAAACAGCTGTTCCCACAGCTGGATCAGACGGCTCTGTCCGACCGCAGCCAGAAGCTGTTTCGACGCAATGGTCGCGGGCAGTTCCGGGTAGCCGAGGTGCTCACGCCCGGCGGCAATGGCCCCGGAGGTCACAATGACAATACGGTGGCCCATTGCGTGCAGCTGTGCGCATTGACGCACTAATTCGACGATATGGGCGCGGTTCAGGCGACGGGATCCGCCCGTTAAAACACTGGTGCCCAGTTTTACCACCAGCGTCTGGCTATCACTCATGATTCTCTGCCGTTCAAAAGGAATATCGATATCGAGCTGATGTTGTAACAGGACTCAGGCCGCTTGCCAACACCTGGCGTATTGGGCGAGCCACTTTATTGCGCGAGATCGGGCATTATGGCGTAACACGATGACAAATTTATGACGGAAACATCTAAACACTCTTTTTTATAAAAAGTTCCACATTGTCATAAATTTTTAATATCGGAGCGTTAAAAAACCTCCTGTTTTTCACGGGGCCTTCGCCCGGAATTGATTAGCGCGTATAAATAAATCACCAGGACTGAATAATGAAAAAGAGCTCACTGGCATTAATGATGATGGGTCTTGTCGCTTCTTCAGCTACACAGGCAGCAGAAGTTTATAATAAAGACGGCAACAAACTGGACGTGTATGGCAAAGTCAAAGCGATGCACTACATTAGCGACTATGACAGTAAAGATGGCGACCAGACCTATGTCCGTTTCGGCATCAAAGGCGAGACCCAGATTAATGACCAGCTGACCGGCTACGGTCGTTGGGAATCTGAATTCTCCGGTAACAAAACGGAAAGCGACTCCACCCAGAAAACCCGTCTGGCCTTTGCCGGCCTGAAATTGAAAAACTACGGTTCTTTCGATTATGGTCGTAACCTCGGCGCCCTGTATGACGTTGAAGCCTGGACCGATATGTTCCCGGAATTCGGCGGCGACTCTTCCGCACAGACCGACAACTTCATGACCAAGCGTGCCAGCGGTCTGGCAACCTACCGCAATACCGATTTCTTCGGCGTGGTGGATGGCCTGGATATGACTCTGCAATATCAGGGTAAAAACGAAGGCCGCGAAGCGAAAAAACAGAACGGCGACGGCTTCGGCACCTCGTTAAGCTATGACTTCGGCGGCAGCGATTTTGCCATCAGCGCGGCCTATACCAGCTCTGACCGTACCAATGACCAGAACCTGCTGGCGCGCGGCGTGGGTAAAAAAGCGGAAGCCTGGGCGACCGGTCTGAAATATGACGCCAACAATATTTATCTGGCCACTATGTATTCTGAAACCCGCAAGATGACGCCAATCAGCGGTGGTTTTGCCAATAAAACGCAGAACTTTGAAGCCGTTGCTCAGTACCAGTTCGACTTCGGCCTGCGTCCGTCCCTGGGCTATGTGCTGTCAAAAGGCAAAGATATTGAAGGCGTTGGTAACGAGGACCTGGTGAACTACATCGACGTGGGTCTGACTTATTACTTCAACAAAAACATGAACGCCTTTGTTGATTATAAAATCAACCAGCTGAACAGCGATAATAAACTCGCTATCAACAATGACGACATCGTCGCTCTGGGTATGACTTACCAGTTCTAATCCGCGACCGCCGCAGGAGACTCCCGCGGCGGTTAGCAGGCTGAACAAAAAACCGCAGCGTTATTGCTGCGGTTTTTTATTGAAAAGGATTAATGATTTTTAGCCAGGTGCTGATGGTCGCTATTCATGGTGATCTGCGCGTTATATTCTTTCGGCAGGCGACGCGCCTGGTAGAAGACCGAGTTCCAGTAAGGGTTGTCCAGCGAGGAGCGCATGACGCCCTGGCTGCTGGAAGCGTGCAGGAAGTTGTGCTCGGTGTCATAGAAACCGACGTGCATCCCGCCACGAATACGGAAGAATACCAGATCCCCCGGACGGAGCTGCTGCTTGCTGACGCGGACGCCCATATGCAGGAGATCGCTCGTTGTTACGCGCTCCATGGGCAAATTGAAGCGGTCCTTGAGCGTTCGCCAGACGAAGCCAGAACAGTCGACGCCGCTTTGCTCGGTACCGCCCCATTCATAGGGGGTGCCGTGCCAGGTGTGCATTTGATCGTGCAGGGCGGCAACCACCGGAATCAGATCGTCAGATCCGCTATCGATCGGGGCGTATTGGTGTTTGGCGGCGGTTTTTGGCGGATGTTTAGATGAAGATGAGCATCCTGCCAAAATTAAAAAAGGCACCAATAATAAAGCGTGAGCAAGTTTAGGCGTCATATCGTTATTTTTCGTGAGGGGGAATGGGCCGTGGGTATTTATAGCGTATCCGCCATATTGTCAGAATGGTTCGCTGAAAAATTTACGAAACCTTACGTAGAGTAAACTTGTTACTTCACGTTTTTCATTGCTCCAGTTAAATATAAGAGAAAAATCTGTGGTGTCGCTTGTTAATAAATTATTTCACCATGAAACACTATTTCGCGATCGCATATAAGACGCATCTGATGTTAATGACTCTCTTCTCTTCGCGGAAGGTGAAAGATCCTCATCATCCGGCCATTGCGCGCCGGGGGCGGCGTCCAGTACTTTGTCCGCTCCAGGTCCCTGTGAGGCAAGCTTATGCATCTCGATTTTCGCCAGCTGCGCAACTTTGTCGCGTTGGTTGAATACGGTAGTTTTCACCGCGCCGCCGAGGCGGTATGCCTGTCGCAATCGGCCTTCAGCCGCAGTATTCAGTCGCTGGAGCTGAGCGTCGGCCATCCCTTATTCGACCGGCAGAATAAGCTGCCGACGCTGACGCGACACGGGCAAACGCTGCTGCCTTACGCCCGCCGTTTCCAGGAGCTAAACATTGAGCTGAGCAGCCTGCTGGGAGAAACGGACGATAGCGAAAGTGGCGAAGTGGCGTTCGGTTGCGGCCCGGCGCCAGCGGCGCGCCTGATCCCGGCGGCCATCGGTGAGTTTCATCGCCGTCTACCGCAGGCGAGGGTGCGTTTTCAGGTCGATAACTGGTTTGCCCTGCATCACGCGCTGACGACCCAGCAGTTTCCCTTCGTGGTGGCCGACAGCTGGCATGCGGAGCTGGATCCGCAGCTGCGGGTCCAGCCGCTCAGCCCGCAGCGCTGTTTCTTCATCTGTCATGCCGACCATCCCCTGGCGCAGAGCGGGCCGGTGGCTATTGAGGAGATGCTGCGCTACCCCTTTGCCGCGCCCTATCTGCCTCCGGGGGTGCGAAAAGTGCTGGCAACGCTCAGCCAGCAGCAGGATTTCACCCCGGCGATTCAATGCGATCACGTCTACGCCTTGCTGTCGACGCTGGCGCACACTCAGGCGATAAGCTTTGCCAGCGAAGACGGCTTCGCCCTGTGCCAGCACAGCCATCGGCTGGTGAAGCTGGAGCTCAGCAACCTCCCGGAAGAGTGGCGGCTGATGCAGACCCGCTTTGCGGTGATCTCCCCGGTTCATGCCGCGCTTTCGCCGCTGGTCGCCAGGTTTATCGATATTATCCTGCATACCGACCGCCAGCATCAGATCCCGCTGCTGGCGCAGGAGGAGGGGGCTTAGCCGGCGTCCGCCGCCTGGCCCTGGCTATCATACTGCGGCCAGTGGTTTTCCAGCTGCAGAGTCTTCAGCGCCCGTTCGACAAACTGCCCGTCTGCCCACTGCGTCACCGCAAAGGCGTTGCGAATGAGGCGACCGCTTTTGGCCTGCTCGACGCTGCTGCTGAAGCTGTCGGCCAGGAAGGGGTCGATGCGCGGCGAAGTGCTGAAGTTGAGATCCTGCGGCTGCAGATCCTCAAGGAACAACGCCTGCGGAATTTGGCTCTGCTGCGCCATCTCCGCCGACCAGGCCTCGCGATTCGCCGGGTTGCTGATTTCCGCCGCGTTTTTCACCAGCACGTCAATAACTTGCTGGGTGGCCTGCGGCCAGGCCTGAATAAAGTCCTGAGTTCCGAGAAAAGCCGCCTGGGTGGTATTCTGGCGACCGGAATCACCGCTTTTCAACACCACGTCAATCTTATCGCCGCGCAGCGCCAGCAGCGAGACGCCGCCCCACACCGCATCCACGCGACCGGCGGCCAACGCGGCTTTCCCGGCGCTCCAGTCCAGATTAATGACCTGCATATTGCGTTCGCTAAGTCCGACGGTCTGCAAAGCGCGATCGAAGGCCAGCTGGTCTGCGGTACCGCGATACACTGCCACGCGTTTCCCTTTCAGGTCCGCCAACTGTTTAATCGCCGATGCTCTGGTGACCGCGAGGTAGGATTCCGACCCGCGGCTGCCCAGCAGCAGACGGGTTGGCAGGCCGTTGGCTTTGCCGATAATCGCCGCCAGATCGCCGAGATAGACAAAATCGAGCTGCCGGTTGGCCAGCGCTTCATTCACCGCCGGGCCGGCGCCCTTAAAGAACTGCCACTGCACCTCCACACCCTGTGGTTTAAACACCGCCTCCAGCTGATGACGGATAAACGCCATCCCGACCGGCCCTTCAATAAACGGTTTGCTGCCGGCACTTTGATCCGGCACGCCAATGCGAATGGTGCGCAGACTCTCGGCCTGCGCGCTGGCCATCAGCGTGACCACGGCGACCAGCGCCAGCGCCGTACGGGTAAAAATAGCTTTCATCATTGGTGGTGACTCCCTGAGTTTTTTCTCACCCTAAAGAGGCTCACCGCGTACTGTTAAATGCTTTTATTCGCAGAGCAAAGGCAAAAATAAGCTAAATCAGAGCCCGCCTGTCCGCCAGGCTGAGATGCATTTGTTGCATCGGGATTATTCAGCAAACGCAATGACGACAGACGGTGAGGACGGTTTTATAGGGTGATGATTTCACTCAAAACGGACCGCTATGTCGCAGATGATCTTGAAAAGACGCAGGTACTCCTGGCCTGCTATCAGGCTAAACGGCTGGCCCCTGCTGCTGCCGGCGCTGATCGCGCTGCTGTGGCACATCGCCGCCGTAAAGCGCTGGATGCCGGAGCAGATCCTGCCCGCCCCGGCGGTCGTCGCCGATACCGCGCTGTCGCTTCTCAGCGGCGATCTGCTGGCGCAATGGGGGTTTAGCCTTCAGCACTTGGCCGTCGGGCTGCTGCTGGGCGTGGCGGCGGGTACCCTGCTGGGGGCGTTGTTTGGTCTCGTACCGGCCGCGGCTCAGCGGATAGAACCGCTATTTTATGCCCTCGCGCAGATCCCCACCCTGGGCTGGATCCCGCTGTTTATGGTGCTGTTTGGCATCGATAACGGCCTGAAGCTGGCGGTTATCGTCAAAACCACCCTTGTCCCGATGACTATCCATACGCAACTGGCGGTCACCAGCGTCTCGCCAGCGCTGGGGGAAGCGGCGCAGGTGATGAATTTTTCCCGATGGCAGCGGCTGCGCTGGCTGGTGATTCCCGCGAGCCTGCCGGGCTGGTTTACCGGCCTGCGACTGGCGTTATCTCAGGCCTGGGTGTCGCTGATTGTTGTCGAGCTGCTGGCCTCGTCTGAAGGGATCGGCTACCTGATGGTCTGGGGCCGCCAGCTGTTTCAGCTGGATATTGTCTTCGTCACCATCGCGGTGGTCGGGCTGAGCGGGCTGTTGATGGAGTGGGCGACCAACCGGGTCTATGCCCGGCTGGTCTTCTGGCCGCAGCCCGCTACCGGGCGGTTGGCCTGGAAGCCGCAGGCCAGCTGGCATGCATTCCAGCTGCCGCTGATCCTGCTGGCGCTGTGGCAACTGGCCAGCGGCTGGGGCTGGATCGACAGCACGTTATTCTCCTCGCCGCTGGCGGTGGCGCAGCGCTTTATGGCCGGAGCGGCCAGCGGCGAGCTGCCCGCCGCGATGCTGGCCAGTCTCGGACGGGCCTTTGCCGGCGGCGCGCTGGGGATCGCTATCGGGCTGCTGTGCGGGTTGCTGCTGGCCCTGCGCCCGCGAGCCGGGCAGATATTGACCCCGACGCTGAACGTCCTGCGCCATATCGCGCTCTTTGCCTGGCTGCCGCTGCTGACCGCGTGGGTGGGCAACGATAACGGCGGCAAAATCGTATTTATTGCCCTGGCTTCTTTCTTCCCGATGTTTTTTAGCACCTTGCAGGCCGTCAGCCAGCGCGATCCGCAGCTTGATGAAGTGGCGAAGGTGCTGCGCTTTGGCCCGTTGACCCGCCTGCGGACGCTGATTTTACCGGGGGCGGCGCCGGGCATATTTGCCGGTCTGCGCCTGGCGTTGATTTATGCGTGGCTGGGCAACATCGGCGCGGAATATTTCATGTCCTCCGGGACCGGTATCGGCAGCCTGATGATCAACGCCCAGCAGCTGCTGGATATGCCGACCATTCTCTGCGGCATGGTGCTGATTGGTATCACCGGCGCCGCGCTGGATAAAGCCGGACGTTTACTGGAATCTCGCGCCACCCGCTGGCGCCAACGGGAGCAACGATGACCGACTCGACCCTGGTCTCTTTTCGCCATGTGCATAAATCCTGGCAACAGGTGACGGCACTGCAAAACTTCAGCCTCGATATCGCCGCCGGCGAGCTGGTGGTGCTGGTGGGTAGCAGCGGCTGCGGCAAGTCCACGCTGCTGCGGATGTTGATTGGCCTGGAGCCGGTGACGCAGGGGGAAATCCGCGTTAACGGCGAGCCGGTACGCGGCGTGGGCAAAGAGCGCGGCATTGTCTTTCAGGAGCCGCGGCTGTTTCCGTGGCTGACGGTGATCGACAACGTGATGCTGGGCCTCGCGGATGAAAAGCTGAGTCGTGGGGTGAAGCGCCAGCGCGCGCTGGCGATGCTGGAGCGCGTGCAGCTACAGGAGTTCGCCCATGCGCTGCCATCCCGGCTTTCCGGCGGGATGGCCCAGCGGGTAGCGATTGCCCGCGGGCTGATCGCCCGGCCGCAAATTCTGATGCTCGATGAGCCTTTCGGCGCGCTGGATGCCCTGACGCGCCATACCCTGCAGCAGGAGCTGCTGCATATTCATCGCCGCACGGGGACCACCACGCTGCTGGTGACTCACGATGTGGAAGAGGCGGTGGCGCTGGCCGACCGGGTGGTGGTGCTCTCTCCCCGTCCGGGACGGATTCGTGAGGTGGTGACGCTGGCGTTGCCCCATCCGCGACAGCGCGATGATGAGTCGTTCTCCGCCGCCTGCCGGCAGATTCGTACCTTGATTACTTGTGCCTGATTTGACTATTTAAGGAGTGACAATATGGGACATCCTTCCGTCTACCCGACCGGCGCCACGCTCTACGATCCGCAGCGCGCGTGGAGCGGATATACCGTTTTTCAGGCCACCGAACGCGGGGCGATTCTGGTCGATATGAATGGCAACGTGGTCCGCGAATGGCCCGAACTGCACGGCTTTCCGAATAAAATCCTGCCCGGGGGGGCGATCCTGGGCCACAGCGGCGAACGCGATCCCCGCTACGGGATGCAGGATATGCTCGACCTGATTCAGGTGGACTGGGAAGGCAATATCACCTGGAAATTTGACCGCTATGAACAGGTGAGCGACCCGGGTCACGCGCCGCGCTGGATGGCGCGCGCGCACCATGATTATCAGCGCGCCGGGAATCCGGTGGGCTATTACGCCCCGGGGCTTGAGCCGCAGGTTGACGGCGGCAACACCTTAATTCTGGCCCACACCAACCTGGTGAATGAAGAGATTTCCGATAAGCTGCTGCTTGATGACACCATTATTGAGGTCGACTGGCAGGGCAATGTGGTGTGGGAATGGCGCTGCAGCGATCATTTCCACGAGCTGGGCTTTGACGAGGCGGCGCGCGCGGCGCTGCGCAATAACCCCAATATGCGCGCCAGCGGCGGCGGGATGGGCGACTGGATGCACATCAACTCCATGTCGGCGCTGGGACCAAACAAATGGTATGACGCCGGCGATGCGCGCTTCCATCCTGACAACATCATCTGGGATGCCCGCGAATCCAATATCATCGCCATCATTGATAAACAGAGCGGTAAGATTGTCTGGCAGCTTGGCCCGGACTACAGCACGCCGCGGTTGAAGCATCTGGGGTGGATTATCGGCCAGCACCACGCGCATATGATCCCCCAAGGATTACCCGGGGCGGGCAATATTCTGATCTTTGATAACGGCGGCTGGGCCGGGTACGGCGCCCCCAATCCGGCGTCGGCGGACGGGGTGAAAAACGCCTGGCGCGACTATTCGCGGATCCTCGAGATCAACCCGGTGACGCTCGATATCGAATGGCGCTACTCGCCGTATGAGGCGGATCTCCCGCAGCCAACCGACTCGTATCGGTTCTATAGCCCGTATATCAGCAATATGCAGCGCCTGGAAAACGGCAATACCCTCATCAACGAAGGCTCCAACGGCCGCATTTTTGAAGTGACCCGCGACCATGAAATCGTCTGGGAGTATATTTCGCCATTCTGGGGCAAGACCTTGAATAACAACATGGTTTACCGCGCCTATCGTATTCCGTATGCCTGGATCCCGCAGCTGGCGCGGCCGTCCGAAGTGCCGATTGCGGCGGTTGACGTGCGGACTTTACGCCAGCCCGGCGCCGCAGCGGCAGGTCCGGCGCAGAGCGTGGTGCGCGTCGCCGGCGTGCAGCCCTACAGTAAGAGCGCCGATGCGCTGTGCGTGGCGACCGATAACGATACCCTACGCCGCAGTCCGAAACTGTTCCGGGTGGCGGAGAGCCGCTTCACGCCGCTGAACGCGGAAAGCGAGCTCTCCGGCGAGTCTGAATCTCCGCTGCTGTTGTTCGTCGGCGCTGAACGCTGCGTCCACTGCCGTAAGCTGTGGCAGCTGCTGGGTCATGCGAGCCTCGCGAACCATCTGGCGGCGCTGGAGACACGCTATCTCGATGCCGATCGTCATCAGCAACTGGCGACAGCGCTGGGGGTCCGTGGTTTACCTGCGCTGCTGATGGTGAAATCGGGTCAGCCGACGGCGCGGGCCCCGGCGGACCTTTCCGTGGAAAGCCTGCTGGACTGGCTGCAGAGCGCGGTGCTGTGACTCCGTCTGGATAGGGCGCGGCTGCGGCGTCAGACCGGGCCGCCGTTCATCTGGCGGACAAACGCGGTGGGCGCCTGGCCGATCGTTTTACGAAACATGCTGGTAAAGGCCGCCGGATGTTCATATCCCAGGCTGAGCGCCACGTCGGTAATGGTTCTGCCTTCCCGCAGCGCCGTCAGGGCGTACATCACGCAGGCCTGCTGGCGCCAGTCGCGAAATGCCATGCCGGTCTGCTGGCGAAACAGGCGATGAAAAGTCCGGGCGCTTTTATTCAGCCTGGCGGCCCACTGTTCCGGCGTGCTGTGAATATCCGGCTGGCGCAGAAAGTCGCTGCATAGCGCAACCAGCGGCGCACTTTGCGGAAGTGGGGTAAACATCGGTAGCGGAGAGGCGGCTTTCAGCTCATGCAAAACCAGTTCGATTAATGCGCCATCATGTCCGTCTTCGTGGTAAAGCAGCGGTAGCTGGCAGGCGCTCAGCAGCAGCTGATGTAACAGGGGAGAGACCTGCAACACCTCGCAGCGTTCTCCGGCACGCGGCGCCGCATCCGGTTCGATGTACAGGCTGTGGGTGCTGACCCCCGGCATCAGCACCCGGTGCGGACGGGTGGCCGGGATCCACACGCCGCTGTAGGGGGGAACCAGCCACTGCCCGTCATCCGTCTCCACCTTCATCAGTCCGTTCATGGCATAGAGAAACTGCGCCCGGCGATGGCTGTGGCGCTCCAGCTGCGTATTCGCCGGGTAATCGCTGCCCAGCGCCAGCACCCGGCGCGGGAGGTCATCGACATCGTTCACCGCAATATTGCGCATGACACATCCTTCTGGCTGAAAATCGTAAGATGATGGCTTTTAATCGTAAGTCAGCCATGCCGCTATTCTATATCGTGATGACTCTGAACGGAGGAGAATCGAATGATAGGCTGGCTTTTTATCTGCGGTGTAGCGTGTGGCGTCACGACCTGGCTGTTTGGTTTTGGCGGCGGTTTTGTCACCGTACCGCTGATCTCGTTTCTGGTGACCGCAGTGTGGGGCGCGCAGAGCGATGTCGGCGGGCAGGCGATGCACATTGCGGTAGCCACCTCTGCGCTGGTGATGCTTTGTGCAGCGCTGCTGGCAACCTGGCGCCATCTTCGCGGTGGAACGCTGCGCTGGCGTCCTCTGCGGATGATGTTCGTGGGCATTGCCCTCGGCGGGATCGCCGGGGCGTTGCTGGCGCTCTCGGCGAACGGGCGGTGGCTTCGCTGGCTGTTCGTCGGCTATCTGCTGGTGACCATTCTCGACTGCTATTTTCGTCCGGGTTTTATGGCCCCTGGCGTCCGGCGTTCTGCGCCGGTTGCCGCGCGCGAGCTGACGACGGGCGGTGTGATTGGCCTGATTGCGTCGTTTCTTGGCGTCGGCGGAAGCGTCATGACCGTTCCGTTAATGCGTCGTCGTGGCGCGACGATGCCGGAAGCGGCGGCCACGGCCAATTTGCTGACGCTGCCGCTGTCGGCGAGCGCTACCGCCACGTGGGTGGCGATGAGCGGCGTGTCGCCCGCAGGGCTGCCGGCAGGATTTTTGGGCCATATCTGGCTGTCGGCCGCGGCGTTGCTGGTCGCCGGGAGCTGGCTGGGGCTGCGGTTAGCTGCCCGTTGGCTGACACGTCTGCCGGATCGCTGGCACGCGCGGATTTACCCGCTGTTGCTGATAGCGGTACTGCTGGTGATGATCTTGCAGGGATAGCCGAAGGGCGACATTTATGCCGCCACGGTTCGCGGCATATCGCCGCCGATCCGCTAATCTGACCCGTTTTTCCTCTCTTTTGCTACCCTTTGTCCGGTGCGCAGGCGAGTCATTCTCCTGTCATCTTGGTTAAGCATGCTCTGGCGAGCCAATTTTGCTGATTAGGGAAAATGAACAATGTCCAAAAATCTGACGATTTTCGATCTGGATAATACCTTGATTAAGGGCGACAGCAGCACGGTATGGAGCCGGTTCCTGGTGCGGGAAGGGTGGGTGAGCGATCCGGCGTATCTGGCGCGGGAGGCGATGCTGATGGACGATTACGATCGCGGCGAAATGAATATCGCCGACTACGTTGCCTTAATCCAGGCGCCGCTCATCGGCGTGCCGAAGGCGGAGGTCGATGCGCTGGTGGCGCGCTGCGTGCAGCAGGATATTATGCCGCGCGTCTATCCGCAGGCGTGGGATCTGCTGCAAACCCTGCGGGCGCAAGGCGAACAGATGCTGGTGATTTCGGCCTCGGTTAGCCTGCTGGTGCAGGCGGTGGCCTCGGCGTTGGGGATTGAGCAGGCGTTAGGTATCGACGTGGAGATGGCCGACGGCGGCTATAGCGGAGTGATTGCCGGTACGCCAAGCTACCAGCAGGGAAAGGTCGTGCGGCTGGCGGCGTGGCAGAAAGCCTGGCCGCACGAGAGCGGCGAGGTGACCTTCTATACCGATTCGATAAATGATCTGCCGTTGTGTCTGCATGCTGACCATGTCCGGCTGGTTAACCCGTGTCCGCAGCTGGCGGCGGTGAATGCCAGCCACAACTGGCCGGTGCTGGAATGGCGGCTCTGAGCAGGTCCCCGCGACCGCAGAAGCCGTAGCCCCGGTAAACGCAGCGCGACCGGGGAACGGGTTACTCCGCTTTGAACAAGGGCACCACGTTGCCGCCAATATAGCGGCGGCGTAACCACGCCGAGAGCGTATCCATCGCCATGACCACGATCACCAGCAGCAGGGTGATAAACATCACCACGTCCCAGTTCCACAGGCGCATGTTTTCCGCATAAATCAGGCCGATACCGCCGGCGCCGACGAAGCCTAACACTGCGGCGGAGCGGGTATTCGACTCAATCTGATACAGGCTCAGCGCCAGAAACGTCGGGAAAGACTGGGTAAAAATGCCGAAGCGGTGCTTCTGCAAGCCGTTGGCGCCCACGGCGGTCAGCCCGCGCCCCGGTGAGCGGTCAACCGCCTCATGTCCTTCGGCATACAGCCGCCCAAGCAGTCCGGTATCCTGCATAATAATCGCCAGCACCCCGGCCAGCGGCCCGAGGCCCACGGCGCGGACAAAAATCAGCCCCCAGATGGCCATATCAATGCCGCGCAGCACGTCAAACAGACGGCGCATCAACAGAGCGATAAATCCGGGAATCAACCCGCGCATAATGTTACGTGCCGCGAGGAAAGAGAGCAGTAGCGCAATCACCGTGGCGGTCAGAGTCCCGACGAAGACAATCGCCAGAGTGATGCCGATTTGCGTGAAGTAGTAGGCAAACGGCCAGTTCAAAAAGTCGTGCCAGACGAACATCCGCAGCAGATAGCGGCTAATTTGCTGCAGGCCGCTGGTGAGCTGTTCGCCGCTGATGCCAAACTGGCTAAAAAACCAGACGTAGTAAAGTAAGCCCGCCAGCGTCAGCAGACCGACGAAGCGCAAATAGCGCCCCTGGGCTTGATACAGTTGTCGATGCTGGCGGCGGCTGGCGGCGACATCCGGTTGGCTTTGCCATTGACTCATTTTTTGCCCTCAAGAACCCACTGTCGCAGGCGGCCGGACAGCATATCCAGCAGCGACACCACGATGATGATCAGCAGCAGCGTGATGCTGACCTGATCGTAACGATCCAGCTTGATGTTGGTCATCAGTTCCTGACCGATCCCGCCGGCGCCCACCAGCCCAAGAATGGTTGACGAGCGAAAGTTAATCTCCAGACGCATAAAGCCGTAGGAGAGAAAAATCGGTTTGACCTGCGGCCACAGCGCGAAGCGAATGCGCTGGATCGGTGAAGCCCCGCAGGCCATCAGGCCGCGTACCGGTTTGTCCTGCGCGCTTTCCACCGCTTCGTAAAACAGCTTGGTCAGGCTGCCGATGGTATGCAGCATCAGGGCCAGAAATCCGGGAATGGCGCCGATGCCGAAGGCCATCACGAAAATCACCGCCCACGCCAGCTCCGGCATGGTGCGTAAAAATGCCACCACCACGCGGATGGCGAAACGCAGCGGCGGCGGTGACCAGGCGTTATTAGCGGCGAGGAACGCCAGCAGCGTCGCAATGACCACCGCAATCAGCGTGGAAGCCAGCGCCAGCTGTAATGTTTCCCAGATCAGCGGCAGTTGAATCGGCAGACGATAGCCCCAGTAGGCCAGCGAGCCTTTGGTGTGGACATCGGCGAACAGAGCGCTGACGTGGAGCGTCGGCAGCGTCTCAAACATGTAATCGAGAAAATTCGGCAGAGAGCGCCAGATAGTGAAGAGATTAAATTCCGCGGCGCTGCCGGCAGCGAAATAAAGTACCAGCAGGAGCACAGACCAGCTAAAGGTATCGCGCTTTTGTCGCGCTCGTACCTGCTGGTAATAACGTTCAAATTCGGTATTCGGCATATTCATACGTCGATGGGTCTTCAGTATGCCGCCGCCTCACGCGGGCCTACGCGGAGGCGGCGTTGGGGCGGGATTAACGGGCGCTGACCAGCTCGCGTTTCATATCGATAATCTGCTGGAAGTCAGCCACGCTGCCCGGGCCGATATGCTGAGTACCGCCCATGGCTTTCACAAAGCAGGCATGCTCGTCGGTATCCAGCTTTTTGATCGCGCTGATGACTTTGGCTTTAAAGTCAGCCGGCAGCGCGTTGCTGACCAGGATCGGCCCGTTGGGGATCAGCGGCGATTGCCAGATGATGCGGATCTGCTTCATCAGATCCGGGTGATCCATACGAATCAGGCGGTTGAAGGCACCGACGCTATAGCCGCTGTTGTAGTCGCCGACCATCGAAGTCCAGGTGACCGCCCCCGCGAACTGGCCGTTCAGCACGCCCAGGATGTCCTGCTCGTGACCGCCAGAGAAGGTCACGCTGGAGAAGAAGTTGTTGTATTTGTTATCTGAAGTGCCGCCGAATTTCTGTTTGAAGGCGTGGTTCGGGATCAGATAGCCGGAAGTGGAGTCCGGATCGGCGAAGCCGAAGGCTTTGCCTTTCAGATCGTCTAACGATTTATACGGGCTGTCGGCTTTGACAATCACCACCGAGTGGTAGCCGCGGGACTGATCTTTATCATCCACGGCGATACCGACAATATCCACCGCTTTCGGGTTATTGATATAAACCGAAGCGTAAGACGAAGGCGACATACTCAGCACGACGTCGACTTTACCGCCCAGCAGACCCTGAATAACGCCGGAATAGTCAGAGGAGTTGCGTAATTTGGTATCGACGTTCAGCTCTTTGTCGAGAAACTGTTTTACACACTGGTTATCACCAATTTGCTGGGTGGCGTTCTGGCCCCCCAGGATCCCCAGGTTTAATTCTTTTGGCTGCTCCGCAGCGCCTGCCTGCCATGCCATCATCATTCCCGCGACCGCGGCGGATATACGAACTGCACCAGTGATGTATTGTTTCATTATCTTGTCCGTGTGAGTGGAAATTAATGCAATTGGCTAATTTCATCCCCGTACAGCTGATGCAGAATATCCTGAGTCAGCTGTAAGGGATGGTCGTCAAAAATAATGTTGCCCTTCGCTACGCCAATAACCCGCGTGCAATACTCTTTCACCAGTTCCACCGAGTGCAGGTTCACCATCACGCTGATGCCCTGTTCGCTGATTTCGCGCAGTACGTTCATGATGCGCTGTGTGTTTTTCGGATCGAGAGAGGCGACCGGCTCATCGGCCAGCAAAATACCGGGGTTCTGCATTAGCGCGCGACAAATCGCCACGCGCTGCATCTGCCCGCCGGAGAGATTTTCGGCCCGCTGCAGGGCATGCGGCAGCATATTCATCCACTCCAGCAGCGAGATGGCGCGCGCCCGGTCGGCGTCAGGGAAGATCTTAAACAGGGATTTCAGCGTTGAAGTCTGGCTCAGCCGGCCCAGCAGCACGTTGGTTAACACGTCAAGACGCGGCACCAGGCAGAAGTCCTGGAAAATCATGCCGCACTTGCTGCGCCAGGCGTTCAGCGCGCGGCCTTTTAGCTTCGCCACATCGTGCGGCATGCCCACTTCCGGGTAGCTGAGGATCTCACCGCCGGTGGCGCTGTGGGTGCCGTTCAGCACATGCAGCAGGGTCGACTTACCGGCACCAGAACGGCCGATCACCCCCACCAGTTCGCCGGCATGGAGATCAAAACTGATGTTATCGAGTACGGTTTGCTGCGCACTGTAAGACTTATTCAGGTTGCGCACGCTTAAGACTTTCCGCTGCCGGGCGGTATTCGGCTGACCAAAATGCGGATAATCGGTGTCGGTTACCGCGGCAAGAGAACTATTCATAAGAGCGTCCAGATTCATCATTAAACTGGGCACTATTAATGGCGTTTTATGTGATCGTTAGATGACGGTAAGACGAAAAAACGGTGAATGGCGAGATTATTGCACCGGCGATAGCGCGGGGAAAAGCGATGGAAGCCGCATCTGGCGCAGCGCGCCAGATGCGCAAAAAGCCCTTTATTCGTCATTCAGCAACGGGCTGACCAGCGCTATGTGGGTTTTGATACCGATGGCCAGGGCATCTTCGTCGATGCGGAAATGCGGATTATGCACGTTCCAGACGGCCCCTTTTTCCTTGTTACCGCAGCCGATAAACAGGAAGGTACCGGGAACCTTTTCCTGATAGGAGGAGAAGTCTTCGCTGCCAAACAGCGCTCGATCCTCCAGCTTCAGGGTCCCCGCCGGGAAGTGGCGTTCGATGGCGGCGCGGGCGATGGCGTTGGTGCTGTCGTGGTTGTGACCGACGGCGTAACCCTGCTGCCAGCGAATGTCGCAGCTCGCGCCGTGGGCGGCGGCAATCCCGTCAATGATGCGCGACATCAGCTGCGGCACCGCTTCGCGGACCTGCTGGTTATGGGTACGCAGCGTGCCGGCCAGGCGGGCGCTGTCAGGGATGACGTTGTAGCTGTCACCGGCCTGGAAGGTGGCGATGGTTAATACCGGCGCCGTACCCGGGTCGATATTGCGCGCTACGATCTGCTGCAATGCCCCGACCATTTCCGCACCGATGGTAACCGGGTCGATACAGTGCTGCGGCATTGAGCCATGACCGCCTTTGCCACGAATGGTGATATCGAAGTTGTCGCTGGAGGCGACGTAGACGCCTTCTTTCAGCGTCAGGGTGCCGACCGGGCTGGTGGGGAAGACGTGCAGACCGAAAATATGCTCCACGTCGTCGACCACCCCCAGCTCCACCAGCTCCCGCGCGCCGCCCGGCGGTACTTCTTCCGCCGGCTGGAAAATAAATTTAATGCTGCCGTGCAGGTTATCGCGCCGCTGGCACAGCACTTTTGCCGCCCCCATCAGCATCGCCGTATGGGCGTCGTGGCCGCAGGCGTGCATCACGCCAGGCACGGTGGAGCAGAAACTCTCGCCGCTCTCCTCCTGCAGCGGCAGGGCATCAATGTCGGCGCGCAGCGCCCACGTCGGCCCCGGATGCGGGCCGCGTAGCACGGCAATCACGCTATTATCCAGCGGGCGGCTAATCTCCAGCCCGGCAAATGACGCCAGCTCGCGGGCGATGTAATCGGCGGTCGGCTTCTCCTGGAAAGAGAGGTCCGGGTGGGCGTGGATGTGGCGACGCCAGCGCAGCGCCTCTTCGGCGGCGGCGGAAATCAGCAGTTCGGTGGCGTGATTCATCAGATTCTCCTTCAATCAGCAACGGGCAGGCCGGCGACGGTTTTGCGTTTCATCAGCGGCAGCACCGCTAGCGCCGAGCAGACCATCGCCAGTGACAGAAACAGGAACGCGCTGGCATAGCTGTGGGTTTTCGCCACCAGATAGCCAATCACGATCGGCGAAACAAAGCCGCCAAGGGTGCCGCCGGTATTAATCAGGCCGATAGCCGAGCCCATGATGTTCTCCGGCAGCCGCTTCATCGGCAGGGTAAAAGCGGTAACGAACGTGGCCATTAAAAATATCTCGCCGACGAACAGCAGCAGGCTGGCGGTCAGCGCCGTCCCGGCATGAAAAATCGCGAAAATGGCGGCGGCGCTAAGCAGGGCGCTGACGGCGATCACCAGCGGTTCACGATGAAGAAAATATTTCCCTACCAGCCAGCCGGTTCCCAGCGATGAAACCCAGATCCCGAGGCCGCCGGCGGCCACCACATAGCCTGAAGCTGACAGCGACATTCCCATGCTTTGGACGAAGAATTTCGGCAGCCACGCCATCAGGCCGTAGCTGGGAATGTTGACGCAGAATATAGAGATAAACAGCAGGATAACCGTCGGGTTACGCCACAGCGCGCAGCCGGCGGCTGCCTTCTTCGCCGCTGCGGGAGCCGGCGGGCGGCGCGGTACCCGCCAGGCAATAAGGGCGGCAGTGACGCAAACCAGCGCTCCGAGGGCGGCAAAGGAGCGGTGCCAGCCCAGCAGCGACAGGGCGTTCACCGCGATAATCGGCCCGATAGTCATCGCCAGCCCGGCCGAGGAGAGGAGAACTGACTGGGCGAAGGTGCGGTTTTCGACGCTGAAATTACTGACGACCGCTTTTGCGCATGAGCAGGGGTAGCCGGAATGGCCCACCCCTGAGAGAAAGCGAAACAGCAGCAGCAGACCGAAGCTCAGGCCCAGCGCGCCGAAGCAGAGGGCGAAAATCCCCAGCGCCGACAGCGACAGTACCAGCATCGTTTTATAGCCAATCCGGTCGTTTAACCAGCCCGCCGGGACCTGGAACAGGGAGTAGGCGAGGAAAAAGATACCGGTGATGTAGCCCAGCTGTTCGGCGTTGAGGCCAAATTCTTTTTCGATCGGCAGCAGCGCGAAGCCGGTGACGGTTTTATCGATATAAACGAAGACGTAGCCAATAAACAGCAAGAAGATCATTTGAGACTGACTTTTCATTTTTGTTTCCGCCTTTTGTCTCATGAGTGTGTTGTGTGTGCGGGAGACCCCATCCGCATCCTGGGGCTTTACTGCAACGGCGGGAAGATATAATTTTTCTATAGGTGATGCTTTTTTCTGATAGGGGCTGGCGGTGAAATATCTCCCAAAAGTGAGCCATCTGCAGGCGCTAAGGCAGGTGGCGCGCAGCGGCAGCATCCGTTCGGCGGCACGAGAACTGGGCCAGTCGCAGCCGGCGCTCAGCCGGACGTTGCGTGAGCTGGAGCAGACCCTCGGCACGCAACTTTTGCTGCGCAGTAAAGAGGGGATCACGCTCACCGAAGCGGGCAGCGCGTTTTCGCAGCGCGCGGAGTGGGTGCTGGAGGAGTTGCGCCGGGCGGCGGACGAGGTTGAACAAATTAATCAGGTGACCCACGGCCGCCTGACGATAGGCTTTTCATCGCTGATCGCGCTGACGGTGTTTCCGGCGGTGGCGGAGGGGTTTAAGCAGGCGTTGCCGCAGATGCTGCTGACGCTAAAAGAGGGGCAGCTCTCTTCCCTGTTGCCCGGGGTGCGCAGCGGCGAAATCGATCTGGCGATCGGTTCGGTGGACCCGATGCGGCCGCCGGAAGGGGTGATGATCGAGCCGCTGTTTACCGCGCCGTTCTGCGTGGTGGCGCGTAAAGGGCATCCGCTGGCGAATGAAAGCGATTTGATGGCCTTACGGCGGGCGAAATGGTTGCTGCCGGAGTCGCCGATGGGCTACTACCAGCAGCTGCAAAACGAGCTGATTCATTTTTATCGCCAGGTGGCGATCACCCCGCTGCGTACGGACTCGGTGATCACCGGACTCAACATGGTGCTGGAATCGGATTATCTGACCATTGTCGCCCGGGCCATGAGTCACCCGCTCCAGCTCGGGGATAAGCTGGTGACCCTGCCGGTTTCCTCGCTGCCGGCGGCGCAGTATTGCGCCGTGTGGTCGCAGAAATCGGCATTGACCGCGAACGCGCAGCAGTTTCTTACCCGCCTGCGTAGCGCCTGTCAGCGTTACGCCTGGTAAAGCGGCGGTTTGCCAGCAGGCTCAGGCCGCAGCACAGCAGGTAATAGACCGCGCCGGTGAAAACGAAAATCGCTAGCGGGTAGATCTGCACCCGGTTGTTCACCTGGCCGGCGACGGTGGTGAGCTCCGGCACGTTGACGATAAACGCCAGCGAGGTGTCTTTCAGCAGATTGATAAAAATCCCCACCAGCGACGGCTGCACGTTGCGCAGCGCCTGCGGCAGCAGGATGAAACGCAGCGCTTGCCCGGCAGAAAATCCCTGGGTTCGCGCCGCTTCAAACTGCCCGGCGGACAACGACTGCAGCCCCGCCAGCACCGAATGCATCACCGAGGCGGCGGTAAACCACGCCAGCGCCAGGGTGACCGTCACCGCCCCCGGCAGGTCGCTCCCGGTGAGCATCGGCAGCAGATACCACAGCCAAAAAATGACGAAAATAAGCGGAATACCGCGAATCAGCTCCGCCCACAGGAACAGCAGTCGGCGCACCAGCCCGCCATAACGCCAGGCGGCGCCTGCCAGCAGAATGCCGAGAGGAAGCGCCAGCGCCGCGGCGCCGAGCGCCATCATCAGGGTCAACGCCACGCCGCCGGGAATGCCATCCGCCAGCCGTCCCCACAGCAGGTAATCGAGGTTATCGGCGATCACCGCCAGATTAGCGTTCATGCTGCGCGCTCCTGTGCTGGGTTTTGTCCGGGCCAAGACGCGCCAGCGCCATCCCCATCACCACCCCAAGCGCCAGATACAGCACCGTGCCGACGGCGAAGGCCTCCAGCGCGTGGGCGTTATAGCTTTCGATTTGTCGTACCTGGTAGGTCAGTTCGGCAAAGCCGATGCCGCTGGCCAGCGACGAGAGCTTCATCAGGTTCAGATACTGGCCGATGATCGGTTGCCAGGCGTTCGCCAGCCCCTGCGGCAGCAGAATATGACGCAGTTCGCCCCATGGCGTAAAACCTTGCGCAAGAGCGGCTTCGCGCTGACCGTGGCTGACGGCGCGCAGCCCGGAGGCGATCTCTTCTACCAGAAACGCCGAGGTAAACACCCCCAGTCCCCACATCGAGCAGAGAAACTCCGGGGTCAGCCACCAGACGTTACCCGGCAGAATGGACCAGGCGTGGTCGTCATTGATGAAATCCCGCGCCGCCAGCGGCAGCAGGTTCCAGGCGGCGAAATACCAGAACAGCAGCTGTACCAGCAGCGGCGTATTGCGAAACAGCGAGACCCAGCAGGCCACCAGCCCGCGGCCCGCTTTACCGCCGCCTAAGCGCAGCGCCAGCAGCACAACGGCCAGCACGGTCGCCAGTATTATCCCGGCGACGCTGACCCACACAGTGGTCAGAAAGCCGGAGATGATCCACTGCAGCGGCTGCCCGCTCAGGACGCCGTGCCAGTCGAGAACCGGGTTCACTCGAGACTCTCCTGGTGCAGCGGATTGAGCACCTTTTGCAGAAAACGCCGCGTGCGGTCGTGCTGTGGCCGGGCGAAAAAGTCCGCCGGCGGCGCCACTTCGAGAATATCGCCGCCGTCGATAAACACCACCCGGTCGGCAATTTCGCGCGCGAACTGCATCTCATGCGTCACGACTACCATGGTAATGCCGCTGTGCGCCAGCTTCTTCATGACCAGCAACACTTCGCCGATCATTTCCGGATCGAGCGCCGAGGTGGGTTCATCGAAAAGAATAATTTGTGGCGACGAGGCGAGGGCGCGGGCAATGGCCACGCGCTGCTGCTGGCCGCCGGAGAGCTGGGACGGCATCTGGCGGGCTTTATCCTCCAGCCCGACCTGTTGCAGCAGCGCCAACGCGCGTTCATGCGCGGCGGTTTTTTCCCAGCCGTGCACGCGCTCCAGCGCCAGGGTGATATTTTCCTGCGCCGTCAGATGGGCATAGAGGTTGAACTGCTGGAAAACAAAACCCACGCGGCTGCGTAGCTGACGCAGCGCACTGTCCGTAAGATGGCGAGTGGGTTTGCCGTCGATCAGAATCTCGCCTGCGCTGAGGGATTCGAGCTGATTGATCAGGCGGATCAGCGTTGATTTCCCCGATCCTGACGGCCCGAGGATCGCCACTACTTCCCCGGGTTCGACCTGCAGATTGATGCCGTTGAGCACCTGATGGTCGCCGTAGCGTTTTGCCGCCTGGCGAAATTCTATACTGGCGCGCTGCAAATGCGAAAAATCCGCGGACGAAGCCGCGGAGCGTGAAAACAGACCCGATAACATATTATTTAGCTTCTATGGTAAACGCACGCGGCTGTGGAGTTTTGGTGGCAGGGCCAAACCAGACATCATAGATTTTGGCGGCCTGGCCCGATTTTTCCAGCTTGACCAGCTCGTCATTGACCGCTTTCAGCAGCGCCGGTTCGCCTTTCTTGACGCCAACGCCGATCTCCTCTTTGCTCAGCAAATCGGGGATGATTTTAAAGTTAGCTTTGTCCGGCGCCTCTGCCAGCAGGCCAGCGAGAATGGTGCTGTCCTGGGTGATGGCCTGGACGTTGCCGTTACGCAGGGCGGTCAGCGCCAGCGGAATATCGTCATAGGAGAGCACGCGCGACTGCGGGAAACGCTGATGCAGCGCCTGTTCGCCGGTAGTGCCTTTGACCGCGCCGATCCGCGCTTTGCTGTAGCTGTCGAGCTGGTCCGCTGATTTTGCCGGGACGAGGAACTGCTGGCCGGTGACAAAATACGGTGTAGAAAAATCAATGACCTGTGCGCGTTCCGGGGTGATGGTGATATCGGCGACGATCAGGTCGGCCTTCCCGGATTGCAGCAGCGGAATCCGGTTGGCCGGGTTGGTGGCTACCAGCTCCAGTTTTACCCCAAGCGATTTTGCCAGCGCCTGGGCGAAATCGACATCATAACCCACCAGCTGGTGGGTTTTCGGGTCGACGGAACCAAACGGCGGGTTGGCGTCGAAGGTGGCGACTTTCACCACGCCGGCGGCTTTGATATCCGCCAGCTGGTCTGCCTGAGCCTGTGCGGTCAGCGCCAGAATGCCCAGCGCCAGCGCGATTTTCGTTTTTGCAATGCGCATGATTATTTCCCCTGAATCCCTGTTTTTGTTTTGTGCTTATCACGCTCCCACAAACCGACCGTCTCCGGCAAAGAAGAAAAAGTTCTTATCTATATCAAAAAAGAACTTAGAGAATGCATGGGTATTCCCCGACGTGACCGGCGGGGCAATATGCGCCTTCCGGGATTGAAAACCCGGAATTGATATTTCCAGGCTTGCGCCATCTGTGGTTGAAATACGGTCAGGCAAATCGCTTCCCGACGGAGGAAAAATGAAAGTAGCACTATGGCAACGATTAACGCGCTGGCTGGCTTTTTTATCTAACGGTGAAGCCGGGCAGCAGGATACCCAACGAATGATGGAGGCAATATTGCCAGTCGCCAGCCTTTACGGCGTGGATATCGGCAATGTTGAAACACGGTGGTTCCGTCATGATAAGACATACTGAGCGACGCTGGACGCGTGAAGCCTACTGGAACGAGGTGTGCTTTGTGTAGCGCGAGGCTGCTGGAGGTTGCGGCGAGCGGGATGCCATGCCGCAGCCTCCAGCGGCTTTAAATCTGTTGCATCCCCAGCGGTTTTACCCTGCCATGCAGCGCCGGGTTATCGCTCTCATCCTTAAGACGTACGCCGGTCAGACGACGTAAAAAAGCCTGCTCCAGCAGCCACGCCAGCTTAAAGGCGGCGGCATCATAGCTCAGCCCGTCCGGGCGAATATTCGAAATACAGTTACGCTCCGACTCCAGCCGTTGACGATGCGGTTGCCAGGTCAGATAGACGCCAAGGCTATCCGGTGAAGAGAGCCCCGGCCGCTCGCCGATTAATATCGCCACCGCCCTGGCCTTCAGCGTTTCGCCAATATCATCCCCTAACGCCACTCGGGACTGATGGGCAAGCACGACCGGCGCAAGGCTGATGCCCAGCGTGTGCAGATAGGGCAGCAGCGCGCGAATCAGCGGCAGAGCCTGACGATGCACGGCATACGAGGAGAGCCCGTCGCCAATCACCAGCAGCAGATCCGCCGGCCGCACGCCGCTGGCGGCGAGATCGGCGCGGCTGGCCTCATCCAGTCGGCGCCCGAGATCCGGACGGTTAAGGTAAATATGCCGATCGCCGGCGGCGCTGTGGACCGTGAGCGAGGAGAGCCCCATTGCCGCCAGCTCCGGTTCCAGCTGTTCGCTGTCAAACGGCCGGTGAATCGCGTCCCGGGCTCTGGCATGAGCCAGACCAAAGTTGAGCACTTCGCGCGTGGGCAGGCTGGCGCCGCTGCGCCCCAGCGCAATGCGCGCATCGGTAAATTCACGCAGCGGGTTCCAGGCGTCGGGGGGATTCATACCGGTTCTCCTTGCGGCAGGACGGACAGCAGCGGATGGCGGGCATCGGTCAGACGCAGGGTGCCATCCGGATCGATAATGCGCATTTTTGTCAGCCAGGCGGCAAACTCGGGGGCGTGTTTCAGGCCGAGCAGACGACGGGCGTACAGCGCATCGTGAAAGGAGGTGCTCTGATAGTTGAGCATAATATCGTCCGCGCCCGGCACGCCGATTAAGAAAGTCAGTCCGGCGGTACACAGCAGGGTCAGCAGCGTATCCATATCATCCTGATCCGCTTCGGCGTGGTTGGTGTAGCAGACGTCGCAGCCGATCGGCAGCCCCATCAACTTGCCGCAGAAGTGATCCTCCAGACCGGCGCGGATGATCTGCTTACCGTCGTAGAGATACTCCGGGCCGATAAAACCGACCACCGTATTGACCAGCAGCGGATCAAAATGGCGGGCAACGGCATAGGCGCGCGCTTCGCAGGTCTGCTGATCGACGCCGTGATGGGCGTTGGCGGAAAGCGCGCTGCCCTGGCCGGTCTCGAAATACATCACGTTGTTGCCGAGGGTGCCGCGATTAAGGCTTAGCGCCGCCTCACGCGCTTCCTGCAGTAAGGCCAGATTAATACCAAAACCGCTGTTGGCCGCCTCGGTCCCTGCCACCGACTGGAACACCAGATCGACCGGCGCGCCGCGCTCAATCAGCTGCAGGGTGTTGGTGACGTGGGTCAGAATGCAGGACTGGGTGGGGATGGCGAAGCGCTGAATAATATCGTCGAGCATATGGTTGAGCTGCGCCAGCACCGGCAGGCTGTCGCTTGCCGGGTTAATGCCGATCACCGCATCGCCCGCGCCGTACAGCAGGCCGTCAAGCATACTGGCAGCAATGCCCTTCATGTCATCCGTCGGGTGATTAGGCTGCAGGCGCACGCTAAGATGTCCCGGTAGCCCGATCGTATTGCGAAAACGAGTTATGACCTGGCACTTGCTGGCGGCGAGGATCAGATCCTGATTGCGCATCAGTTTGCTCACCGCCGCCGCCATTTCCGGCGTTATCGCCCGCGCGACTCGTTGTAGGGTGGCGGTATCGGTGGCGTCATCCAGCAGCCAGTCGCGAAAATCCCCGACCGTCAGGTGGCGAATAGCGGCGAATCCACCGCTATCGTGGGTGTCGATAATCAGCCGGGTGACCTCATCCTGTTCATAGGGGATGAGAGGATTGGCCAGAATTTCGCTCAGCGGGACATCCGCCAGCGCGATTTTTGCCGCCATACGCTCCTCGGCGCTATCGGCGATCACGCCCGCCAGCGCATCGCCGGATCGCGCCGGCGACGCTTTCGCCATCAGCGTTTTCAGACTATCAAAGCGCCAGACCTGGCCCGATAGCGTGGTTTTATACATGCCGCCTCCTCAGGAGACAATGCGCAGCTGTGGGTCCGCCGGCGCGCGTTCGCGGGAGGAGGCGGTTTTGCGAAACCACAGATAGCCTCCCAGCATCATCGCTGCGAAAATCAGCGCCAGCAGCGGGTTGTACCAGACCATCGCCACCAGACAGAGTACCGCCATCGCCAGGGCGAACGCCGGTGCCCACGGGTAGAGCGGCGCGCGGAACGGACGAATCAAATTTGGCTCGCTGCGGCGCAGCTTAAACAGCGCCGCCATCGAGGTGATATACATAACAATAGCGCCAAATACCGACATTGTGACGATACAGGCGGTCAGCGGCATCCCGCTGATGGTAATCAGCGAGTCGGAGAAAATCGCGGCCACGCCAACCACGCCGCCGGCGAGGATCGCCAGATGCGGCGTGCGGGTTCGACGGTTGAGGGTGGCAAGACCGGCAGGGAGATAGCCCGCCCGCGCCAGCGAGTAGATCTGCCGGGAATAGCCCATGATGATGCCGTGAAACGAGGCCACCAGACCGAACAGACCCAGCCACACCAGCATATGCAGCCAGCCGCTGCTGGTGCCGACCACCATTTTCATCGCCTGCGGCAGCGGGTCGTTGATGTTGGCCAGGGTGCGCCAGTCGCCAACGCCGCCGGCAAACACCATCACGCCAATGGCCAGCACGGTGAGGGTCAGAATACCGCCGCCCAGCGCGCGTGGGATGGTACGCTGCGGATCTTTTGCCTCTTCGGCCGCCATCGATGCGCCTTCAATGGCCAGAAAGAACCAGATAGCAAAGGGGATCGCGGCAAACATGCCCGGCAGCGCCAGGCCGCTGAAACTCTCTGCGCCTGCCCAGCCGTTGGCGGTAAAGTGGCTCCATGAGAAGCCCGGCGCCACCACGCCCATAAACACCAGCAGTTCGAAAATCGCCAGCAGGGTGACGATCAGTTCGAAGGTGGCGGCAATGCCGACGCCGAGGATGTTCAGCGTCATAAAGATAACGTAGGCGCCGCAGGCGACCCATTTGGGGTCCAGCGCCGGGAACTGGACGTTAAGATAGGCGCCGATCGCCATGGCAATCGCCGGAGGGGCAAAGACAAACTCAATCAGGGTGGCGAAACCGGCAATAAAGCCACCGGTCGGACCGAATGCGCGGTAGGCGTAAGCGAATGGCCCGCCCGCATGCGGAATGGCGGTGGTCAGCTCGGTAAAGCTAAAGATAAAGGCGCAGTACATGGCGGCAATCGCCAGCGCCACAATCATAAAGCCCAGGGTCCCGGCCTGTGACCAGCCGTAGCTCCAGCCAAAATATTCACCGGAGATGACCAGCCCGACGGCGATCCCCCATAAACGGAAACTGCCGAGCGTTCTTTTTAATGTCGTGGTGTGCCCTGTCATATTCGCTGCCTCGCCAGATGAAGATACGCAGGACGCTGCAAAGAAGATGCCAGGACAGGGCTGGCGTCAGCGCTTCACCCGGCGGCACAAGATGAACAAAAATGGGGCAAGAGGCGGGGCAATCGCGCGACGGGATGGTGCAGCACGCTTTGCTTTTTCGCCATCGGCAGGGTATAACAGACCTTCTTTGGATGTTTAGATGTCCATACGTTTAGAAGGTAATATGCAAACAACACAACAACAAGGTGGGCAGTTAAAGCGCACCATGAAGACACGTCATCTGATTATGCTGTCGCTGGGTGGCGTCATTGGTACAGGGTTATTTTTTAATACCGGTTATATCATCTCCACCACCGGCGCCGCGGGTACGCTGCTGGCCTATCTGATCGGCGCGCTGGTGGTCTGGCTGGTGATGCAGTGTCTGGGCGAGCTGTCGGTGGCGATGCCGGAAACCGGCGCTTTTCACGTTTATGCCGCACGCTATCTCGGTCCGGCGACCGGTTATACCGTGGCGTGGCTCTACTGGCTGACCTGGACGGTGGCGCTGGGTTCAAGTTTTACCGCCGCCGGGTTTTGCATGCAGTACTGGTTTCCGCAGGTGCCGGTGTGGATCTGGTGCGTACTGTTTTGCGCGCTGATCTTTGGCCTTAACGTCATCTCCACACGCTTCTTCGCCGAAGGTGAATTCTGGTTTTCGCTGGTGAAAGTCGTCACCATCATTGCCTTTATTATTCTTGGCGGTGCCGCCATCTTTGGCTTTATTCCTATGCAGGATGGTTCACCGGCGCCGGGTCTGCACAACATCACCGCCGAAGGTTGGTTCCCCCACGGTGGATTGCCGATTCTGATGACCATGGTGGCGGTGAATTTCGCCTTCTCCGGTACTGAGCTTATCGGGATTGCCGCCGGTGAGACGCAAAATCCGCATCAGGTCATCCCGGTCGCTATCCGCACGACCATCGCGCGACTGATTATCTTTTTTATCGGCACCGTTTTTGTGCTGGCGGCGCTGATCCCGATGCAGCAGGCGGGGGTGGAAAAAAGCCCGTTTGTGCTGGTGTTCGAAAAGGTGGGGATCCCCTATGCGGCGGATATTTTTAACTTTGTGATCCTCACGGCCATTCTCTCGGCGGCGAACTCCGGGCTGTATGCTTCCGGGCGGATGCTGTGGTCGCTGTCGAATGAAAAGACGCTACCGGCCTGTTTTGCCAAAGTGAACAACAACGGCGTGCCGCTGATCGCCCTGTCGGTCAGTATGCTGGGCGGCGTACTGGCGCTGTTTTCCAGCGTGGTGGCGCCGGATACGGTCTTTGTCGCGCTGTCGGCTATCTCCGGCTTTGCGGTGGTGGCGGTCTGGCTAAGCATCTGCGCATCGCACTTTATGTTCCGTCGCCGCCACCTCCAGCAGGGGAAAGCGCTGAGCGAACTGCACTATCGCGCCCCGTGGTACCCGCTGGTGCCGGTGCTGGGCTTTATTTTGTGTCTGGTGGCCTGCGTTGGTCTTGCCTTTGACCCCAGCCAGAGAATTGCGCTGTGGTGCGGGATTCCGTTCGTCGCCCTGTGTTATGGTGCGTACTATCTGACTCGTTCACGGGCATTGACCCAGGAGCCTCAACATGTCGCAGAATAATCCGTTAACCGCCATCCTGGACACCCGGCCCTTTATCTTGCTGGACGGCGCGATGGCGACGGAGCTGGAAGCGCGCGGCTGCAATCTCGCCGACAGCCTGTGGTCGGCAAAAGTGCTGGTCGACAACCCGGAACTTATCCGCGAAGTCCATCTGGATTACTTTCGCGCCGGCGCGCAGGTCGCTATTACCGCCAGCTATCAGGCTACCCCGGCGGGGTTTGCCGCCCGCGGGCTGGATGAAGCGCAGTCGAAGGCGCTGATCGGTAAAAGCGTTGAACTGGCGCGGAAGGCGCGGGAAGCCTATCTGGCGGAGAACCCGCAGGCGGGCACGCTGCTGGTTGCCGGTTCGGTCGGGCCGTACGGCGCGTTCCTGGCGGACGGTTCGGAGTATCGTGGCGATTATGTCCGGAGCCGCGAAGAGTTTCAGGCGTTCCACCGCCCGCGGGTGGAAGCGCTGCTCGACGCCGGGGCCGATCTGCTGGCCTGCGAAACCATGCCCAACTTTACCGAGATTAAGGCGCTGGTGGAGCTGTTGAGTACCTATCCTCGTGCGCGGGCGTGGTTCTCGTTTACCCTGCGCGATGCGCAGCATCTCAGCGACGGAACCCCGCTGCGAGAAGTGATTTCCATACTGGCGAACTACCCGCAGATTGTGGCGCTGGGAATTAACTGTATCGCGCTGGAAGACACCACCGCCGCGCTGGAGCATCTGTATAGCCTGACGGCGCTGCCGCTGGTGGTTTACCCTAACTCCGGTGAGCATTATGACCCGGTGACCAAAACCTGGCATCACCATGGTGAAGCCTGCGCCACCCTGGCGGGTTACTTGCCGCAGTGGCAGGCCGCAGGGGCGAAGCTGATTGGCGGCTGCTGCCGGACGACGCCGAAGGATATTGCGGAGTTGAACGCGCAGCGCTGAGTGGCTGCCGGGTGGCGCTGCGCTTACCCGGCCTACAAGGTATCCGACCTCCAGGTGCGGGGGCGCTGTGCTTACTCGATCTGCAAGCTACACGAACCGTAGGCCGGGTAAGGCGTAAGCCGCCACCCGGCATCAGTTACGCCGCATCGGCCAGCACAAGCATCCGCTACGGGTGTATTCAAGGTAATCGGGTTGCAAAACCTTGGGCCGGGGGCGCTGCGCTTACCCGACCTGCAAGGTACACGAACCGAAGGCCGGGTAAGGCGTAAGCCGCCACCCGGCATCAGTTACGCCGCATCGGCCAGTACAAGCATTCGCTACGGGTGGATTTCAAGGTAATCGGGTTGCAAAACCTTAGGCCGGGGGCGCTGCGCTTACCCGGCCTACAAGGTACACGAGCCGTAGTACACGAACCGTAGGCCGGGTAAGGCGCAAGCCGCCACCCGGCGTCAGTTACGCCGCATCGGCTAATACAAACATCCCGTATGGGTGGATTTCGAGGTAATACTGCTCGCCGACATCCGGCTGTAGCCGCGTCGCGTTCACCTGCAGCAAGATTTCCTGCCCGTGCCACTCCACCGTCACCTCATACTGCGGCCCCATATAGGCCACGTGGCGGATGGTACAGCGCTGGCTCTCCTCGCCGCGATCGCTCAAGGTAATCGCCTCCGGACGTACGCCGACGCTGCCTTCGCCCTCGGCGGCGAAATGCAGCGGTCTTGGCAGCCGATAGCCATAAATATCGACAAAATCCTCGCTGAAGGCGGCCGGGAACAGGTTGGCGTCGCCCATAAAGCTCGCCATAAAGCGCGACGCGGGCTGGCGGTAAAGATCCTGTGGCGAGCCGATCTGCATGATATGGCCCTTGTTCATCACCAGCACGGTATCGGAAACCGCAAAGGCTTCGCTCTGATCGTGGGTCACGTACAGCGAGGTGATATCAAACTGCTTTTGCAGCTCGCGGATCTTATCGCGCATGCTGCGCCTGAGGTTGGCGTCGAGGTTGCTCAGCGGTTCGTCAAACAGCAGCACCTTCGGCTTGAGGATCAGGGCGCGCGCCAGCGCTACGCGCTGCTGCTGACCGCCGGAGATCTGATCGACATAGCGGTCTTCAAATCCTTCCAGATCCACCATCGCCAGCGCCTCTTTCACCCGCGCTTTCACGTCGCTGCGCGACACGCCAAGCATCTTCAGACCGTAGCCGACGTTATCCCCCAGCGACATGTGCGGAAACAGGGCGTAAGACTGAAACACCATGCAGATGTCGCGCTGCTGAATCGAGCGATGGGTAACGTCCTCGCCATCAATGAAAATCTGCCCTTCGCTCGGTTTTTCCAGCCCGGCCACCAGGCGCAGAATGGTCGTTTTGCCGCAGCCGGAAGGGCCGAGCAGCGTCACCATTTGCCCCTGCGGAATGGTGAGATTGATATTGTCGATAACCCTGTTGCTGCCGAATTGCTTGGTGACATTGCGCAGCTCAACAAAATTTTTCTGACTCATAGTGCGCTCCATTATGCCTGGTTTTTGGCTTTTGACCGGGAGATACGCGCTTCCCCGATCAGCCAGTCAAAGATGAAAATAATCGCCAGCATCACTACGATCAGAATCGATCCGTAGGCGATCGCCACGCCGTATTCGCCGTCTTCCACCCGGTTAAGGATATAGGCGGTCGCGACGCGGGTGTCCGGGGTCACGAGGAACACAATGGCGCTGACGGTGGTAATGGCGCGCACAAAGCTGTAGATCAGCGCCGAGAGGATCGCCGGGCGCAGCAGCGGCAGCAGAATATGCGTAATGGTGCGTAGGCTTCCGGCGCGCAGGCTGAGCGAGGCTTCATCCAGCGATTTGTCGATCTGGCCTAAACCGGCAATGCCTGCCCGAATGCCAACCGGCACGTTACGCATCACCATCGACATAATCACAATCGCCGCCGTTCCGGTGAGGTACACCGGCGCGCTGTTAAAGGCGAGAATATAGGAGACGCCCGCCACGGTGCCCGGCACCGCGAAGCACAGCATGGTGGTGAACTCGATGGTCTTTTTACCTTTAAACTGCTGGCGCACCACAACCCAGGCGATCAGCAGGCCGAAAGCGGCGGTAATCGGCGCGGCGATCCCGGCGTACAGCAGGGTGTCGAGCAGTGAAGGCCACGCCCCGTCGCTCATTCCCTGGCCGAACAACTTGATAAAATTATCCAGCGTCAGGGTGTAGTCCACGCCCCAGTTGACGGTAAAGCTGCCGTAGAAAATGCTGCCGTAGAGCAGGGCGTTGAAGGCTACCCACACCGCCAGAATGGCGATCACGCTCCACACCAGGGTCACCGGCAGCGGCTGCACGTCGCCGCGATAGGACTTACCGGAGACCGTGACGTAGGAGCGCTTGCCGATCCACATATACTGAATACAGAACACCAGCAGGGAGAACAGCAGCAGGAACGCGCCCAGCGTACTCGCCGCCTGATAATCGAGCTGCGAACCGGTGATGTAGAAGTAGATCTGCGTTGCCAGCACGTCGAAGTTGCCGCCGAGCACCAGCGGGTTGCTGAAGTCGGCCAGCGACTGGACGATGACGATTAAAAACGCGTTCGCCAGCGCCGGCTTCAGCAGCGGGACGAAGACGCCGTTAAAGGTCTGCCAGCGGCTGGCGCGCAGGGTGTACGACGCCTCCTCCAGCGACGGATGGATAGTCTTAATCGCCCCGTCGAGGATCATAAACGCCATGGGAGTGAAGGCCAGCACCTGCGCCAGCCAGATGCCGGTAAACCCGTACAGCCAGTTGGTGTTGGTTAAGCCGAACCACTCCACCATAAACTCGGTGACATAGCCGGAACGGCCCATCATCAGGGTTACGCCGAGGCCGACGACGAACGGCGGGGTGACGATGGGCAGAATCGAGAAGATCCGACCAATAACGGCGCTGCGCCTGGCGATGCGGGTGGTGTAAATCGCCAGTACCAGACCGAAGAAAGTGCAGCCGATACCTACCGCAATCGACAGGGCGATGGAGTTGAGGATCACCTGGACAATATGCGCCTGCGACAGCACGGTCATAAACGCCAGCGGGGCAAACTCGCCGGCGTCGTTGGTGAACATCGGGATGAAAATAGCGATGCTCGGCCAGACGATAAAGACGCCAATTAACGCCACGATGGTGACCAGCGAACCAATCACAAAGCGGTCGCCGCCCAGCCATTCAAGGCGGGTGAGCGCCAGCGTCATGATGGCGCCCAGCGCGGCAAACAGCACGATGGTGGCGTAGCCTAACCCACGACCTTCAACGGTGGCGCTGATGACGATAAACGCCATGCATAATAACGCCCAGCCCGCGTCGAGGTAGTGGCGGCTGCGCTGCTCCCGCGCGGCTTCCTGCCAGGGACGAATCAGCAGCAGGCTCGGCAACAGATACCAGAGCCAGCTGATATTGAACTGTGACCAGCCGTAGGCCGCGAGGATTTCATCGCTCGTGGACTCCAGCAGACCGTAATCCAGGCTCCAGCTCGGCAGCAGGGCGAACGCCAGCCAGCCGAATAAAACCCAAAGGAATATCGCATCCCGTTTTTTCACGGGATGGAGTGCAAGTGTGTGTGACATAGCGGTTCCGGTGTTGAGGAAGTTGAAGGCCGGGTCAGGCGAAGCCGCCGCCCGGCATTAACCGCAAGAGTGGGCTTATTTGCCCATCTTCACTTCGCTGACCCATTTATTGATCAGCGCTTTACGCACGTCCGTTGAGCCGTATTTATCCATGTCGTAGTTGATGAGCTTCAGGTCGTCGAGCTTCAGCGAGTTCGGCGAGGTTTCGGCGGTGGTGTTGGTCAGGATCTGATAAGACTTGCCTTTTTTCCACGCCAGCTCCTGGGCCTCTTTCGACAGCACCCAGTCGACAAACAGTTTGGCGTTGTCGAGGTTGCGCGCGCCCTTCAGAATGCTGACGCCGCCAATTTCATAGCCGGTGCCTTCGCAGGGGGAGATCAGCTCCAGCGGTGCGCCCTGTTCTTTTTCCAGCGAGTAGTCGTGCAGGAAGCCGATGCCAATGGCCGTTTCACCGCGGGCGGCGTTACGCGCCGGGGCGATACCGGATTTGGTGTACTGAGAGACGTTGGCGTTGAGCTGTTTCAGGTAATCAAAGGCCTGATCTTCTCCCCACAGCTGGGCGAAGGTCGCCAGCGCGGTATAGGCGGTGCCGGAGCTTTGCGGGTCGGCGATCTGGATTTCGCCTTTGTATTCCGGTTTGGTCAGATCCTTCCAGCATTTTGGCACCGGCAGATTTTTCTCTTTCAGGCGCTGGGTATTGACGCCGAAGCCGAGGATGCCGACGTACACCGCCGAAGAGTAGTTGCCTTTCAGCTTCGCCGGATCGCGGAACTGCTCCATCACCTGCGTAAGATTCGGCGACTTATAGGGTTGCAGCAGGCCCATTTCACCGGCCTGGGACTGCGGATCGAGGGTACCGCCGTACCAGACATCGGCCTGCGGGTTTTTCTTCTCGGCATCGACCTTCGCCAGCGTGCTGCCGGAACCGTTGCGAATAAACGAGGTTTTGACATCATATTTGTCGCCGAAGGCTTTGGTTTCGGCTTCACACATTTCGTTGGTGGCGCTGCAATAGACCACCAGTCGACCTTTGGCGTGCGCCGCGCCGCTTAGCGTCGCCAGCGCAATGCCGGAAGCAATCAGGGTAGTGACCAGCGTTTTTTTCATTATTTTATCCTTTGAGCAGCAGAGGTAGTCATGCTCGCCATCAGCAGCGGCATCAGTAATAAACCCATCAGTACCGCGGCGACCGAAAGCAAACTGAACATGCCCGGCCAGCCGTAGCGTTCAATGACCAGCGACAGAGGCCAGCCCGCCAGCGCTGCCCCCAGATAGGCGAACAGGCCGAGAAAACCCGTAATCGAACCCGCCGCCGCTTTGTGTCCGCACTCCACCGCGGCGAGGCCAATCAACATTTGCGGGCCAAAAACGAAGAAGCCCACCGTAAAGAAACAGACCGCCAGCAGCGCGTAGTGATGCACCGGGGCCAGCCAGAGGGCGGCGACGGAGACCATCAGCCCCAGCGTGAACAGCAAAATCATCGGCGCCCGCTGGCCGCTGAACAGCAGATCCGAGCCCCAACCGGCGAACAGCGCGCCAAGCAGTCCGCCCGCTTCAAATAACATGACCGTGGCATTGGCGCTGAGCAAATTGACGCCGTGGCTCTCCGTCAGCCAGATGTTGCCCCAGTCGTTGAGCGCAATGCGGATCAGGTAGACCAGCACGTAAGAGACGCCCAGCAGCCAGATCATTGAGTTCTGCAACATCGTGGTACGCAACATCTGCCATAGCCCCATCGGCGGGCTTTGCTGCTCCTGGCGCAGCTCCAGCGGATCCTGACGCCAGGCGCCAACTGACGGCAGTCCCTCTTCCTGAGGCGTCCCTTTCAGCTGCAGCGTTAACCAGATCCCCAACGCCATGCTGATAATCCCCGGTGTCAGCATCGCCGACTGCCAGCCCCACCAGTGGGCGGCAAAGGCGCTAATCAGAGGGATAATCGCCCCACCGATATTGATCGACATATTCCAGCACCCCCACCAGAAACCGCGTTCGTTGCGCGAATACCAGTGGGTCAGCAGGCGGGCGCAGGGGGGCCAGCCCCAGCCCTGGAAAAATCCGTTCAGCGACCAGACCGCCAGCAGCAGCGTCAGCGACTCGCCAAAGGCGAAGACCACGTTCAGCAGGCCGGTAGTGAACAGGCCAACGCCCATAAACCAGCGCTGCCCGTGGCAGTCGTGCCACAGCCCGGCGGTAAACTTCGACAGGCCATAGGTCAGGTAAAACAGCGACCCCAGCAGGCCGATATCGCCTTTATCCAGCCCCAGATCCGTTTGCAGCGCTGGCAGCACGTAGTTGACGCTTTTGCGCGTCAGGTAAAACGCGGCATAGCCGATCACCATGTACATCAGCAGCTGTGGACGCAGCGTCCGGTAATGTTGGTTGATGTCAGTTGCTGAGCGTGCGTACATAGCCGTCTCCGTTTTGCTGACTATATAACCGTCATACTTCAAGTTGCATGTGCGTTAGCTGCACTTACTCACCCCAGTCACTTACTTATGTAAGCTCCTGGGGATTAATGAGAGACTCCTGCCTCTCACCGGAGGCCAGCCTTCGGCTGGTCAAATTCGTTCCCGACGAATTTGTTGCTCACTTGCTACCTCCTGCAACTCGAATTATTTAGGTTATAGAGAAGTGAACTTGAAAAGGGATGAGAGAAAGTCCGGAGTGGCTAAGACTTTTTCCTGGTTAGCAGGCCGTTTGTTGCAAATTTGTGGGCAGGTTAACAATTACCCACGTTCCGCGCTGCGATTCCAGCGTCAGCTCGCCGCCCAGGGCGCTGACCCGCTCGCGCATGCCCTGAATACCGAATCCGGTAATTTTGTCCGGGCTGATACCGATACCGTTATCCTTCACTTCCAGGCGCAGCCACTCACCCTGCTGAAACAGGGTAATGGCGACCTCGCTGGCATCGGCGTGTTTACAGACGTTATTGAGCAACTCCTGCAGCAACCGATAGAGGGTAAAACGCACCGTTTCGCTCGCCGGGGTGGCGGTAAGCTGATAGTCAAAATGGCAGCGGATACCGCGCTCGGCAAAGGCAAACTCATTGAGCAGATGGTGTAGCGCCTCTTTAAACGACAGTTCGTCCAGGGCCGGGGGGCGCAGCTGGCGCAGCAGCTGGCGGGTGGAGTGGTGAATACGCCGCGCGAGCTCGTTAATCTGGCTGGCGGCGGCCTGGGTTTGCGCCGGATCGCGCGCCCGTTTCACCAGCTGCGACTGGATCTGAATGGCGGTGATGTTCTGGCCGATTTCGTCGTGCAGTTCGCGCGCCAGGCTTTTGCGGGTGTCTTCTTCGGTGTGGATCAGCTTTTCGGTCAGCGCCCGTCGCGCCGCCAGCTCCGTTTCCAGCCGCTGGCGATAGTGATGCAGGTTTTGCGCCAGGTGCTGCTGGCGGCTGATGGCAATGCCCAGCCCGATGCCGAGCAGCGCCTGAGTCGCCAGAAAAATTTCCAGCTCCACCAGATTGCTGAATCCGACGCCAACCTGGCGGGCGATGGTGATCATCATGCTGCCCAGCAGGCCGGAGAGGACGCCGCCCTGCCAGCCGAACTTCCACGCCATGACCACGTTGGGCAGAAACACCATAATTAACAGCAGGCGCTCGATTTCCGGCGACAGCACCATCTGGGTGCCGATGCCGATAATAAAGAACAGGCTGCACCAGATGATTAACGAAGTGCGCAAGGGCGGATTGTTGGTATCCAGCCCCAGCAGGTGGTAGCGGTGCTGCTGGCGCAGGAATTCAAAAATCAGATAGACAAACGGCGTCAGCAGCACGCCGCCGGTAAACGAGGCCAGGCCGAGCATCATCGCCGGACTTTTGACAAACGACGAGAGCAGGGCAGTGTTGAGTAATGCGCTGGCGGTCACCGTGGCCAGCAGCAGCGTCAGCCGCTGCCAGTAGAGGGGAAAACGATGCCAGCACTGTTGGGCGAGAGCGGCAGGGAGCAGGCTAATCAACGGCGCGGCCAGCAGAATATAGCCGTTCAGCAGCTGTTCGCTGCGCAGCCAGAGCAGTATCAGCAGCGGGGGGATCACCAGCGCGGGCCAGTAGCGGCGCGAAAGCAGGATCAGCAGCGCCAGATAGACGCCGTGCGGCAGGAACAGCGCCGCCTGCTGGCCGTTATGGGTCAGATAAAAGCCGAGCGTCCACAGCATCAGCCAGCCGCTTCCCCAGGCCAGCACAATGAACAGCGAAATGACCCCGTGGCGAAGGCTGCGCGACATTAATGCCCTGCCAGCAGCTGGTGGTCGAGAGCGAAGTGCACCAGTTCGATCGTGCTTTGGCAGTGCAATTTGCCCAGCACGTTGGCGCGATGGACATGCACCGTTTTGTGGCTGAGATCGAGTTTGAAGGCAATTTCTTTTACGCTATCGCCTTTGACCAGTAAATCAAACACTTCACGTTCACGCGGGGTGAGTCCCTCCAGCACCCTCGCCGGTTGTTCCCCGCCGCGCAGCGCCCGCAGCGCATCGGCGCACAGGTAGTGTCCGCCCATGCCGACAGAGCGGACCGCCTGAACTAACTCTTCCGGGCCGCAGCGCTTGGTCAGATAGCCGCTGGCGCCTGCATCGAGCGCGCTCTGTACAAAAGTCGGGGTGTCATAAATGCTGAGAATAATGGCGCGAAACTGCGGTTTTTGCGTGCGCAGGCGCTTGAGCAGACTCAGCCCGTTTTCATCCGGCATAGCGATATCCATGACCGCCACGTTGACGTCGTCGCGTAATAACGCCGGCCAGGCTTCCGCCGCGCTGCTGAACTGGCCAACGATGTCGAGATCCTCTTCGAGACTGAGTAGCTGCGCAAAACCGGAACGCACCACCACATGGTCATCGACCAGCACTACACGAATCATGTTCATACTCTCTTAGCGAATCATGATTGTATGATGCCTGCCGCCGCTGTGCTGGCAATCACCGGGGTGCGGATATGTAACGAATGTAACGAAATCTTAATAATTTGCCGGGTGCTATAGACCGGATAAGGCGCTTGCGCCGCCATCCGGCTGGGAAGGCTATCCGTAATGAGTGAAATAGCTAACCATTGCCGCTTTTTTTCTAAAAACGCTTTGTTCTTAGCAAGAATTTTTAATTACTTCATCAAATGCATCGCGCCGGAAATACTGCACCCATAACAACAACGGGAAGCAGACACTATGGCACTATCATCGCGTATCACACTTATTACCGCACTGGCACTGGCGGCATTCCAGGCCCAGGCGGTCAACGTCACCGTGGCGTATCAGACTTCCGCAGAGCCGGCGAAAGTCGCCCAGGCGGACAACACCTTTGCCAAAGCGAGCGGCGCAACCGTTGACTGGCGAAAATTCGATAGTGGCTCGAGCATCGTGCGGGCGCTGGCTTCCGGCGATGTACAAATCGGCAACCTCGGTTCCAGCCCGCTGGCGGTTGCCGCCACGCAGCAGGTGCCGATTGAAGTGTTCCTGCTGGCGTCAAAGCTCGGAAACTCTGAAGCGCTGGTAGTGAAGAAGAGCATCAGCAAACCGCAGGACCTGATCGGTAAACGCATTGCGGTACCGTTTATCTCCACAACCCATTACAGCCTGCTGTCGGCGCTCAAACACTGGGGCATTAAGCCGGGCCAGGTGCAGATTATCAACCTGCAGCCGCCGGCGATTATTGCCGCCTGGCAGCGTGGAGACATTGACGGCGCCTACGTCTGGGCCCCGGCGGTGAACGAACTGGAAAAAGAGGGCAAAGTGCTGACCGACTCATCCCAGGTGGGGGAGTGGGGCGCGCCGACGCTGGATGTCTGGGTGGTACGCAAAGATTTTGCCGAGAAACACCCTGAGATTGTGAAAGCCTTTGCCAAAAGCGCGATCGATGCCCAGCAACCGTACATTGCCAACCCGGATGCGTGGCTGAAGCAGGCGGATAATATCAGCAAGCTGTCGCGCCTGAGCGGCGTGCCGGATGCCGATGTTCCGGGGCTGGTAAAAGGCAATACCTATCTGACCGCCGCTCAGCAGGCTCAGGAGCTGAATGGTCCGGTGAATAAAGCGATCGTCGACACCGCCAGGTTCCTCAAAGAGCAGGGTAAAGTCCCGACGGCCGGCACCGACTACAGCCAGTACGTAACCGACCGTTTTGTGAAGTAAAGGAGGCCACGATGCTGCAAATCTCGCATCTTTCCGCCGACTACGGCGGTAAACCGGCGCTGGCGGATATCAACCTGACGCTGGACAGCGGCGAACTGCTGGTGGTCCTGGGGCCCTCCGGCTGCGGTAAAACCACGCTGCTGAACCTGATTGCCGGATTCGTGCCTTATCAGCACGGCAGCATCACCCTCGAAGGCCTGCGGGTAGAAGGACCGGGCGCCGAGCGCGGCGTGGTCTTTCAGCATGAAGGGCTGCTGCCCTGGCGCAACGTACAGGATAACGTCGCGCTGGGACTCCAGCTGGCGGGTGTGGATAAAGCCGCGCGCCGGGAAACCGCGGCGCGGATGCTGAAGAGAGTGGGACTCGAAGGGGCGGAAAAGCGCTTTATCTGGCAGCTCTCCGGCGGCCAGCGCCAGCGGGTCGGCATTGCCAGAGCGCTGGCGGCAAACCCGCAGCTACTGTTGCTGGACGAGCCGTTTGGCGCGCTGGATGCCTTCACCCGCGAGCAGATGCAAACCCTGCTGCTTAACCTGTGGCACGAGACCGGCAAGCAGGTACTGCTGATTACGCATGACATTGAAGAGGCCGTATTTATGGCCACCGAACTGGTGCTGCTATCGCCGGGGCCGGGCCGGGTGCTGGAGCGGCTGCCGCTGAATTTTGGTCGCCGCTTTATCGCCGGCGAGTCCTGCCGCAGCATTAAATCTGACCCGCAGTTTATCGCACAGCGTGAATATGTCCTGAGCCGGGTATTTGAACAACGGGAGGCCTTCTCATGAGCGTGGTGATTAATGACAAACCACAGCCGCGGACGCTGAAGTGGCGCTGGCCGCTCTCCCGCCAGCTGACGCTGAGTTTCGTCACGCTGGCGGTGCTGCTGGTTGTCTGGTGGGGCGTGACGGCCCTGCAGCTGATTAGCCCGCTGTTTCTTCCGCCGCCGCAGCAGGTATTACAGAAACTGATCGCCATTGCCGGTCCGCAGGGCTTTATGGATGCCACGCTCTGGCAACATCTGGCGGCGAGCCTGACGCGGATCGCGATCGCCCTGGTCGCGGCGACGATCCTTGGCGTGCCGGTCGGGATCGCTATGGGCCTGAGTCCGACGATCCGCGGGATTCTCGATCCGCTGATCGAACTGTATCGACCGGTGCCGCCGCTGGCCTGGTTGCCGCTGGTGATCATTTGGTTCGGCATTGGCGAAACGCCAAAAATATTGCTGATTTATCTCGCGATTTTTGCGCCAGTGGTGATGTCGACGCTGGCGGGAGTGAAAAGCGCCCAGCAGGTACGGATTCGCGCCGCGCAGGCATTAGGCGCCAGCCGGGCGCAGGTGCTGTGGCTGGTGATTTTGCCCGGCGCATTACCGGAAATTCTCACCGGCCTGCGTATCGGGCTCGGGGTGGGCTGGTCAACGCTGGTGGCCGCTGAACTGATTGCCGCCACCCGCGGATTAGGTTTCATGGTGCAGTCCGCCGGTGAGTTTCTCGCCACCGATGTGGTGCTGGCCGGCATCGCGGTGATTGCGATCATCGCCTTTTTACTGGAACTGGGGCTGCGCGCGTTGCAGCGGCGCCTGACGCCCTGGCATGGAGAAGTACAATGAGCGAACGTTTAAGCATTACCCCGCTGGGCCCCTATATTGGCGCGCAGGTTTCCGGCGTCGATATTACCCGCCCGCTGAGCGACAACCAGTTTGAGCAGCTGTATCACGCGGTGCTGCGCCATCAGGTGGTGTTCCTGCGCGAGCAGAACATCACCCCCGAGCAGCAGCGGGATCTTGCCCTGCGCTTTGGCGACCTGCATATTCATCCGGTTTATCCCCATGCGCCGGGCGTTGATGAGATTATCGTTCTCGATACCCACGACGATAATCCGCCGGATAACGATAACTGGCACACCGATGTTACCTTTATTGCGACGCCGCCTGCCGGGGCGATTCTCGCGGCAAAAGAGCTGCCTTCAACCGGCGGCGATACTCTGTGGACCAGCGGCATTGCGGCGTATGAGGCGCTCTCTGAGCCTTTGCGCCAGCTGTTAAGCGGCCTGCGCGCGGAGCATGATTTCCGTAAATCGTTCCAGGAGTATAAATATCGCAAAAGCGAAGAGGAGCATCAGCGCTGGCTGGAGGCGGTCGCCAAAAATCCGCCGCTGCTACACCCGGTGGTGCGTACCCATCCGGTGACCGGCAAACAGGCGCTGTTTGTCAATGAGGGGTTCACCACCCGCATTGTCGACGTGACGGAAAAAGAGAGCGAGGCGCTGCTCGGCTTCCTGTTCGCCCACGTCACGAAGCCGGAGTTTCAGGTACGCTGGCGCTGGCAGCCGAACGACGTGGCGATTTGGGATAACCGCGTCACCCAGCACTACGCCAACGCCGATTACCTGCCGCAGCGGCGCATTATGCATCGGGCGACGATTCTCGGGGATAAGCCCTATTATCGGGCAGGATAATCAACATTAGCTTGTAGCCCGGCTAAGACGCAGCGCGCCGCAAGCCGGGAAAGGCTTTTATGCCGATTTTTGCGCGTCCAGATGTACCCCAATATAGCGCTGATAGCGGTTGGCCTTCAGATAGGTCAAATCCACCAGCACCAGACCATCCACGCAGTTGTTGAAATCCGGGTCGCTGCCGAAATCGATAAACTGCACGCCGCCCGGCTCGCAGACTTCCGAGTACTGCTTATACAGCGGCGGGATCGCGCAGCCGAGGTTGCCGAGCAGGGATTTCAACCGCGCCAGGTCGTCGTTGTAATCTTCCCCGCCAAACTGCGCCAGCACATCCGGCAGTGAGGCAGGATACGGGCGACGGGATTCCGCCAGCGGATGCGTCGCCGGGAACCACAGACGGTAGAATGCCACCAACAGATCGCGAGCCGCGGGCGGCAGGCCACCGGAAATGGAGACCGGGCCGAACAGATAGCGATAGTGCGGGTAGCGCGCCAGCCAGGCCCCGATGCCGCACCACAGATAATCCAGCCCGCGACGCCCCCAGTAGCGCGGCTGAATAAAGCTCCGACCCAGTTCAATCCCGTGGGTGAGGATATCCTCCATCCGCGCATCGTAGTGAAACAGGCTGTAGCTATAGATCCCTTCCAGGCCGCGTTTTTCCAGCTGCATGGCGGTAGGCATAAAGCGATAGGCACCGACGATTTCCAGGTCCTCTTCGTCCCACAGAATCAGGTGCAGGTAATCGTCATCATAGCCGTCGACATCGCGGCGTTTGCCGCTGCCTTCGCCGACCGCGCGAAAGGCAATCTCGCGCAGGCGACCCAGCTCGCGCAGCAGCGGCGCATCTTCCTTGCCGCCGCGCTGCCACAGATAGATGACTTTGCCATCTGCCGTGCGCCCAAGGCACTCCGCCTGGCTGAGTTCGCGCTTAAGCAGGGCGCGATCCTCGGGACGCGCAATTGCGCTTTCCGTTTTAAACCCCCCCGGCATCCCTTTGCCCAGTCGCTCAACGTGACGATAGACGCGATCCGCCAGTTCGCGCGTAGACGTTTGCGCGCTGTACCATGAGGACCAGGCAATTTGTTGGCCGATAGCGATCGGCAGGCTGCTGTTACGCCGGCGGAACATTTGCTGCATCAGCAGCAGCAGAGGAAGATTGTCGGAGAGCAGAGTGCTGGCATAAAACAGCGCGCTGTTGTGCGCCCGGATCCATACCGGGAGCAGCGGGGCGCGGTACCTGGTTGCCAGTTTGATAAAGCCAGAGTGCCATTTTTTATCGCGGATCCCCCGGCGCGTCAGGCGCGAGACTTCTCCCGCCGGGAAAAAGATCAGTACGCCGCCGTTCTGCAACTGGTGATCCATCTGTTGTAGCGCGGTTTTGGCGGTACGGCCGTTGATATTATCAACGGGAATAAACAGCGAGCTCAGTGGTTCAAGATGGGTTAACAGGCGGTTAGTCACCACTTTGACATCGCGGCGCACGCGGGAAACGGCATAGAGTAGCGCAAGGCCGTCAAGCGTGCCGGTGGGGTGGTTAGCGACGATCACCAGCGGACCGTGTTCAGGGATTTGTTCCAGATCGTGCGCCGGAATTGCGCAGCGGATATTGAGATGTTCAAGCACCTGTTCGACCGTATCAAGCCCTTTCAGGTGGCGATGGCGAGCGGCAAATTGTTGAAACTCCTCCTCATGGAGTAATTTTTTGAGTAGTTTTTTTTGCCAGGGGGCAGGCCTCGCCTGAGGCCACAGGTCGTCGAGTACATTGTCGAGACTAAACATAGCGCTTCCTCCTCCGTCCTGCCCAGACAGTAGAAGGTGCAGATGTCGCTCAGATTACAGTTGAGTGAAGATTTGGGGCCGGCGCAAGTCCATTGCCCCGGCTGCGGCTGGCGCCTGGCCCGGGTTACCGGAGCCCCGGTAAGCGTAGCGCCACCGGGGGAATGACTGGGAATTAACGCAGGATTTTCTTTTCAGCCAGATCGAGGGCGAAGTAGCTGAAGATCAGATCGGCACCGGCGCGCTTAATGGCACCCAGGCTTTCCAGCACCACTTTTTCTTCGTCGATAGCGCCGGCCTGAGCGGCAAATTTGATCATCGCGTATTCGCCGCTCACCTGGTAGGCGCCGAGGGGCAGATCGCTGCGCTCGCGGATATCGCGCAGAATATCAAGATAGGCACCGGCCGGTTTGACCATCAGGCAATCTGCGCCCTGGGCTTCGTCCAGCAAGGATTCGCGAATGGCTTCACGGCGGTTCATCGGGCTCATCTGATAGGTTTTACGATCGCCTTTCAGCGCGGTACCGGCCGCTTCGCGGAACGGGCCATAGAATGAAGAGGCAAACTTGGTGGAGTAGGACATGATGGCCGTCCGGGTAAAACCGGCGGCGTCCAGCGCCTGGCGAATCGCCTGCACCTGACCATCCATTGCCGCAGAGGGGGCAATAAAATCGGCGCCTGCCGCAGCGGCAACCACCGCCTGTTTGCCAAGGTTCACCAGGGTAGCGTCGTTGTCGACGCCGTGATCGCATAATACGCCGCAGTGGCCGTGTGAGGTGTATTCACAGAAGCAGGTATCGGACATGACAATCATCTCCGGTACGGCATCCTTACTGATGCGTGACATACGCGCCACCAGGCCGTTCTCATTCCAGGCATCGCTGCCGGTCGCGTCGGTGTGGTGCGAAATACCGAAGGTCATCACCGAGCGGATACCGGCGTTGGCGATACGCTCGATTTCCCGCGCCAGGTATTTTTCCGGAATGCGCATCACGCCAGGCATGGCCTCGATGGCTTTGTAATCGTCGATTTCTTCTTCAACAAAGATCGGCAACACCAGGTCGTTCAAACTCAGTGTTGTCTCTTCAAACATGGCGCGCAGCGCAGCGGATTGACGCAAACGGCGGGGGCGAGTGATTAAATCTGTCATGGTTTGCCTGATTTTGTGAAATGAAAGAGCGCAGTATACCTGAGTTTGCGTACGGGTGTTTTACGAAAGTGGCTCAAAAGTGGCCCGTGCAAGGGACGGCGATAATGAGAGTGTGAATCTAATAGGTGTGATGAATTAAACATACTAGCAGGTGATATTTTTATTTTTTTTGCATGTGTTAACTATTGATGAATTTATTGACTTTTGAAAAATATTGAATCTTATTCCGATTTATTCATTGGGTTTTTGTTTTGGGGTTTAAATATTAATTTGTTGTATGGTATGCCTGCTTCTTTTTAATTAACTGAAATTATTTGTTTTTCTTTTTTAAACTACCGGCTTGTATCATGAGATTATTGTCCGGTTTCGGACTTTAGGTGAAGAATAATTGAACCTTTCTCTGGTGATACCGCATAATCGTTGTCGCGAAGCATAATAATATTCTTCTATGCATTAATAATTGATGGATCAACGATATTACGTCCCCGAGGAGGGATGACAAATGCACCCTTGGAAAAAGAAATTTGTAGTTTCACAATTAGCATTAGCCTGCACTTTGGCAGTCACCTCTCAGGCAAGTGCTTCTACTGATATTTCTGGAACCACCTACACAACATTTAAACATTATAATGACGCAGCCTATTCTGACGGCGTTTACTATAATGGTTATGTCGGCTGGAATAATTACGCGACTGATAGTATTTATAATGGTGATATTTATCCGGTAATTAATAAAGCTGTCGTCAATGGCGTGATCTCTACTTACTATCTGGATGATGGGCTTGCAACCAACACCAATAGCAATAGTCTGACCATTAAAGACAGCACAATTCATGGGATGATCACCTCTGAGTGCATGACTACCGTTTGTGTAGATCGCGATGCTACCGGTTATGTTTATGACCGTCTGGCGCTGACCGTTGATAACTCAACCATTGATGATAACTATGAACATTATACCTATAACGGTACGCATGCTGATGGCACCGTAGATACCCATATTGTTGACGTTTATGACCTTGGGACGGCTATTACGCTGGATCAAGAGGTGGATCTGGTTATCAAAAATAACTCCCATGTCGCGGGTATTGACCTGACTCAGGGTTATGAGTGGAGAGATACTGACGATAATACTGTCAGCACGGGCGTCGACAGTAGCGAAGTATTTCATAACGCAATCAATGTGATGGACTCTACCGTGACGTCAGGTTCATGGTCAGATGAAGGCACCTCTGGTTGGTTCGGTAACAACAATAATGCCAGCACTTATAGCGGTACCGGTTTTAATGCCGATGATATTGCGATCTCTGCCGTCGCAAATCCGCATGCGGATAACGCGATGCAGACGACCGTTAACCTCACAAATTCTACCCTCATGGGCGATATCCTGTTTTCCAGTAATTTTGACGAGAATTTCTTCCCGAATGGTGCGGACAGCTATCGTGATACCGATTCTGCGGTAGATACTAACGGTTGGGATGGTACTGACCGTATGGATGTCACGTTAAATAACGGCAGTAAGTGGGTAGGGGCAGCGATGTCCATGCATCAAGTAGATTCCGATGGCGATGGCGTTTATGACAGCTTTGCTGTGGGTACTGAAGCAACTGCAACGCTGCTTGATATTACCGCGAATAGCCTCTGGCCATGGTCGACTTATGGTATCAATAACAGCGACACGGCCTATGATGAAAACGGCCATGTCATTGGCAACGAAGTCTACCAGAGTGGTCTGTTTAATGTGACGTTGAACGGCGGCTCGCGCTGGGATACTACCAAAACTTCTCTGATTGATACCTTGAGCATCAACGGTGGTTCTGTCGTGAGCGTAGCGGATTCCACCCTGGTTTCTGACACGATCTCTCTGACCGGCGGTTCTGCGCTGAAAATCAATGAAGATGGCCATGTAGCGACCAACGCACTGACCATTGATAATAGTAACGTAACGATTGCCGATGATGTCTCCGCTGGCTGGGGCGTGGATGATTCCGCACTGTATGCCAACACAATCAATATCACTAACAATGGTATGTTGGATATGGGCAATAGCACGGCGTACGCGCTGCAGGCCGATACGCTGAATCTGACCAGTGCGACGGATACACACGGGAATGTGCATTCTGGTGTGCTGAATGTACATAGCAATAACTTCGTGCTGAATGCCGATCTCACGAACGATCGTACTAATGACACCACCAGGTCTAATTACGGCTACGGCACAATCGCGATGAACTCTGATGGTCATCTGACCGTGAATGGTAATGGTGACGCCGACACGTCTTTCGACCAGTCCGAAGTGGATAACGCAGGCGACAACGTTGCGGCCGCAACCGGCAATTACAAGGTTCGTATTGATAATGCGGATGGTAAGGGTTCTATTGCTGATTACAAAGGTAAAGAGCTGGTTTATGTTAACGACAAAAACAGCACTGCCACCTTTTCTGCGGCTAACAAAGCCGATCTCGGTGCTTACACCTACCAGGCTAAGCAGGAAGGCAACACCGTTGTTATGGAGCAGAGCCGGCTGACCGACTATGCGAACATGGCGCTGAGCATCCCGTCTGCCAACAGCAATATCTGGAATCTGCAGCAGGATACCGTGGCGACTCGCCTGACCCAGTCGCGTCATGGTCTGACCGATAACGGGGGGGCCTGGGGAAGCTACTTTGGCGGTAGCTTCAACGGTGATAACGGCACTATCAGCTACGATCAGAATGTTAACGGCGTCATGGTGGGTCTTGATAGCAAAATTGACGGTAACGATGCTAAGTGGATCGTCGGTGCTGCGGCGGGCTTTGTGAAAGGCGATCTGAGCGATCGTAGCGGTCAGGTGGATCAGGACAGCCAGACGGCTTACCTCTACACTTCTGCTCATTTTGCAAACAACTTTTTTCTTGACGGTTCTGTTAACTACTCTCACTTCAACAACGAACTGTCGGCCAACATGAGTAACGGCCAGTACGTTGACGGCAGCACCTCTTCAGATGCCTGGGGCTTTGGTCTGAAGCTGGGCTATGACGCGAAGTTGGGTCATGCTGGCTATGTGACGCCGTATGGCAGCATATCTGGTTTATTCCAGTCTGGTGACGACTATCGCCTGAGCAATGGCATGAAAGTGGGTGGTCAGTCTTACGACAGTATGCGCTATGAGCTGGGCGTTGATGCGGGTTATACCTTTACCTACGGTAATGATCAGGCGCTGACGCCTTACTTCAAACTGGCCTATGTGTATGACGATGCCAGCAATCACGCTGACGTAAACGGTGATTCGATCAATAACGGTACCGAAGGTTCTGCGGTTCGTGTTGGGCTGGGTACGCAGTTCAGTTTTACCCGCAATTTCAGCGCCTACTCGGATGTTAGCTATCTCGGCGGTGGTGATGTGGATCAAGACTGGGCCGCTAACGTGGGCGTTAAATATACCTGGTAAGATTATTTACAGTGAGAAAAACATTGTAGATATTTAATCGAAGACTATGCCCGTCAAGGATTTGACGGGCATTATTGTCAGGAACGTATCAATGTTATCGCTGAGTAAACCGCTTGATGCATTTGGTCAGCTAGATCAATACTTGTCCAGATATGGCACTCACTTCGAGTTTTGTCGTGAAAAACAGATTATATTTGTTAATGATATACATTGCGCCGAAACGGTTGTCATTCTGGAGGGCGTGATTTCTCTGCGTAGAAACGAAAATATACTCATTGGCATCGCCCAGGCTCCTTTTATTATCGGGTTGGCTGATGGCGTGATGAAAAATGAGATCCGATATCAATTAATGACGGAAGGGAAATGTAAGGGTTACCACCTTCCTTCTTCACAAGCGCTTAAAATAGTTGAACAGAATAATTTGTGGCGCGACGCATTCTGTTGGTTGGTATGGCATAGTCGTATTATGGAACAACGCGATTTACAATTGATTGGTCATAATTCCTATGAACAAATTCGGGCGACGTTACTGTCGATGATTGACTGGGATGAAAAATTGCGTTTTCGTATTGGAGTGATGAATTATATTCATCAAAAAACGCGTATCTCACGCTCTGTCGTTGCCGAAGTACTTGCCGCCCTGCGCAAGGGCGGATATATCGAGATGGATAAAGGCAAACTGGTTAGCATCAACCATTTGCCTTCAGATTATTAATTCGGTCGCGAGAATAAATCAGGACTCAGGGATTGACGCCGGCTGTCCGCCGCTGAGCTCGCTGACCAGATCGTTAATACCGTTGCTCATATTACTAAAGCGGGTCAGCGATGAACGGGTGACCACCACAAAAGCGCCGATATTGGCCTGCGGGTTCATGGCCATATAGGTAATGAATCCGCCGCCGCCGCCGGTCTTTTGAATAATCCCCGGTTGGCCATTTTTCGGCTTCATATAGACCCAGCCAAGACCCAGGGCGTCAGCTTTGCCCGGCACATCCATACCGATAACCCGTGTTAGCTGGCTACGTTGATAAATCAACGTCTGCATACGGTCAGCCTGCTGCCCGCGGGTGTAGAAATCGGAGGAAAGGAACTGCTGCATCCAGCGCATCATATCGCCCGGCGTCGAGTAGACGCCGCCGCTGCCGATCGCTGCCAGCGTATTGTTGCACGGGCTGGCGCCTTTCTCGGCGACCATCAGACGGCGGCACTGATCCGGTGAGGGGGTAAAGGTGGTGTCTTTCATACCCAGCGGCCGGGTGATTTGCTCTTCAAATAGCTGCGGATAGGGTTTCCCGGCAGCCGTAGAGAGGGCGTCTGCCAGCAGATCAAACGCGAGGTTGGAGTAGGCGGCCTGCGACCCCGGGGCTGCTTTCAGCGATGCTGTCGACAACCACGACCAGCGATCCTGGCGCGTTGGCCAGACGAAGACCGGACGATGCGGCGCACCACCGGGCTGTTCGCGCGGCAGCGCGCTGGTGTGGGTCGCCAGGTTGACCAACGTAATCGGCGTGCCCTGATACGTCGGCACCCGGGCACCCGGCGGCGCGTATTTACTGAGCGGGTCGTTGAGCTTCACGACGCCCTGATCGAGCATTTTTACCAGCATCTCGCTGGTCATCAGTTTACTCAGCGAAGCAATGCGGATAACCGAATCCAGCTGCGGATGCTCATTGTTGCCCGGACGCGTTTCGCCAAAGCTGCGAAACACGCGCTGGTTGCCATCAATAACAACCAGCGCCATGCCGGTGGCACCGCTACCGTAATAGATATGGTTGGCGTAACGATCGACTACATTGGCGGCAAATTCCGGGTCAACGATCGGTTGAGCTGCCTGGACCGATGTCCATGACGCCGCACACAGCGCAGCAAAAATAAGCAGACTACGTTTCAACTGGGGTATCCATAATGATAAGAGGAGATATAGGGCATATTTATACTACGAAGCGCGGCTGAACGAAGTGGAATAACGACAATATTTAGCAGAAAAACGTAACCGTGCGTAAAAAGGGCTTTTTTATGCTTTCGGATATCCGCTTTCCCCGGTGGGCGCGTATGATGAGCGTTTGATGTATCGGGTGACGAGAGAGAAATATGGCGGCTCAACGAGTGGTGATGGTAGTAGATATGCAAAATGGCGTCTTTGCGACGCCGCGTATTGAGCGCGAACGCTGCGTCGCGCATATTAACCGTCTGATTCGCGCCGCGGATCGCGTGATTTTTATTCAGCATGCCGAGGATGGCGGTCTGGAAGAGGGGAGCGAAGGCTTTGCGCTGCTGGCGGAGCTGGAACCCCCCGCAGACGCCCTCTATGTCACGAAAACCGCCTGCGATGCGTTCTATAAAACATGTCTTGAGCAGGTACTGAGCGAGCAGCAAATCCACCAGTTCGTGATTTGCGGCTGCGCGACCGATTACTGTGTCGATACCACCATCAAAAATGGTGCCAGCCGCGGCTATGCCATCACCGTGGCTGAGGATGCGCACACCACGGCGAACCGTCCGGCTGCGCAGGCCGCAACGCTGATTGACCACTACAACGATGTCTGGCGTACGCTAACCGTACCCGGAAATCCTGTCCGCGTGAAATCCGTAGAAACAATTCTGGCCGAATGGCAGACGAACTAAGCTGCTGATATTTGGTCTCATCATCCGACCGCCCTCCCCAGGCTGCTACAGTGATGCGGCGGGCGTCTTCGTGGTACACAGCATAGCCAGAACGATAAAGAAGTTAGCAGGAGTAGATGATGTTTAAATCTTTTTTCCCCAAACCGGGGCCGTTTTTTCTTTCTGCCTTTGTCTGGTCGCTGCTTGCAGTGATCTTTTGGCAGGCGGGCGGTGGCGACTGGCTGCTGCGTTTAACCGGGGCATCACAAAATGTTGCCATCAGCGCTGCGCGATTCTGGTCGCTGAACTATCTGGTGTTTTATGCCTACTACGTTTTCTGCGTGGGCGTTTTTGCGCTGTTTTGGTTTACCTACAGCCCGCACCGCTGGCAATACTGGTCAATTCTCGGCACCTCTTTGATCATCTTCGTCACCTGGTTTCTGGTGGAAGTTGGGGTGGCGATCAACGCCTGGTATGCGCCGTTCTACGATCTGATCCAGACCGCGCTGGCCACGCCGCACAAAGTCAGTATTAACCAGTTCTATCAGGAAATTGGCGTGTTCCTTGGCATTGCGGTGATCGCGGTGATTATTGGCGTGATGAACAACTTCTTCGTCAGCCACTACGTTTTCCGCTGGCGTACGGCGATGAACGAACACTATATGGCCCACTGGCATCACCTGCGCCACATCGAAGGTGCCGCTCAGCGTGTGCAGGAAGATACCATGCGCTTTGCCTCCACCCTTGAGGATATGGGCGTGAGTTTTATCAACGCCGTCATGACGCTGATTGCCTTCCTGCCGGTGCTGGTTACGTTGTCTGAACACGTGCCGGATCTGCCGATTGTGGGCCATCTGCCGTATGGCCTGGTGATTGCAGCGGTGGTGTGGTCCCTGATGGGGACCGGTTTGCTGGCGGTCGTGGGGATCAAACTGCCGGGGCTGGAATTTAAAAACCAGCGCGTGGAAGCGGCATATCGTAAAGAGCTGGTGTATGGCGAAGATGATGAATCCCGCGCCACGCCGCCGACGGTGCGCGAGCTGTTTAGCGCCGTTCGTCGCAACTATTTCCGCCTCTATTTCCACTACATGTATTTCAACATCGCCCGCATTCTTTATCTGCAGGTGGATAACGTTTTCGGTTTGTTCCTGCTGTTTCCGTCGATCGTTGCCGGTACGATTACGCTGGGCCTGATGACGCAGATTACCAACGTGTTCGGCCAGGTACGCGGCTCGTTCCAGTATCTGATTAGCTCGTGGACGACGCTGGTGGAACTGATGTCCATCTACAAACGTCTGCGTAGTTTTGAACGCGAACTTGATGGTAAAGAGCTGCAGCCCGTTACCCAGACGCTAAACTGATTACCGATCCCTACCCATAGCAGAGGCAGACTGAAGGATGATACAGAGACAAGGAAAGTGCAGGGCAGCCGCGGTACCACGTCGAGTTTCCTGCGCCCTGACGCTGCTGGCTGGGGGGGTTCTGAGCGCCTGTACCAGCAACACGGCGCCGGTACTCAAAGAGGGCGAAAAGCCCGTTGACGTTGCCGCCGTGGTCAGGCAAAAAATGCCCGCCAGCGTGAAGGACAGGGACGAATGGGCGCAGGCGATTGCCAAAACCTTCGAAAGTCAGAAGCTGGCGCCGACGGAAGAGAACGTCTGTTCGGTGCTGGCGGTCGCGCAGCAGGAGTCCAACTATCAATCCGATCCGGTGGTGCCGGGGCTGAGCAAAATCGCCTGGCAAGAGATAGACCGCCGGGCCGAGAAGATGCATATCCCGGTTTTCCTTGTGCATACGGCGCTGAAAATTCCGTCACCCAACGGCAAAAGCTACAGCGAGCGGCTGGACAACGTGAAAACGGAAAAGCAGCTTAGCGCCGTGTTTGACGATTTTATCGGCATGGTGCCTATGGGGCAGAAGTTATTCGGTTCACTCAACCCGGTGCATACCGGTGGCCCGATGCAGGTGAGCATTGCTTTTGCCGAACAGCATACCGATGGCTATCCGTGGAAAATCAACGGCACCGTGCGCCAGGAGGTGTTCAGCCTGCGCGGCGGCCTGTGGTTTGGTACCTGGCACCTGCTCAACTATCCGGCAAACTACAGCGTGCCGCTGTACCGTTTTGCTGACTTTAACGCGGGCTGGTACGCCAGCCGCAATGCTGCGTTTCAGAATGCCGTCAGTAAAGCGAGCGGCGTGAAGCTGGCGCTGGACGGTGATTTAATTCGTTATGATAGCGATGATGCAGGGACGACGGAGCTGGCGGTACGCCGTTTAGCCGGGAAGCTGGCGATGAGCGATGATGACATCCACCGACAGTTGAAAAAAGGCGACAGCCTGGCGTTTGAAAAAACCGAACTGTACCAGCAGGTTTTCCGTCTGGCGGATAAGAAAGCAGGCAAAGCGCTGCCGCGAGAGATACTGCCGGGGATTCAGCTTGAGAGCCCTAAAATTACGCGCAATCTGACCACAGCCTGGTTTGCGAAACGCGTTGATGAGCGGCGGGCCAGCTGTATGGCGCGCCGCTAGCGATTATCGCTCCAGCGCAGGATAAGCCCCAGCGTTCCGATCAACAGGCCGCCGAACAGGAAGGGGATCAGACCAAACAGGGTCCCCACCGCCAGCCCAATCTTAATTCGCGGCGAGCTGTTGTCCTGGATTTGCATCAGGTGCTCGAAAACGCCGGGGGCATGTACCAGCATACTTAACATCTGCGCGCCGGCCCAGAAACAGAACAGCACAAACAGGGCATAGGCAATATTGCTGCGGGTGATGGCGCTTCTTTTTTTAGCGGCAATAAGTGATTTTGAAAAGGCGAACTCAGCCATCTTACCCTCCGAACTTGACTGACCTGCTGGTTTTGCATCGCGGCATAGCGATTATTCTGGCAGCGGGAAGGGTTTCTCAGTATCAGATTGCTGGTAATTTACGACCAGGAATATTCCTGTTTTCTGTCCGGCGCGGGGGCGGATCATTGTGCAGAACTTAGAGCGATATCCCAATGTGTGATAATTCTCCCCGGGGCTACAGACCGCGGATTCCGGCTGTGCGAAGATGCTTTTTTTGTTGTCGGAGGGGCTATGAAACTCACTGAAAAAATCCGCCGTGACTGGCATTACTACGCGTTTGCGCTGGGATTAATTTTTATTCTGAACGGCGTGGTGGGGCTGCTGGGCTTTGAAACGCAAGGCTGGCAATCCTATGCTGTCGGGCTGGTGACCTGGGTGATTAGCTTCTGGATTGCCGGAAAGATTATCCGCCGTCGTCAGACCGGGGTGGAGGAAGCCTAGGCCGCACGCGTTCTCCGTGGCGGGAAGATGGGCCGGGCTTGAGGCGCTGCGCCTCAGATAGCCCGGGTAAGGCGCCACGCGCCGTCACCCGGGGAAAGAGCATCAGTTCATGGATGTCTTCAGCGCGCGGTCTGCCGCATGGCGCTCCAGCGCCAGTTCAATCAGGCGGCTGATCAGGCTGGTGTAGTCCAGGCCGCTGGCCTGCCACAGCTTCGGATACATACTGATGTTGGTAAAGCCTGGCAGCGTATTGATTTCGTTAATGATAACCTCGTTGTCTTCCGTCAGGAAAACATCAACGCGCGCCATGCCGCTGCAGCCCAGCGTCTGGTAGGCCTGAATGGCAACATCGCGGATTTTATCGTTGATATCGCTGGCAATGGCCGCAGGAACCACCACTTTCGCCCCCTGATCGTCGATGTACTTGGTATCGTAGGCGTAGAATTCGCTGTTCAGGACGATTTCGCCGCAGGTACTGGCCTGAGGATGATCGTTCCCCAGCACCGCACACTCAATTTCCCGTCCTTTAATCCCTTGTTCCACCACCACTTTATGATCGAATTCAAAGGCCAGCGCGACCGCCTGCTGGTACTGCTCTTCGGTGTTGACTTTGCTGACGCCTACCGAAGACCCCTGGTTGGCCGGTTTGACAAACAGCGGCAGGCCGAGTTTGTCTTTCACCTGCGTAAAGCTGAACTGCTGGCGATTGGCGCGGGTCAGGGTGATGAACGGGGCAATCGCCAGTCCGGCATCACGCAGCAGGCGCTTGGTGACGTCTTTGTCCATGCAGGCGGCGGACCCGAGGACGTCGGAGCCGACGAAGGGCAGGTTAGCCATGCGCAGCATCCCCTGCAGCGAGCCGTCTTCCCCGAGGGTACCGTGGACAATCGGGAAAATCACATCGATGGCGGCCAGCGGTTGGCCGCTGTCGGCGTCGATCAGCTGCTGCGCGTCACGGCCGGGAATTTGCGCCAGCGTGACGTCGGAAGGACGCAGGGCAATACGGGCAGGATCCTGCGGGTTTAACAGATAGTTTCCGGCATCGTTGATATGCCAGAGTCCCTGTTTATCAATGCCGAGCAGAACGACATCAAAGCGTGTTTTATCAATTGCTTCAACGATATTTTTCGCCGATTGCAGCGACACTTCATGTTCTGCCGACTTACCGCCAAAAACGATCCCAACCCTCATCTTAGCCATTTCAACTTCCATCCTGATGACAACAAAGCACATAACATAGCATGTGCAATGCGCGCATGGCTGCCAGAATGTTGCTCCCGGAAAGCGGCAGGCTAAAAGCTGTTCGATTGCCATCCAGTGCACCCTGCAGGTCAGCAGAACGCGCTGAAGGGGCGGCGGTTGGTCCTGATAATCTTCGATAAAAAATTTAATCGAGCGATAAAACACTAAACTCGGGCTCAGCGCATCTCTGGTAATACGTCGATGAGTGGAAATTGCTAAGCTAGGTAATAATTCACAAAAAATTAATGAATACGTGTAGTTATGGAATCCTGGAAGGTCAATCTCATCTCCGTCTGGTTTGGTTGCTTTTTCACCGGCCTGGCGATCAGTCAAATTCTGCCTTTTTTGCCGCTTTATGTTTCCCAGCTCGGCGTGACGTCTCACGAGGCTTTATCGATGTGGTCGGGGCTGACGTTCAGCGTTACCTTCCTTGTGTCGGCTATTGTCTCCCCCATGTGGGGCAGTCTGGCCGATCGGAAAGGGCGCAAGCTGATGCTGCTGCGCGCCTCCCTGGGTATGGCGATTGCCATTCTGCTTCAGGCCTTCGCCACCAACGTCTGGCAGCTGTTTATCCTGCGTGCGGTGATGGGGTTGACCTCAGGCTATATTCCGAACGCGATGGCGCTGGTGGCCTCTCAGGTGCCACGGGAACGCAGCGGCTGGGCGCTCAGTACATTATCGACGGCGCAAATCAGCGGAGTTATCGGCGGGCCGCTGCTGGGCGGCTTTCTGGCCGACCATGTTGGGCTGCGGGCGGTCTTTTTTATCACCGCGATTCTGCTGACGGTCAGTTTTCTCGTCACGCTATTTCTGATTAAAGAGGGTGTCAGGCCGCAGACCAGCAAGGCCGATCGCTTAAGCGGCAGGGAAGTGCTGGCGTCGCTACCTTATCCGGGACTGGTGATTAGCCTGTTTTTCACAACCCTGGTCATTCAACTGTGCAATGGCTCTATTGGTCCGATACTGGCGTTGTTTATCAAGTCAATGGCGCCGGACAGCAACAATATCGCCTTTCTCGCCGGGATGATTGCCGCCGTGCCCGGGGTTTCCGCGCTGATCTCCGCGCCGCGTTTAGGCAAACTTGGCGATCGCATCGGAACCTCGCGCATCTTGCTGGCCACCTTGTGCTGCGCGGTGGTAATGTTTTTCGCCATGTCGTTCGTCACCACCCCGCTGCAGCTGGGCGTCTTGCGTTTCCTGCTGGGCTTTGCCGATGGCGCAATGCTGCCGGCGGTACAGACTCTGCTGCTCAAATACAGCAGCGATAAGGTGACCGGACGTATTTTCGGTTATAACCAGTCGTTTATGTACCTGGGAAATGTGGTCGGGCCGCTGATCGGCGCTTCGGTATCGGCAATGGCCGGTTTTCGCTGGGTCTTTATTGCCACCGCCGTTATCGTGCTGATTAACCTTTGGCAGCTGGCCGTGATGCTGCAACGCAGTCGCCGTACCGCCGCCTAGTGCCTGTCTCCCGGCATTTACGCCTGCGCGTAAATGCCGCGTTCAGATCTCTCCCTTCCGCCCATCGCCGGCAAATGTCGCACTGATCACAAATTGATCATTTCTCTTCTTTTCCCTCTTTAAAATACAACTGTTACGCGTATACAGTTACGCATAACATCACATGAAAAAGAGTTTTTATGAAAAATTTATTTGATTTATCCGGCAAGCGTGCGCTGATCACCGGCTCCGCCAGAGGTATTGGCTATCTGCTGGCGGAAGGCCTGGCGGAGTATGGGGCCGAGATTATTATCAACGACCGCACGCAGCAGAAAGCGGATGCCGCGGCACAGGCGCTGTGTGCGCAGGGCTATCGTGCGACGGGCGTGGCTTTTGATGTCACCCGCAGCGCCGAGGTTGAGCAGGCCGTTGCGCGGATTGAGGCGCAGATCGGGGCGATTGATATTTTGATTAACAACGCCGGGATCCAGCGTCGTTATCCCTTCACCGAATTTCCTGAGGATGAGTGGGACCAGGTTATTGAGGTTAACCAGAAAGGGGTTTTCCTTGTTTCTCAGCAGGTTGCTAAATATATGATGAGGCGCCGTTCCGGGAAAATAATTAATATTTGTTCAATGCAGAGTGAATTAGGTCGTAAGACTATTACACCGTATGCCGCATCAAAAGGGGCGGTCAAAATGCTGACGCGTGGAATGTGTGTCGAGCTGGCCGAATATAATATTCAGGTTAATGGTATTGCGCCGGGTTATTTTGCCACAGAAATGACCGCGGCATTAGTTAACGATCGGGATTTTTCTGCCTGGCTCTATCAAAGAACCCCCGCCGCGCGCTGGGGAAAACCGGAAGAATTAATTGGCGCCGCGGTCTATCTGGCCTCCCCGGCGGCTAATTTTGTGAATGGACATCTGTTGTTTGTTGATGGCGGGATGCTTGCCGCCGTGTGAGTCGTGCGTCGCCTTTTAGCGGCCGCACTCCGGCCGCCAGAAAGCTGATGAATATATAAAATAATGAACCCCGTTTGATTATGCACTTTATCTGAGGATGGCATATGCAAATGCTCGCGAAATTACCAGCGCGTCGCTGGTGGTATTTAATGCCGGTAATTTTTATTACCTATAGTCTGGCGTATCTCGATCGTGCGAATTATGGTTTCGCCGCCGCTGCCGGTATTGAAAGTGATTTAGGAATTACCAAAGGAACGGCATCGCTTATTGGTGCTCTCTTCTTCCTGGGCTATTTCTTTTTCCAGGTTCCCGGTGCCATGTACGCCGTAAAACGCAGCGTGCGAAAAATGATTTTCTTCAGCCTGGTATTATGGGGCTTTTGCGCGGCGGCCACCGGGTTTGTCAGCAATATTCCGATGTTAATGGTTATTCGCTTTACGCTCGGGATCGTCGAGGCGGCGGTGATGCCGGCGATGCTGATTTATATCAGCAACTGGTTTACCAAAACCGAGCGTTCACGCGCCAATACCTTCCTGATTCTTGGCAACCCGGTGACGGTATTGTGGATGTCGATTGTCTCCGGCTACCTGATTCAGTCCTGGGGCTGGCGGGAAATGTTTATTATCGAAGGCATTCCGGCGGTGCTATGGGCTATCTGCTGGTGGATTCTGGTGCGAGATAAACCGTCGGAGGTCTCCTGGCTGAATGCGCAGGAGAAACAGGTTCTGCAACAGGCGATGGATAGCGAACAGAGCCATATCAAACCGGTGCGCAACTATGGCGAGGCGCTGCGTTCACGCAACGTGATCATGCTGTGCGCTGTCCATGCGCTGTGGAGTATCGGGGTTTATGGTTTCATGATGTGGATGCCGTCGATTCTGAAAAATGCCGCGCAGATGGATATCGTCGCCGTCGGCTGGCTGGCGGCGGTTCCCTATCTGGCGGCGATTTGTCTGATGCTGACGGTCTCCTGGCTGTCGGATAAATTCCAGAATCGTAAACTGTTCATCTGGCCGCTGTTGCTGATTGCCGCCGTGGCGTTCTTCGGTTCCTGGATGATCGGCAATCAGTCTTTCTGGTTCTCCTACGGGCTGCTGGTTCTCGCCGCCGCCTGCATGTATGCGCCATATGGCCCCTTCTTCGCGCTGATCCCGGAGCTGCTGCCGCGCAACGTATCGGGGGTGTCGATGGGGTTAATTAATAGCTTCGGCGCGCTCGGTGCTTTCCTTGGCGCCTGGCTGGTGGGCTACCTCAATGGCATCATGGGCGGGCCTGGCGCGTCGTACACCTTTATGGCCATCGCGCTGCTGGCATCGGTGGTGCTGATGTACAACGTGCGGGCCAACGACGATCGAACTTCTGCGCTGATGACGACAAAAAAGCTTGCGGGTTAACAGAATCGAAGCTGCTGTGGTAAGGTTCTCTGCGAGCATATGAGTCGTTTGTCGCAGAGAACCCGATGAAAAACAACCGGATGACATTACAGGATATCGCGAACCTGGCCGGACTTAATAAAATGACGGTCAGCCGTTATTTACGAGACCCGGGCCAGGTATCGCAGCGTAGCCGTGAATTGATCGCTAAGGTCATGGAAGAGAACAACTATATTCCTAACCGGGCGCCGGAAATCCTGCTCAATGCTCGCAGTAAAACCATCGGCGTGCTGATTCCCTCCTTTCGCAACCAGATATTCGCCGATGTGCTCGCCGGCATTGAATCCGTCACTTCCGCCCACCAGTATCAGACCCTGATCGCCAATTACGGCTACGATCCGCAGCGTGAAGAGCGCGAAGTGCTCAATTTGCTCTCCTACAATATCGATGGGCTGATTCTCACCGGTAAGCAGCACACTGACCGCATGATCCAGTATGTCCGCGCCAGCGGTATCCCGGTAGCGGAGCTGATGGACATCGGCGGGCAGCCGCTCGATATCCAGGTGGGGTTTGATAACGAGAAAGCCGGCTGGGATATGGCTCATGCGTTTCTCGAAAGCGGCAAACGAAAAATCGCCTTTTTTGGTTCGATGGACGATCCCCGCGATCTGAGTCGTTTCCGTGGGACTGAACAGGCGGTGGCGGCCTGTGGCCTGAAGGCGTATCACATCACGCCGCGTACCATCTCCTCGGTAGCGCTGGGCCGTCAGATGTTCCTGCAAATGCAGCAATCGCACCCGGATATTGACGCGATTTTTTGTACCAATGACGATCTGGCGGTCGGCGTGCTGCTGGAGTGTCAGGCGCAGGGGATTGCGGTGCCGCAGGAGATAGCGATTGCTGGCTTCCACGGGCTGGAAATTGGTCGCGCGCGGCTGCAAAAAATCGCCAGCGTCATTACTCCTCGTTATGACATCGGTAAAACGGCGAGCGAAATCCTGATTGCCCGTCTGGCGGGGAAAGACGCGCCAGATAGCGTGAATTTGGCCTATCAGATATATTATGGCGATACGTTATAATTATTACCGGAATAGCAATATTCTTTTTTATTATTATCTATTGAATTTAGTTATGAAAAGTATTGTTCTCGCCTTGAGTTTATTCCTGGTGGCGATCGTCGAATGAGCAAAACGTTTCGCTTATTATATTGCGAGACAAACAATCATTTTTAAAAAATAATACTGGTATCCGAAGGCGAATGTATGACATAACTAGCAAATAATGGAACCCGCATAAGGATACAGTGCTGTGAAGAATCTCATTGCTGAACTACTGGTAAACCTGGCGCAAAAGGAGGAAGAAGCAAAGGAACTGACGGTGCAGGTTGAGGCGCTGGAAGTTGTCGTGACGGCGCTGCTTCGCCATATGGCACAGGATGCGCAGCAGGCATTAATTAACGATATTGAGCACGCTATTGAGCAGGCAAGCCCCGGTCCGCTGGTGGACGATCGCGATGCTCAGCTGTTGCAGCAATATATAAAAAAGCTGTTGCGGCATCCGCGTAGTTAGTTCTTTTGACAGGACATGGATGCTGTCATTTTACTGTCATCTCGCTTTTATAAAGTCTCCCTCGTTTTGTTTTTTAAGTATTTTTACATGGAGACGACAAAAGTGAAATTAAATGCCCTCGTTATTGCCCTGTTACCTCTGCTGGGCTCCCCGGTTATTCATGCAGAAACCACGGCTGCCCCGGTTCTGGAAAATCGTGCCGCTCAGGGCGATATCACGACGCCCGGCGGCGCGCGCCGTTTAAGCGGCGATCAAACTGCCGCGCTGCAGGCCTCGTTAATCAACAAACCCGCAAAAAATATTATTTTGCTGATTGGCGACGGGATGGGCGATTCTGAAATTACGGCGGCGCGCAATTATGCCGAAGGCGCCGGCGGTTTCTTTAAGGGCATTGATGCGCTGCCGCTGACCGGTCAGTACACGCATTATTCTCTGGATAAGAAAACCGGCAAACCGGATTACGTCACCGATTCCGCCGCGTCCGCTACCGCCTGGACAACCGGCGTAAAAAGCTACAACGGCGCGCTGGGGGTCGATATTCATGAAAAAGATCATCAGACTATCCTCGAGCTGGCGAAAGCCGCAGGGTTTGCCACTGGCAACGTCTCCACGGCAGAACTGCAGGATGCCACGCCAGCGGCGCTGGTTGCACACGTGACTTCGCGTAAATGCTACGGCCCGAGCGTCACCAGCGAAAAATGTCCCGGCAACGCGCTGGAAAAGGGCGGTAAAGGCTCAATTACCGAGCAGCTGCTGAATGCCCGCGCGGACGTGACCTTAGGCGGCGGGGCAAAAACATTCGCCGAAACCGCGACGGCCGGCGAATGGCAGGGCAAAACGCTGCATGAACAGGCCATTTCCCGCGGCTACCAGATTGTCACCGATGCCAGCTCGCTGGCCGCGGTCAGCGAAGCTAACCAGGGCAAACCGCTGCTGGGCCTTTTCGCCGACGGCAACATGCCGGTGCGCTGGGAAGGGCCGAAAGCCTCTTACCACGGGAATATTGATAAGCCGGCGATAACCTGCACTCCGAACAGCAAACGTGACGCTTCCGTTCCGACGCTGGCGCAGATGACCGAGAAAGCGATCGGTCTTCTGAGCAGCAACGAGAAAGGATTCTTCCTGCAGGTTGAGGGCGCCTCTATCGATAAACAGGATCATGCGGCGAACCCGTGCGGTCAGATTGGCGAAACCGTCGACCTTGATGAAGCGGTACAAAAAGCGCTGGAGTTTGCCAAAAAAGAGGGTAACACGCTGGTCGTTGTTACCGCTGACCACGCGCACTCCAGCCAGATTATTCCGGCCGATTCCAAAGCTCCGGGCCTGACTCAGGCGCTGACGACCAAAGACGGCTCGGTGATGGTCATGAGCTACGGCAACTCGGAAGAGGAGTCGATGGAACATACCGGCACGCAGCTGCGCATTGCCGCCTACGGTCCGCATGCCGCAAACGTGGTGGGGTTAACCGATCAGACCGATCTGTTCTACACCATGAAAGCCGCGCTGGGTCTGAAATAAGCCGCTGCCGATGGCGAATTGTGGTCATCGGCTGGTTTTTTTCCCATCAGCGACCAGACTTACAGAGATTGACTGACAAAAGGATGGTGTGATGAAAATAACATTGTTGGTAACCCTGCTTTTTGGTCTTATCTTTGTGACGGCGGTGAATGCCGCGGAAAAAACGCCCACGCCCCAGCAGCAAAAAATGACGACCTGCAACAAAGAGGCCTCGTCGAAAACGCTGAAAGGGGACGAGCGTAAAGCGTTTATGAGTCAGTGCCTCAAGAAAGATGCGCCGGCGCCGGAAAGTAAGGGGCTGACGCCTCAGCAGCAAAAAATGCGCGAGTGCAACGCTCAGGCGACTCAGCAGTCTCTGAAAGGGGACGATCGTAATAAGTTTATGAGCGCCTGCCTGAAGAAACAGGGATAAGCGTGCCTCTGTCGAAGCAGACGGCGTAAAAACGGGTGAGGAGACTCCTCACCCGATATCAACATGAGGCGGGGATCAGGAGCGGCTGAGCTTCTCTGATTTTTCCATGCATTTGACCATGGCCTCGATGACCGCAGAGCGGAACCCTTTCTCTTCCAGTACCCGCACGGCTTCGATGGTGGTGCCGCCTGGCGAGCAGACCATATCTTTCAGCGTCCCCGGATGTTCCCCGCTTTCCAGCACCATCTTTGCCGACCCCATCACCGCCTGAGCGGCAAATTTGTAGGCCTGAGCGCGTGGCATACCGCCGAGAACGGCAGCGTCCGCCATCGCTTCAATAAACATGAAGACGTAGGCCGGCGCGGAACCGCTCACGCCCACCACCGGGTGGATCATCGGCTCAGCGATAATTTCAGCCTGGCCGAAGCAGCGGAAAATCGTCAGCGTTTCGGCGACCTCTTCGCTGGTCACCAGCGCGTTAGGCGTCACTGAGGTCATCCCGGCGTTAACCAGCGACGGGGTGTTCGGCATCGCGCGGACGATCTTGCGATCGTGGCCCAGCGCCCGTGCCAGCTGATCGAGGGTGACGCCAGCGGCAATTGAGATAACCAGCGAGTCTTTATTCAGACTGGAGGCGACTTCGCTGAGCACTTTAATCATGATCCCCGGCTTGACCGCGCCGAAAATGATATCGGCGACCTGAGCGACTTCCTGTGCGCTCTGCGCGGCATTGATGCCGTACTGGTCGTGCAGGGCCGCCACTTTGTCCGGCGACGGGGTATAGACCCAAATTTGCCCAGGCTGCACCTGTCCGCTGGCGATCAGACCGCCCAGAATGGCCTTACCCATATTCCCGCAGCCGATAAAGCCAATTTTCTTCTCCATCACCGTTCCCCTTTGCTTATTTTGTCGTGAGTTCTCTAGCTTATCACTCCAGCGCTTCCCCGGGGGACAAAAGCAGGTGACAATGATGGCTCCCTTTTTCGTCGACAGGAGCCGGAATGGCTATTTGGGTTGATGCGGACGCGTGTCCGAACGTCATTAAAGAGATTTTATTCCGCGCCGCCGAGCGTACGCAGACCTCGCTGACGCTGGTTGCCAACCAGCCGCTGCGGGTGCCGCCATCGCGGGTGATCCGCACGCTGCGCGTGCCGCAGGGGTTTGATGTGGCCGATAACGAAATCGTCCGCCTCTGTGAACCGGGCGACCTGGTGATTACCGCCGATATTCCGCTGGCGGCGGAAGTTCTGGCCAAGGGCGCTGCAGCCTTAAATCCGCGCGGCGAGCGCTACAGCGATGCGACCATTCGCGAACGTCTGACGATGCGGGATTTTATGGAAACGATGCGGGCCAGCGGCGTACAAACCGGCGGCCCGGATAGTTTGTCGCAGCGCGATCGGCAACAATTCGCCGCCGCGCTGGAGAAGTGGCTGTCAGAGACAAAACGCCCGCAGGGTTAAACCCAGCTGTCGTCATCGCCGCCGAAATCGTCGTCGTTACCCATACCCGCGTCGAAGTCAGAGTTCCAGGTGTTGTTATCCGCGAGGAACTGATTATCGTCCTGACGGAACGGATCGTCCGCGGCGGACAGTTCCTGCGTCTGGTTAAGGTCAGGCTGCGGTTTTTCTTCAATAATATTGACGATTTCCTGCGGATGCGAGCCGCTGAACATATTGGTCAGCATGTTGCCCAGCACCACGCCGCCTGCCACACCTGCCGCCGTTTGTAGCGCGCCGGCCATAAAGCCGCCGCCGTTGCGCGCCGCCTGCGGCGCATAGTTTTGCTGCGGCATTTGCGGCGCATACTGCGGTTGCGCGCTGGCCTGAGGGCGGCCATATTGTTCGGCCTCGGGAATGGGGTCGGAGCCGCGGCTCTGACCGCCGCCAAACAAGCCGGAGAGGAACCCGCCGCTGCTCGGTTTTGCCGCCTGTAGTTGCGTCACCTGGCTTTCCAGCGCCTGGATACGATCGTTGAGCTGCTTGATGGCGGCTTCCTGGATCAGTATCGTTTGCGCCATGTAATAGGGCGCGGCGGGCTGCTCTTTCATGTGTTGCGCAATCCGCTCCTCGGCGCTGGCATCGCGCGAAGCGCTCTGCGTCCCGGCCTCTTTCAGGCGGGAAAACAGTCCATCAATAAGGCGTTGTTCTTCAGATTGCATGGTACTTTCCTCTGTCATACTGGTCGTTTAGCGTCAGAGTGCGACTGAACGCGCCATGTTGTAAATATGTTGATGCGTAAAGCTATGCATAAATGTGTTACCGTTTACGCCAGCCAGCGGCTGAAAAATAACCTTTTTGAATAAGTAAATCTGGAATAACACTTAATGCAATGATAGGTTTACGCGATAAATCCTTTTGCCATCTGTGGTGAACAGGTTTTGTTAGAGCGATGTAACGTTTGTTTTACGATTATTGCCGGCGATTTTGCCGGTGCCATTGCTTACTCTTCGTATTCATTTTCCCGCGATATGCGGAACCAGGGGGTCTTCGGTAATGACATTGCCAATCTTTCTCATCGGGCCGCGCGGCTGCGGTAAAACGACAATCGGCCATGCGCTGGCGCGGGCGCGTCATTACCAGTTCACCGATACCGATCATGCGCTGCAGGAGCGCGAGCAGCGTACGGTCGCGACTATTGTTGAGCAGGAGGGCTGGGCGCGTTTTCGTGAGCTGGAGTCAGAGGCGCTGAAAGCGGCCACGCGGCCGGAAACGGTGGTAGCGACCGGCGGCGGCATTATTCTGGCTGAAGTTAACCGCCAGTTCATGCGCGAAAACGGCGTGGTGATTTACCTGCAGGTGCCGGTTTCGGCGCTGATCGCCCGCCTTGAAGCGTATCCGAAAACCGAGCAGCGGCCGACGCTGACCGGCAAACCGGTACGCGATGAAGTCGGCGAAGTGCTGGCGCAGCGGGAAGCGCTGTATCGCGCAACCGCGCATCATATTATCGATGCCACCGCGACGCCGGATGACGTCGTCGGACAAATTCTGGCGACGTTGCAGAATGTCTCTGCGCCGCAAGAGGCTCAATGCGCCGAGACCGCAAGGGAGTAGGGGGGGCCGGCCGCGCGGCGAGTTAAGACTTTACTGACGGTAAACGACGCAGGGGCCCCTATACTTAATAGCTCTGATCGCCGAAGAAGGAAGAGCTATGCCAACCCAACCTCCATATCCGAGAGAAGCGCGTATCGTTGCCGTTGCGAAAGGTCCCGCAGGTCAGGGGGAGACCTGGTATCAGCTGCGTGCCGATTTCCCGACGCCCGATTCACTGATCAGTGAACACCCCACCGAGCAGGAAGCGCTGGACGCGAAACAGCGCTACGAAGACCCGGATAAATCATAATCTCGCCCGCCCGGAATTCTCTTTACGCAGAGTAATACCGGGCCTCCATCACATTTTTAATTCATCAGCCCTGCTGATGATTCCCTAAGGTACGGATTTTTCAGGCACGCGCCTGAGGTCACATCAATCTTTACATTCAACGGCGGCGGTAAGCTGCTACGCTTCTGGACGGTTGATTTTTAGTCAACAGGGGGGCGAAGTGGTGTGCAGTAAGCCTGTGCTGAAGCAGTGGTAGTGAAAAGGTACGTGATATGAGTACAACGATGGCAATTTTAACCGTTGGCGTGGTACCGGTGGCTGAAGTTTTGCCGCTTTTAACCGAACATATCAGGGAAGAGCAGATCACTCATATTAGCCTGTTAGGCAAAATGACGCGTGAAGACGTTATGGAAGATTATGCTGTTGATTCCGGCGATGAATGCCTGCTGACGTTATTGAATGACAACCAGCCAGCCGAGGTTTCGCGCCAGAAGGTCGAGCGTGATTTAAAGCATATTATCGCGATGCTCGACAGGCAAGAATATGATGTCATTCTGTTTTTGAGTTCCGAAATGCTCAGCGGCCTCACGGCGCGCAATGCCATTTTACTGGAGCCGCAGCGGATTATTCCGCCGCTGGTGGCGTCGATTGTTGACGGTCATCAGGTCGGGGTTATCGTTCCCGTTGAGGAGGTGCTGCCCATGCAGCGGCAAAAGTGGCTTTCGTTAGATAACGCGCCTTACTATGCGTTAGCCAACCCGATAAGCGGCAGCGATAGTGATTTATTGAGCGCCGGACGGGCGCTGCTGGAGCAGGGCGCCGATGTGCTGGTGCTGGACTGCCTGGGTTACCACCAGCATCATCGCGACGTATTGCAAAAAGCGCTGGATGTGCCGGTTCTGCTGTCAAATGTGCTGGTTTCCCGGTTGGCTGCAGAACTATTAGTTTAACATGGTCCGATAGATTAATTTTGCGTGACAGGGGCAAGGAGCGCCCCCTATATTGAGGCTTCAACAAAAGATCATAAGGGCTTGTTTATGCTTCAAAGCAATGAATACTTCGACGGAAAAGTGAAATCGATTGGCTTCACCAGCAGCAGCACCGGTCGCGCGAGCGTCGGGGTGATGGCAGAAGGGGAATATACCTTTGGTACCGCGCAGCCGGAAGAGATGACGGTGGTGAGCGGTGCGCTGAATGTGCTGCTGCCGGGGGAAACCGAGTGGAAAGTGTATGCCGCCGGTGAAGTGTTCAATGTCCCAGGCAACAGCGAGTTTCATCTGCAGGTGGCTGAGCCAACCTCTTATCTGTGCCGCTATCTGTGATTCATCGCCTTCCTGCTGCGGCAGGAAGGCATGTTGCCCGCTTTGTCGGGCGCACCCGGCGCTGATTAGCGCTGTGCTTCTCCGCCCAGAGCTTCCACCAGATTCTGAATCAATGCCGCCAGTTCGCCGGTCATCAGAATAAAGTCGGCGTCAAAACGCTGAGCGAAATCTTCGCGGTCAATATCTTCATTCTGGTCACGCAGTTCGTCGCAGAACTTCAGACGCTTGATTGAACCATCATCGCACATCAGGAACTGAATACGCTGCTGCCAGTCGAGCGCCAGTTTGGTCACGACTTTCCCGGCTTCAATATGCACGGCGATTTCATCGCTGACCAGATCCTGTTTCTTCGCCCGAATGACGCCGCCGTCTTCAAGCATGGCTTTCAGTTCGGCTTCATCCAGCAGCTGGAAACCTTGAGCAACGGTCCCGGAGCGGACCCATTCGGTCAACGTCAGCTCGATCGGGTTTTCCAGCGCCAGCGGAACGACCGGCAGAGAACCTAAGGTTTTACGCAGCAGCGCCAGCGTATCTTCCGCTTTCTTGGCGCTGGCGCAGTCGACCATGATCAGCCCGTTGACGGTGTCGATCCACATCATTGTCTGGCTGAAACGGCTGAAGGCGCGCGGCAGCAGCGAGTGCAGCACTTCGTCTTTCAGCGAATCTTTCTCGGTTTTTTTCAGCTTACGGCCCTGATCGGCTTCTAGCTTGAGGATCTTCGCCTCCAGCGCCTGTTTGATCACCGGTGATGGCAGGATCTTCTCTTCTTTGCGTGCGCAGATCACGATCTGGCCATTTGCGGTATGCGTCAGCGCATCGCTGTGCGAACCCATCGGCGATACCCAGCCGGTCTTCGCCATATCCTGGCTACCACAAGGGGTAAATGTCAGCCCGGCCAGCTGTTTTTCCATCTCCTCGGCACGCAATGAAATCTCGCGGCTGAGACGGTAAACCATTAAATTTTTGAACCACAGCATGATAATTTCCACGGCGTTGTCGTTAAATCCAGCGGGCATGATAGCGAATTGTCGCTATGCTTGCATTGTTAATCGGGGAGAGGAGCTTACAGTGCGTATTGGTATTGATCTGGGCGGCACAAAAACAGAAGTCATTGCTCTGAGTGACCAGGGAGAGCAGTTATTTCGCCACCGTTTGCCGACTCCACGAGAGGATTACCGGCAAACGATAGAGAATATCGCGACGCTGGTCGGGATGGCGGAGCAGGCCACCGGGCAGCGCGGCAGCGTTGGCGTCGGGATCCCGGGGTCGATTTCACCCTATACCGGGGTAGTGAAAAATGCCAATTCTACCTGGCTCAACGGTCAGCCGTTTGATAACGATCTGAGCCAGCGCTTAAATCGCGAAGTACGCCTGGCGAATGATGCCAACTGCCTGGCGGTTTCCGAAGCGGTAGACGGCGCCGCCGCCGGGGCGCAGACCGTGTTTGCGGTGATTATCGGCACCGGATGCGGCGCGGGAGTGGCGATAAATGGCCGTTCCCACATTGGCGGCAACGGTACCGCCGGGGAGTGGGGGCATAACCCGCTACCGTGGATGGATGAGGATGAACTGCGCTATCGCGCCGAAGTGCCGTGCTATTGCGGTAAGCAGGGATGTATCGAAACCTTTATCTCAGGTACCGGTTTTGCCACGGATTACCAGCGACTGAGCGGCCAGTCGCTAACGGGCAATGCGATTATGCAGCGGGTTGGCGAGCAGGATCCGTTGGCCGAACAGGCGCTGAAGCGTTACGAGATGCGTCTGGCGAAGTCGCTGGCCCACGTGGTCAATATCCTCGATCCGGATGTGATAGTCCTCGGCGGCGGCATGAGCAACGTTGAACGCCTCTACCAGACGGTGCCTGAGCTGGTGAAACCATGGGTATTCGGCGGGGAGTGCGAGACGCCGATTCGAAAAGCCGTACACGGCGACTCCAGCGGCGTGCGCGGCGCGGCCTGGCTGTGGCCGCTGTAAAGCAGCGTGACCCCGTTGCCCTGCTCAGCAGGTGCAACGGGGGGAATTACAGAACGGGGATCTCGTCGAGGCGATAATAAATCGGTAGCCCCCTTTTTTCCCCTTCCTCGACATCAAGATCGGCACCCCGGGACTCCCCCGGTATACGCAAAATCGCGTCGCAGCGGCTAATCAAACGATGCGCGACGGGATATAAAAACTCTTCGCTGATCGGATCGCCTGTTTCTTTTGAACCTGCGGCTTTGGCAATAGGTAAAGCGAGCCACTCGCCAATAACAGGAATATGCCCTTTACGATAAATACTCAGCGCAACCTGTGCCATGGCGTCCAGGTTGGCAGCAATCAGTTCCGGGTGATTATTGGTACCGCTGCGGACGGGGCCCGCAACCAGAATAAGACAACTTTTCATCTCTAAGACCTTCTTAATATATGAGCGGGAAGACGGGAAACCCGATGGATATCCGGAAAGGCGCTTTTACCTGGCGCGTACCTGTCGGGTATGTTGACCTGCGTGTTTGTGCACGAATGACGGTGTTAATCGATTTTTCCGTTTTTTGGTGCCTGAAACGTCATGTCTATGCCTGTTTATTCTCATTAAGGAAAGAGAAATGAAATTAACATGCATATTCGTGCATGATCAAGATAATTCGTGAAGTGGCGGCAGGAATAATGCGCCGGGGGAAATACGACCTTTCCCCTAAGGGAAAGGTCTTCAGCGGAGGAATCGCCGGGGGTTACTCGACGGAAAACATTTTATCCAGCCGGCTGTAGCCAAGGCCGTTGATTTTCTTAACTTTGATCTGCACCGGAATTCGCTCTTTCATTGCTTCAACGTGGCTTATCACGCCGATCACCTTACCGCTGGCATTCAGGGCGTCGAGCGCATCCAGCGCAGTATCGAGCGTTTCGCTATCGAGCGTGCCGAACCCTTCATCAAGAAACAGCGAATCGATGCGCGTTTTGTGGCTCACCAGATCGGACAGCGCCAGCGCCAGCGCCAGGCTGACAAGGAAGCTTTCACCGCCGGAGAGGGTTCGGGTATCGCGTACCGCATCCGCCTGCCAGGTATCAACCACTTCCAGCTCCAGTGCTTCGCTGGCCTTGCGCTGAAGCTGGTAGCGCCCGTGCAGGCGATTGAGCTGATGGTTCGCCAGCCAGACCAGGTTATCCAGCGTTAGCCCCTGGGCGAATTTACGGAACTTATCGCCCTCTTTAGAACCGATCAGCGCATTAAGCCATGCCCAGTCCTCGAGCTGCTGCCCGGCCAGCGCGATCTCCTGATGCAATGTCTGCTGGCGTTGCTGGTTCCCGGCGTTCTGTTTCAGCTGTTGGCGGATCTCTCCCTGGCGGGCGCTGTTTTCCCGCAGCTGCGGCGCCAGCTGGAGCAGACGGGCCTGGACCTGCTCCAGCGGTTGGGTGAGGTCGACGTCTGCCGGCGGTTGCTGCTGATGCCGGGCAAGCGCATCGCGGGCGCGCAGCGCCAGGGCGTTATTTTGCTGTACCGCATTTTCCAGCGTCTGTTTAAGCCGCTCCAGCCGCTGGCGCGTCTCTTCGTCGAGCATGGCAGCGAGAAAGGCCTGCTGGTCGGCAAACGGGCTGCTGGAGAGTGCGGCAGCGAACCGGGTTTGCGTCTCCCGCAGCGCTTCCTGCTGCTGGCTCTCCTGCTGGCTCAGCGTCCGCCACTGGCTTTGCAATGCCAGACAGTCGTCGTGCACCTGACGCCAGCCCGTCAGCGGCGCCGGATCGGCTATCTCGTCCGTTGGCGGAAGGGACTCCGGCTCTGTCTGCGGAAGCGTATCCAGCAGCGGCGTCAGCTGTTGAAGCTGCTCCTGAAGCGCAACAAATTGATTCTGTTTTTCCTGCCACAGGCGGCTCTCTGCTTCCCGCTGCGCCAGCCACTCCGCCGTCCGATCGGCCTGCGGAACGCTGAGCGCGAAGGGCGAGAGTTCCGCCTCCAGCTGCGCGCGCCGTTGTTCCTGCTCATGCTGGAGCTGCCTGAGCTGTTGCTCGCCCGCCTGCTGCTGGGCCTGCCAGGCCAGTCGCTGCTGGTGCTGATACAGCTGCTGTTCGCTCTCCTGCTGGGCCGCCAGCCAGCCGGGAATATCATCCTGCGGCTGCAGTTCGCAATGGAGTCCGCTGACGGTTGTCTGCCATTGCGAGGTGAGCGCTTGCTCCTGCTGGAGGAGTGAGTCCAGCTCTTCTTTCTCTTTAACCTGTTGTTTAAGCAGTGCCTCAAGCTGACCGCGTAGCTGGGCGCCTTCTTCCGTCAGCTGTTTGACTTCACGCTCCAGACTATCCCGGCGGGCCTGATTCACGCCGGGTTCCAGCGCCCGGTATTGCGCGACCGCCGGGTGTTCGCTGGAACCGCACAGTGGACAAGGGCTCCCGGGCTGCAGGCGAGCGCGCTCTTCCTCCAGCCCGACAATGCGCGCTTCCAGCTCACAAATAGCCTTCACATCGCTGAATTGCTGATGTTTTTCTTTGTATGCCAGCCGGCGCTGGGCCAGGGTTGTTTCCAGCTTTTCCTGCTCCTCGCGGCGGGCCTGCTCCGCGGTTTGCAACTGCTGCTGACGCTGACGAAGCGGCAACAGGCGACTGTGCAGCGTCGAAAGCTGCTGGCGCAGCGGGCGAGCGGCGGCGTGCTGCGCCAGGCTGGCGGTAACCTGGTCGGCATCCAGCGTCAGCGCCGCAGGCGGCAGCTCCGAAAGCTTGCGAGTGGTTTCCGCCAGGCTCTGCTGCACGGCGTTCTGCTGTTGGGCATCGCGCGCCTGCTGCTGGAAGACGGCCCGCCAGCCCGCCAGCGAGTTTCCCCACTGGCGATAGCTATCGTGTTCTTTAAGCCACAGGTTGAGGGCGTGATGGGTATCCTGTAAGCGCGTCATCTGCCGGCTGGCGGCAAGGCGAATCCCGGCGCGCAGCCGCAGCCTGTCCTGTAAGCGAGTATTCACTTCCTCCACCTGGCGGTGGGTTTGCGCCAGCTCGGCGCTTTGCTCCTGCTGCCGGGTCCACAGCGGACGCAGCTGCTCTGCCGGCTGCGCGTTGAGCAGCGCCGCGAGCTGCGGCTGGGCCTGATCCAGCGCCTGCTGCGCCTCCTGTAGCCGGATCTGCGACTGCGAGGCTTCCGCGCTGAGCTCCTGCTGGCGCAGCAGCCACTGCTGCGTCGCCTGCAGGCGGGTTTGCTCAGCGAGCTGTAGACGCTCTTCATCAGTAAGTGCTTGCAAACTTTGCTGTAACGCCTGCTGTTGCTCATCGCTCAGCAGCAGAACGCCGGACGCCTGGGCCTGAAGTTTCTCCAGTTCATTGCGGGCAAGTTTATGCTTTTCAAACACCTGTGCTGAAATTTGACCGTAGATTTCGGTGCCGGTCAGCTCTTCCAGCAGCTCAGCGCGTTCTTTCGGTTTGGCATTGAGGAACGCGGCGAACTGGCCTTGCGAAAGCAGCATTGAGCGGGTAAAGCGACCGTAATCCAGTCCGGTGAGCGAAGCGGTAAGTTCGAGCTTATCTTTGACTTTATCGGCGAGGATCTGCCCATCGTCGCAGCGCGCCAGCTCAACGCGCGGGGCCTGCAGGTTGCCCTCCGGCTGATTGCGGGCGCGGTTCTGGCTCCAGAAGGCGCGATAGGCGGTCCCTTTGACCTCAAATTCCACTTCCGCCAGACATTCGGCGGTATCGCGGGTCATCAGATCGTTTTGCGATTGCGAGACGCTGCTCAGACGCGGCGTTTCGTGATACAGCGCGAGGCAGATAGCGTCCAGCAGAGTGGTTTTCCCGGCGCCGGTGGGGCCGGTGATGGCAAACAGCCCGTTGCTGGCGAACGGTTCTGCGGTGAAGTCGATTTTCCATTCGCCTTTTAACGAGTTGATATTTTTCAGGCGCAAACTCAGAATTTTCACAGGTGCTCCTCACCATTCAGACTATGCAGCGTTTCGTTGAACAGCTGCGTCAGGCGCAGCTGCTGCGCCTCTTCCAGCGTTTCCTGCGCCAGGCGGCGTTCAAACACCTCCTCGACCTGCAGTTCGCTCAGCGTCTCCCGCCGCTCGCCCGCCAGGATGCGTTCACGTTGGGCGCGGCTGCGGCGAACCAGCAGCACTTCCACCGGCAGATCTTCGGTCTGAGCCTGAATTTTGCGCTGAATATCATGGAGATATTCGTCACTGGTAATTTCAATATCCAGCCAGACGACCGGCTCCTGAGGGGCGTCCCGCCACTGGGTGAGCTGTTCGCTGATGCTGGAGAAATCGCCTTTCAGCACCGCCAGCGGCTGCGTCACCGGCACCGTCAGAGGAAGCACCTCCGTCAGTTGCCCGTCGGTGAAGGTCACCAGATTGACGCTTTTGCTTTTTCCTGTCTCATCAAAGCTGAGGGCGATGGGGGAGCCGCTGTAGCGAATATGTTCGCTGCCGCCAATCTTTTGCGCCCGGTGAATATGGCCGAGGGCAATATAATCAACGGGGGGAAAATGGCTGGCGGGAAATGCCTCCAGCGTGCCGATGTAGATATCGCGCACCGCATCGCTTTTGCTGGCGCCGACGGTGGTCAGGTGGCCGCTGGCGACGATCGGCAGCGGACGATCGCCGCGCAGGGCGCAGGCCGCTTCGTACTGCTGCTGATAATAGTCGCTGATGGCGTTCAACAGCAGCTGCTGTTTTTCGCCGCTGGAGTGTCCGGCCTGGCTGGTGACCAGCTCGCGCGGGCGCAGGAAGGGGACCGGGCAAAATATGGCGCCGGGGGTGCCGTCGCGCTGCGGCAGAATAAAGGGGGCATGGCCGGCGCTGGCCACCACCGTGGTTTTCAGAAAGGCCAGAATATCGCGGGATTCATTCAGCGTCGCCACCGAATCGTGGTTGCCCGCCAGTACCACCAGCTGGCAGCCGGTCTGCTGAAGCTGAACCACAAAGCGGTTATACAGCTCGCGAGCGTAGCTTGGCGGCGAGCCGGTATCAAAGATGTCGCCGGCGACAATAATGGCATCGACCTCGTGCGCCTGCGCGCTGGTCAGCAGCCAGTCGAGAAAGGCCGAGTGTTCGGCGGCGCGGCTCTTGCTGTAAAAGTTCTGGCCAAGGTGCCAGTCAGAGGTGTGGATGATGCGCATAAGTATTCCCTGGCGAAAAAGCATGGGCGCATTATATACCTGTCATCCGGCAGGTTGCCCCTTTAACGCCTGCAGGATCGATTGTTACTCCTTGTCATTATTCAAAATCCGCTATCATATGACGGTCATTTTCTTCATAAATCTGTCACAAAACTGACGCATAATGGCGCCGCACTCTATACTGATGGCTAAAAAATACAGGGTAAATAATGGCGAGAAGAATTCTGGTCGTTGAAGATGAAGCTCCGATCCGCGAAATGGTCTGCTTTGTTCTTGAGCAAAACGGCTTTCAGCCCGTCGAGGCGGAAGATTATGACAGTGCGGTGAATCAACTCAATGAACCCTGGCCTGATTTGATTCTCCTCGACTGGATGCTGCCGGGCGGATCGGGTCTCCAGTTTATCAAGCTGCTCAAGCGTGAGGCGATGACCCGCGATATCCCGGTCGTCATGCTCACCGCCCGCGGTGAAGAAGAGGATCGTGTACGTGGTCTGGAAACCGGCGCCGATGATTACATCACTAAGCCTTTTTCACCGAAAGAGCTGGTGGCGCGAATCAAAGCGGTGATGCGCCGTATTTCGCCGATGGCTGTGGAAGAAGTGATTGAAATGCAAGGGCTTAGCCTTGACCCTTCCTCCCATCGCGTGATGACCGGAGAAAGTCCGCTGGACATGGGGCCGACGGAGTTTAAATTGCTACACTTCTTTATGACTCACCCGGAACGCGTCTACAGCCGCGAACAGCTGCTGAATCACGTCTGGGGGACGAACGTGTATGTAGAAGACAGAACGGTGGATGTGCATATTCGCCGTCTGCGTAAAGCGCTGGAACATAGCGGCCATGACCGGATGGTACAAACGGTCCGCGGCACGGGATATCGTTTCTCCGCCCGTTTCTGAATCTCGACAGGAGTGTGAACCGTGCTGGAACGGCTGTCATGGAAAAGGCTGGCGCTTGAGCTTTTCTTATGTTGTATCCCGGCCCTGATTCTTGGGGCGGTGGTGGGTTATCTGCCGTGGTTTTTGCTGGCGGCAGTAACCGGACTTCTCATCTGGCATTTCTGGAATTTATTACGTCTTTCATGGTGGCTATGGGTCGACCGTAGCATGACGCCACCGCCGGGAAGCGGCAGCTGGGAACCGCTGCTCTACGGCCTTCACCAGATGCAGATGCGCAATAAAAAGCGCCGACGCGAACTGGGCAGTCTGATCAAACGCTTTCGTAGCGGGGCGGAGTCGTTGCCCGATGCGGTGGTGCTGACGACGGAGGAGGGGGCCATCTTCTGGTGTAATGGTCTGGCTCAGCAGATCCTCAATCTGCGCTGGCCGGACGACAGTGGACAAAATATTCTTAACCTCCTGCGCTACCCTGAATTTGCTCACTACCTCAAAAACAGAGATTTCTCAAAGCCGCTCAATCTGGTCCTCAATACTGCTCGTCATCTGGAGATCCGCGTCATGCCCTACAGCGACAAACAGTGGCTGATGGTGGCGCGCGATGTGACGCAGATGCACCAGCTGGAAGGCGCGCGGCGCAACTTTTTTGCCAACGTCAGCCATGAGCTTCGCACGCCGTTAACGGTACTGCAGGGCTATCTGGAGATGATGCAGGAGCAGGTGCTGGAAGGGATGACGCGCGAAAAAGCGCTGCATACGATGCGCGAGCAAACCCAGCGCATGGAGGGGTTAGTCAAGCAGCTGCTGACGCTGTCGCGGATAGAAGCGGCGCCGACGCTGGCCATGAATGACAAAATCGACGTGCCGATGATGCTGCGGGTGGTGGAGCGAGAAGCCCAGACGCTCAGCCAGCAGAAGCAGACGCTCCACTTCCACGTCGATGAGACGCTGCTGGTGCTGGGCAACGAAGAGCAGCTGCGTAGCGCGATGTCCAATCTGGTGTATAACGCAATTAACCATACGCCAGCGGGGACGGAGATTACCGTCAGCTGGCAACGGGCGCCGCATGGCGCGTTGTTCAGCGTCGAGGATAACGGTCCGGGGATTGCGCCCGAGCACATTCCGCGTCTGACCGAGCGATTCTATCGCGTGGATAAGGCGCGTTCGCGGCAAACCGGCGGCAGCGGTCTTGGACTGGCGATTGTCAAACATGCGGTAAATCATCACGACAGTCGCCTGGAAATTGAGAGTACGGTAGGCAAAGGGACGCGTTTTAGTTTCTTACTCCCGGAACGTTTAATTGCCAAAAAAAGCGCCTGAACGCGCCCTTGTCAACATGACTTGCCAATGACCAGCTTCGGCTGGTCATTTTCGTTTGCAGTCACTTTTTAGCCGCGTAATTAATGAACGCCTGCTGCTTTTTTGTTCGCATGATTAGCCGGGGGTTTTCCTTAGATATGGTCAATAATCCCGCTCGTAAAAATAGACTTAGCATAATCATCTGCTTTTGCGATCCCGCCTTGCATTAAAACGTTATAAGCGTTTAAATTGCCCCCCATGCAGTCGCAGACAGACTGTTTTTGCGTGGTAATTCAAAAAACAATTCTTTCCCACGCGTGTTCGGGAGCATATCCCGCTGATTTTTCCGGCAACCACCGCTGTATCCTCCCTCAGGGGAAGACACGGTATTTTCCGTTTGTTAACAACACCACATCCACAGGCAGTAATGAATTTATGACCCATCAGTTAAAATCTCGCGACATTATCGCGTTGGGCTTTATGACCTTCGCGTTGTTCGTTGGCGCAGGCAACATTATCTTCCCTCCGATGGTGGGTTTACAGGCTGGTGAACACGTCTGGACCGCCGCTATTGGCTTTCTGATTACCGCCGTGGGTTTACCGGTGCTGACGGTTGTGGCGCTGGCGAAAGTCGGCGGCGGCGTGGAAAGCCTGAGTACGCCGATTGGCAAAGTGGCCGGCATCCTGCTGGCGGTGGTCTGTTACCTGGCCGTTGGCCCGCTGTTTGCGACGCCGCGTACCGCAACGGTCTCTTTTGAAGTCGGGATTGCCCCGCTGACCGGCGACGGCGCGATGCCGCTGATGATTTACAGCGTGATCTATTTTGCGCTGGTGATCCTGGTTTCGCTCTATCCGGGCAAACTGCTGGATACGGTGGGGAATTTCCTCGCACCGCTGAAAATTATTGCGCTGATCATTTTGTCCGTTGCGGCAATTATCTGGCCGGCTGGCTCGATCAGCAATGCGCTGGAAGCTTACCGCACCGCGCCGTTCTCTAACGGCTTCGTTAACGGCTATCTGACCATGGATACGCTGGGTGCAATGGTGTTCGGTATCGTCATTGTTAACGCCGCGCGCTCTCGCGGCGTAACGGAAGCGCGCCTGTTGACTCGCTACACCGTCTGGGCCGGACTGATGGCCGGCGTGGGGCTGACGCTGCTGTATCTGGCGCTGTTCCGCCTCGGGTCTGATAGCGCGACACTGGTGGATCAATCCGCTAACGGCGCGGCGATTCTGCATGCCTATGTCCAGCACACCTTCGGTGGCGCGGGGAGCTTTATGCTGGCGGCGCTGATTTTCATCGCTTGTCTGGTGACCGCGGTGGGCCTGACCTGCGCCTGTGCGGAGTTCTTCGCGCAGTACCTGCCATTATCCTATCGCGCGCTGGTATTTATCCTCGGCATTTTCTCGATGGCGGTCTCCAACCTGGGGCTGAGCCATCTGATTCAGATTTCGATTCCGGTGCTGACGGCTATCTATCCGCCATGTATCGCCCTGGTGGTCTTAAGCTTTACCCGCAACTGGTGGCATAATTCGTCCCGCGTCATTGCGCCGGCCATGTTTATCAGCCTGATGTTTGGTATCATTGACGGCATTAAATCGTCGGCGTTCGCGGAGATGTTACCGGCCTGGACCTCGCGTCTGCCGCTGGCTGAACAGGGTCTTGCCTGGCTGATGCCTACCGCCGTGATGGTGGTTCTGGCGGTGATCTGGGACCGTGCGGCAGGACGTCAGGTGACCTCCAGCGCGCATTAACCGACGGTTTTAATCAGTGTTAAGCCACGGGACTTTGGGTCCCGTGGTTTTTTGTTTTTCAGGTAATCCTCTTTTGCGGCCTGCTCCGGCGAAGGTCTGAAGAGAAAAACGGCATGGAATACGATGGAAAGTAGTAACAAACTTAAGCGCGGGCTAAGTACCCGGCATATCCGCTTTATGGCGCTGGGATCCGCAATTGGTACCGGCCTGTTCTATGGTTCAGCTGACGCCATTAAAATGGCGGGCCCAAGCGTCCTGCTGGCCTATATTATCGGCGGCGCGGCCGCGTACATCATTATGCGCGCGCTGGGAGAGATGTCGGTACACAACCCTGCCGCCAGCTCATTTTCCCGCTATGCGCAGGATTATCTCGGTCCGCTGGCGGGCTATATCACCGGCTGGACCTACTGCTTTGAAATTCTGATTGTCGCGATTGCCGACGTGACGGCTTTCGGGATTTATATGGGCGTCTGGTTTCCGACGGTACCGCACTGGATATGGGTGCTCAGCGTGGTGCTGATTATCTGCGCCGTCAACCTGATGAGCGTTAAGGTCTTCGGCGAGCTGGAGTTCTGGTTCTCGTTCTTTAAAGTTGCCACCATCATCATCATGATTCTTGCCGGTTTCGGCATCATTATCTGGGGGATCGGCAACGGCGGACAGCCTACCGGCATCCATAATCTGTGGAGCAACGGCGGCTTCTTCAGCAACGGCTGGCTGGGAATGGTGATGTCGCTGCAGATGGTGATGTTCGCCTACGGCGGGATAGAGATCATCGGCATCACCGCCGGTGAAGCGAAAGACCCGGAGAAATCCATTCCGCGCGCGATTAACTCGGTCCCGATGCGCATTCTGGTGTTCTATGTCGGCACGCTGTTCGTGATTATGTCCATTTATCCGTGGAATCAGGTGGGCACTGACGGCAGCCCGTTCGTTCTGACCTTCCAGCATATGGGCATTGCGTTTGCCGCCAGCATCCTTAACTTTGTGGTGCTGACCGCCTCGCTGTCGGCGATTAACAGCGACGTCTTCGGCGTCGGACGTATGCTGCACGGCATGGCCGAGCAGGGCAGCGCGCCGAAGATTTTCGCCAGGACTTCGCGTCGCGGGATCCCGTGGGTGACGGTGATGGTGATGACCGTTGCGCTGCTGTTTGCGGTCTATCTTAACTACATCATGCCGGAAAACGTCTTCCTGGTGATTGCGTCACTGGCCACCTTCGCCACCGTCTGGGTGTGGATCATGATCCTGCTGTCGCAGATTGCCTTTCGCCGTCGCCTGTCGCCGGAAGAGGCGAAAGCGCTGAAGTTTAAGGTACCGGGTGGCGTCGCCACGACTGCCGTGGGTCTGGTGTTCCTCGTCTTTATTATTGCGCTGATTGGCTACCATCCGGACACCCGTATCTCGCTGTACGTCGGTTTCGCCTGGATTGTGCTGCTGCTGGCTGGCTGGCAGTGGAAAACTCGCCGCGACCGCCAGCTGGCGCAGGCACAGTAACGCTTCCCCCGCGCCTGTCCGATTTGGCAGGCGCGCTCTCCACCCCCATTATCCTCCCCCAATAATTCCTGTGATGATGAGTCATCCGCCTGTGGGCTGTGGCAAGGTGTGCCCATTCTAAAGAGAGAGGAATGACGATGTTGAAGGCATGGCACCTGCCTGTGGCTCCGTTTATCAAGGAGCAGCAGGAACGACTCTTTATCACTTTATGGCTCAGCGGCGACGATCTGCCGCAGCGGGTGACGTTGCGTGCGGAAGAAGATAATGAAGAGCTCTCGCTGCCAATGCACCGACTGCGCCAGGAACCGCATCCGGGCGTTGTTGCGTGGCGGGGCGAAATCAATCTTGCCAGCGGCCAGCCGCGTCGGCGCTACAGTTTTAAGCTGCTGTGGGCGGATCGTCAGCGCTGGTTCACGCCGCAGGGCTTTAACCGTTTTCCGCCGGCGAGGCTGGAGCAGTTCGCCGTCGATCTGCCGGATCGCGGCCCGCAGTGGGTGGCCGATCAGGTCTTTTATCAAATTTTCCCAGATCGTTTTGCGCGCAGCGAGACGCGAGAAGCGGAACAGGATCGGGTCTATCATCATCACGCCGCCGGGCGCGACATTGTCCGGAAATCGTGGGATGAGCCGTTAACCGGTGAAGCGGGCGGTTCCACCTTTTATGGCGGCGATCTTGACGGCATCAGCGAGAAACTGCCGTATCTCAAGCAGCTTGGCGTGACTGCGCTCTATCTGAACCCGGTATTTGTCGCCCCCAGCGTGCATAAATACGATACCGAAGATTATCGCCGCGTCGATCCGCAATTCGGCGGCGACGGCGCGCTGCTGCGTCTGCGCCACAACACGCAGCGCGAAGGGATGCGTCTGATTCTTGACGGTGTGTTTAACCATACCGGCGATTCGCACGCCTGGTTCGACCGCCACCAGCGCGGCAGCAGCGGGGCGTGTCACCATGCCGATTCGCCGTGGCGCGACTGGTTTACCATCTCTCCCGAAGGGGAAGCGCATAGCTGGCTGGGCTACGCCAGCCTGCCTAAGCTGGATTATCAGTCCGCAAGCCTGGTGAATGAAATCTACGCCGGAGAAGACAGTATTGTCCGCCACTGGCTGAAAGCGCCGTGGAGCATGGACGGCTGGCGGCTGGACGTGGTGCATATGCTGGGTGAAGGCGGCGGGGCGCACAACAACCTGCGCCATATTGCCGGTATTACCGCGGCGGCGAAGCAGACGCAGCCCGAATCCTTTGTCTTCGGCGAGCATTTTGGTGACGCCCGCCAGTGGCTCCAGGCGGACGCTGAAGATGCCGCCATGAACTACCGCGGTTTTACCTTCCCGCTGTGGGGATTCCTCGCCAATACCGATATCTCTTACGATCCGCAGAAGATTGACGCGCAGACCTGCGTCGCCTGGATGGATAACTATCGCGCCGGGCTGTCGCATCAGCAGCAGCTGCGGATGTTTAACCAGCTGGACAGTCACGATACCGCGCGATTTAAGTCGCTGCTGGGCAGAGATGTCGCACGCCTGCCGCTGGCGGTCGTGTGGCTGTTTTGCTGGCCGGGCGTACCCTGCATCTACTACGGCGATGAAGTGGGCGTCGATGGCAACAACGATCCCTTCTGTCGTAAACCCTTCCCGTGGGATCCCGCCCTGCAGGATACCGTGCTGCTGGGGCTGTATAAGCGGATGGCGAAGCTGCGCAAAGCCAATAAGGCACTGCGATACGGCGGCTGCCAGGTCATTTATGCCGAAGAGAACGTGGTGGTATTTGCTCGTGTGTATAAGCAGCTGCGCGTGCTGGTGGCCATCAACCGCGGCGAAGCCTGCGAAGTGGTTGTCGAGGATTCGCCGCTGCTGGACGTTGGCGCATGGCAGGTGCAAGAGGGCGCCGGTACGTTGCATGATGGCGTGCTGAGCCTGCCCGCTATTTCCGCCAGCGTCTGGTTCAGCCGTCAGGAGTAGAGCTGGTTCAGGAACGGGTCGCGGAGAATCGCCTCCCGCCACCAGCGCTGGGCGAGGCCGTCGTTATCGCTGCGCCAGGCGATATAGGTGAGATCTTTCTCGCGGCAGGAGAGAACCGGCTTTTCTATCAGCTCCCCGTTCTCCAGCCACGGCTGTGCGATATGGCGAGGTAAAAAACCGCAGCCCAGCCCGGCGCGCAGCAGCGCCACCTTGCTGGCAAAATCGTCGACGCGAATTTGCGGCTGTTCAGCGAGGAGGTTGCTGTTGAGCGGATGGCAATAGCGGGCGCTGTCGCTAATCACCACCGCGCGATGCAGGCTCAGCTGCTTGTTGTTGAGCGGCTGCGTCGCTTCGGCGAGCGGGTGAGCGGGGGCGACAACGAAGACATTATCCAGCGCGCCGACCATTTTCCACGACCATTCGGCGGAGGTGGGCGGTTCGTTGATGGCGCCGAGAATAATATCTGCGCCGTTGCGGGTCAGCTCTTCCCAGGAGCCGGCCAGCGTATGGTGGGTAAAGTTGAGCCGGGTTTGCGGGTTTTGCGCGTAAAAAGCGTCGATCAGCGGCAGCAGACGTTCAAAAGGGAAAGAGGCATCGAGCGCGATATCCAGATCCCGCTCCCAGCCGGCTTCCAGCTGGACGGCCTGTTTTTCCAGATCTTTTGCGGCGTTGAGCAGCAAACGACCCTTTTCCAGCACCATTCGGCCGGTATCGGTAAATTTCGCCCGATGACCGCTGCGATCCAGCAGAGTGATATCCAGATCGCTTTCCAGCTTCTGGATCATATAGCTCAAGGCGGCAGGGGTCTTATACAACGACTCTGCGGCGGTGGCGAAAGACCCGTGGGTATCTAACGCGTCCAGAATCAGCAGAACATCATGGTTTAAGCGCATCCATTACTTACCGGTTAACAAGGGTGACTCAGTTTTACCGAAGCCGGATGGTCAATGCCAGTGAATAATTTAGAACCCTTTCGCGTAAATTTTTGATAAGCATTGCTAACCAGACAGCCAGGTTTTTATATTTTTACCCCATTATCTTCCTCTCTTTCCGCCTTCATACGTCTGAAATTTATCGCCCGTAGCTTATACATTTAGCAATAGCACGGAGAATTTCTTTAATAACTCGTTAGAAATAACTGACTATACTCAGCATGCTTTATCCTTCACGATTCAGACCCACAGTAACTTGTTTTATATCTCTTTAACTTATTGATTAAGAAGGTATGTCATGTCTATTCGGGAACTGATCGATCCAACCAACTCTGCCCTAATCTTTATTGACCATCAGCCGCAGATGTCGTTTGGCGTTGCCAATATTGACCGTCAGACGCTGAAAAACAACACCGTTGCCCTGGCGAAAGCCGGCAAGATTTTTAATGTTCCGGTTATTTATACTTCCGTTGAGACCAAAAGTTTTAGCGGCTATATCTGGCCAGAATTACTGGCGGTCCATCCGCAGGTTAAACCGATTGAACGTACGTCGATGAACTCCTGGGAAGATGCCGCTTTTGTTAAGGCGGTCAAAGCCACCGGACGCAAAAAATTGATTATTTCTGCGCTGTGGACCGAAGTGTGCCTGACCTTCCCGGCGCTGATGGCTTTGGAAGAGGGGTTTGAAGTCTACGTGGTTACCGACACCTCCGGCGGCACCTCCGTTGACGCCCATGAACGGTCAATTGATCGCATGGTGCAGGCCGGCGCTGTTCCGGTCACCTGGCAGCAGGTATTGCTGGAATACCAGCGCGACTGGTCACGCAAAGAGACGTATGACGCGGTCATGGATCTGGTTCGCGAACACAGCGGCGCTTACGGGATGGGCGTGGATTATGCCTATACCATGGTACACGGCGCGCCGGAACGTAAAGCCTGAATACACTTCGTCCTTCAGGCTGTCTCTGTGTGGCCTTCGTTTGCCCGCCCCGGTCGCTGACTTATGTCAGTGACCGGGGGCGTACAAGCTTGCCGCTTCGACGCAGCATGAATGATTTTGTGTATTGTCATTGATGGAGAAGGGGGGGAAATCCCGCCCTTCTCCGCAGCAAGGAGCCCGGTCATGACGCAACAGAAATCGGTGACCCTGGTAATAAGCCATACGCTCGACCCTGAACACGGGGAACGCTATGAGCAATGGTTAGGTAAAATTATGCCTGTCGCGGCAGAGTTTCCCGGCCATCTGGGCGCTAACGTGATTCGCCCGACCGCCGGGCAGAATTTATGGAGCGTCATTATTCGTTTTGACACCATTGAACACCTCTATGCCTGGACGCAGTCAGAAACGCGTCGCGAACTGGTCGCGGAAATTGCGCCGCTGCTCAATGAAGGCGATCGCACGGAAGTGCGGACCGAGCCGGCCTTCTGGTTCACTCCACCGGCGGCGAACGTACGCCAGCCGCTGCGCTGGAAGCAGTTTCTGATTACGCTGCTGGTGATCTTTCCCAGCACTAACCTGGTGCCCTGGCTGACCGGGATGTTCCTTCCCTCATTGCGGGGAAGCCTGCTGCTGCATTTGATAAATGATGCCTGTGTGGTCGCGCTGGTGGTCTGGTTCTGGATGCCCATCGTGACCCGTCTGTTTGCTGGCTGGTTAAAGAAAAACTGAGTCAGCCTCCTGAAGGAGAGCGTTATGTCGCAAACTGCCACACTGATCCTTACCAACGGCCGAATTCATACACTCGACCGCACTAATCCGTTGACCGAGGCGATCGCCATCGCCAACGGCAAGATCCTCGCCACCGGCAGCAGCGATCGGATCATGAGTTTTGCTGCGCAAGGGACACAGATAGTTGATCTACAAGGTCATACGGTGATCCCCGGTCTGAACGATTCCCACCTGCACCTGATCCGCGGCGGGCTGAATTATAATCTCGAGCTACGCTGGGAGGGGGTTCCGTCGCTGGCCGACGCGCTGCGCATGCTGAAAGATCAGGCCGATCGCACGCCGTCTCCGCAGTGGGTGCGCGTTGTCGGCGGCTGGAGTGAATTTCAGTTCGCCGAACGGCGTATGCCCACCCTCGAGGAGTTGAACGAGGCGGCGCCGGATACGCCGGTATTTGTCCTCCATCTCTACGATCGCGCGCTGCTGAACCGTGCGGCGCTGAAGGCCGTGGGTTACACCAAAGAGACGCCGGATCCGGCCGGCGGTGAAATCGTGCGCGACAGCCACGGTAACCCCACCGGGATGCTGATCGCCAAACCTAACGCGATGATTCTCTATGCGACCCTGGCGAAAGGGCCGAAGTTGCCGCTGGAGCTGCAGGTCAATTCGACGCGTCAGTTTATGCGTGAGCTGAACCGGCTTGGCCTCACCAGCGCGATCGATGCCGGGGGCGGTTTCCAGAACTATCCGGAAGATTATGAAATTATTGAACAGCTGCATGCGCAAGAGCAGATGACCGTGCGTATTGCCTATAACCTGTTTACCCAGCGGCCAAAACAGGAGCTGGATGATTTCGAACGCTGGACCGATATGCTGAAACCGGGGCAGGGGACCGACTTTTTCCGTGCCAACGGCGCCGGCGAAATGCTGGTCTTCTCGGCGGCGGATTTTGAAGATTTCCTGCAGCCGCGTCCGGATCTGCCGCAAGGGATGGAAGATGAGCTGGAGCGGGTGGTACGCCATCTGGTGGAGCACCGCTGGCCGTTCCGCCTGCATGCGACCTATGATGAATCCATCAGCCGGATGCTGGATGTTTTTGAGAAGGTGAATCGCGATATTCCGTTTAACGGCCTGCACTGGTTCTTTGACCATGCGGAGACCATTACCGAGCGGAATATTGAACGCGTGAAGGCGCTCGGCGGCGGTATCGCGGTGCAGCACCGAATGGCTTTTCAGGGCGAATATTTTGTCGATCGCTATGGCAAAGATGCGGTCAAGCATACGCCGCCGGTGGCGAAAATGCTGGAGCTGGACGTGCCGGTGGGGCTGGGGACCGATGCGACGCGTGTCGCAAGCTACAACCCGTGGACCGCGCTCTACTGGCTGGTCTCCGGGCGTACCGTGGGCGGCATGGCGATGTATGACGAGAGTAACCGTCTGCCGCGCGAGGTGGCGCTGGAACTGTGGACCGCGGGCAGCGCCTGGTTCTCCAGTGAACAAGGCAAAAAAGGGCGTATTGAGAAAGATCAGCTGGCCGATCTGGTGGTGCTGTCCAAAGACTATTTCAGCGTGCCGGAAGAGGAGATCAAAGGCATTGAGTCGGTGCTGACGGTGGTCGATGGCAAAGTGGTTTATGCCGCAGGGCATTTCTCGCCGCTGGCGCCGCCGCCGATTCCTGTTCTGCCGGAGTGGTCTCCGGTGGTTAAGGTGCCGGGCCACTATCGTTCCGCTCCGCCTGCGGCAGTGAAAATCGGGGCGATAGTACAGATGCACCAGTGCTGCGGCAGCTGCGGCGTGCACGGTCATCAGCATGATATTGCCCGTAAGTCGTCGGTGCCGGTGTCGGACGAACAGGCGTTCTGGGGCGTGATGGGCTGTTCCTGCTTCGCGTTTTAGCCTCTTCCAGGTTTACGCGCTCCTCAGGCCAGATCGCCGGGGGAGCGCGTAGCGCAACCATCTGCTTGAGCATCAATGATAATGCCGGACTTAGCCTCGGTTCTGAGAGCCAAATAGCTGGATCCGGCGGGCAACCATCTCGCGTACGGGCAGCAAGCCTTGCTGGATAACTTTGCGTGGATCGTTAATATCGTGGCCGTTATCGGCGGCAAACAGCGCTTTCACGGCCTCACACCAGGCGTACATATTCTCGGTGTTGACGTTAATTTTTGCCGTACCGCAGGCAATCGCTTTGCGTATATCGTCGTCAGCAATGCCGGTCCCGCCGTGAAGTACCAGCGGCACCTTGACCAGCTCTGATATGGCTTTCATTTCGGCAAAGCCGAGTTTAGCCTTCCCTTTATAAAGCCCGTGCGTAGAACCGAGCGCGGCGGCGAGGCAGTCTACCTGCGTTTCGCTGACCAGGGTAAAACACTCCTGCGGATCGGCATAGATAACCTCAGAATTCACGATGCCATCTTCACTGCCGGCAATGGTTCCCAGCTCGGCTTCGACGGAGATGCCTCTGCTGTGCGCCAGGTCGACCAGATGGCGGGTGATCGCCAGGTTTTCCGCAAACGGCAAATGGGAGCCATCAAACATAATTGAGCTAAAGCCAGCTTCAATGGCCGCTTCACAGGCCTCGCGCGTGGTCCCGTGATCGAGATGCAAGGCGACCGGAATATCAATCTGTAGATAGTCCATCGCATTCACCACGATGTCGTGAATGCATTTCAGGCCCAGCATATGTTTTACCGTGCCGCCGGAGACCCCCAAAATAATGGGTGAGCGGAGCTGTTGCCCGGTGCTTAATACGGCGCCAACCCATTCCAGATTATTAATATTGAACTGCCCTACGGCATAACCGTCCCGTAGGGCATGCTGAAGCATGTCCTTCATAGAAACTAACATAATCACCTCGGAATTAATTATTCATCAAAATACTGCGTTAAGTTTCTTTCGTAGCTATTTAATGCGTTATGAACAACGGCAAGATCCGGCATGGATTCACGAACACCTTTTTTCTCAATAGAGATTGCGGCGGTCAGGCTGGCAAAAAGAATAATATTATCGATATGCCATGAATAATGAACGCCGTAAGTGAAAGCACCATGAAAAACATCGCCGGCGCCGGTCGTATCGACGGCCTGACATTGCCAGGCGGGAACAATATGCAGCATCCCGCTCTTTAAAAAGGCACAGCCTTTTTCTCCAAGAGTAATAAAAGCTTCGCCCCGGCAGATTTTATTCAGTTCGAGAAGCGCTGTTTTTAGCTCTTTCTCTGTGCTCAGCGCACGGTAGCTCATATAGTCTCTGGCGAAATGTTCGCTGACGACGAAATAATCTGTCCAGGCCGCCAGTTTGATATTACTGGCGCGTAACGAACCGCCATCCATGACCACGCGGGCTGCGGGGAGTTTTTTAATTAAATACTCGCTGATTTCGGCTTCGTGACCATCAATTAACAGAGTAACCGGCTCTTCTGAAGCAATAAGGCGCTGTGCGAGATCGTCAAGTTTCAGTTTTTGATCGTAGGTCAGCGAAGGTGGCGTTTGCATTTTACGGGTAATAATGGTTCGCGAGCCCGTTAAACGGTTAACCAACACCGACGCCAGCGGGGTGATCATCTCATCGGAAAAGACGATGTGGCTGGTATCGACTCCGGCCTGAGCAAATTCATCGACGATACGCTGACCGTAAATATCCGCATTTAGATGACCGATGTAATAGACATCCTCGCCCCATAATCCCAGCAGCCATGCGGCATTTGCCGCTGGACCGCCGCCGCTTTCAATAAAGTCGTGGCAGAAGTTTTTGGTGTTTTCCTGCGGCCACTCATTCAGAAAGAAGAACTGATCAAAACATGAAAAACCTATGGACAATATAGCCATAACTACTCCTGATAATGTCGTCAGCTGCGGGAAGAATGCTTCCCGCAGGGAAAAATGAAACCCTATTCATTTTTCTTATTCGCCGTGAGCGCTTCGTAGCTGAGCGTATCTCCTACCACGCGCACTGAGCGGAAGCAGAAAGGCACCAGCAGCGCGATGAGCAGGGCGAGGCAAATCAAATAGATGGTTATCTGGCCAAACTGGGTAAACGCATTACCGATAATGATGCCCCATACCGCGAAATCGAAATCGGCAAAGGTACTGTTCTCAAAGCCCAGGCTGCCTAAAGCCGGTAGCAACATCGCCGGCAGGAAGGCGAGGAAGATGCCGCCAATGAACGAGGCAATGACGCAGCCCCGCTTGCCGCCCAGCTTGTCGGCGAAAACGCCGGAGGTCCCGCCGCAGAAGAAATGCGGCACCATACCGGGAATGATCAGCGCCATGCCGAAGGCGCCCAGCAGCAGCATCCCGACCAGACCGCCGATAAAGGAGCTGATAAAACCGACGACCACCGCCGTTGGGCTAAACGTAAAGAACACCGCGCAGTCAACGGCCGGAATCGAATCGGGAATCAGCTTCTGGCTAATCCCCTGGAATGCCGGTACCAGATCGCCAAGGATCAGACGCACGCCGTTGTAGACGATGGCGACGCCGACGGCAAACTGCAGGCCGGTCAGAATAGAGAAGATCAGCATGTTCTGGTCAGTGATTGTCCGCAGGTATTCGGTGCCGGCCACGGCGCTACAGACAAAGTAGATAACGAACATCACGATCCCGGTAGTGACCGTGGTATCGCGCAGAAAGCCCCATTTCTCAGAGATTTCGGTATCGGCGAAGGAGTTCGCCGGGTTGCCGGTTTTGCTGGCGATCCATGCGGAGATGTAATACCCCAGCGAGCCAAAGTGCCCCATCGCAATGCCGCCATCTTCGGTGACCTGCTTGGTATAGCGTTGGCCAATAGCCGGAGAGATCGCCGACCAGGAGCCGAGTAAGAATCCGCCAATCAATACCAGCATCCAGCCGCGGAATTCTGCCGCCTGCAGTACCGCCGAGAACAGACAGGCGAGGAAGAAAGAGTGGTGACCGGTAAGGAAGATATATTTATACTTAGTGCAGCGGGCAATCAGCAGGTTAAAAATAAAACCTAACAGCAATATACTCATGGTTTCCACACCCAGTACCTTCTGGGCGACGGAAACAATAGCCTCGTTGTTAGGAATAACGCCGCGAATATTAAATCCGGCTTCGATAATTCCGCCGAGCGGATTGAGGTTGGCAACGATAACCCCAGCGCCGGCGCTGAGCATTAAATAACCGAGGATGGGCTTTAAGGTACCGGTGAGAAGTTTATTTCCGGGGGAGCGCAGTGCCACTAAACCGACAAATGCGATAATCCCCATCAGAAATGCGGGTTGGCTGAATATTTCTGATAAGAATGTGAGTATAGCCTGCATGATCGTGTCCTTAATAATGATTAAGAATGAGTCGCAGCAATTTTTGTCAGAGCGTCGGTAATATCTTCAGCAATTTTTGCTTTATGTACATAGCTGCGAATGATGGCGACCTGACAATGTGCAGGGAACTGATTGGCTAATTCTTTGATGGTGATATAGAGATCGGCTTTCTCTCCTACGGCATTGGCAAAATCAACGGAGGCGACGTCAGCTTTGATCCCTAATTCATCACATATTTTTTTGACATTGCTTGCGGCCATTAATGAACTGCCAATCCCGTTACCACAAACTGTTCTGATAACTAACATAATGACGACTCCATTTTATTGTGGATGAAATTGAATACGGCATTGATGTCATGCTCTTCGCGAAGGAACGACACAATATCTGATTCAATCAGTGCGGCGATTATCTGGATCATTTTTATATGGTTATCGGCATCGGCGCCGGCGATACCGATAATGACGCTCACCGGGTCAAACTCCTCGTGACCAAAGTGAAGCGGCTGGCGGGTGGTGATTAAAGAAAAACCGGTGCGGATGGCCCCTTTTTCGGGGCGTGCGTGGGGCATCGCCAGCCCGCTATCAATAACAATGGCGGGACCAAAATCCTTATAGACGTCGAGCATCGCGGTGATGTATTCGGGGCGACAAATTTGCTGGCGGGCCAGCAGCGTCCCGGATAATTCGATAGCCTGACTGGCGCTGGTAATGTTCTGATCAAGTGCGATTAACCGGCGATCAAAAATGATTTCCATAATCCAATCCTTAACGCATTTATTTTCTGAGTTAAATCATGACGAAATAGAACGCAGGAAATCATGGTTCAGGTCACATTTGAATTTTTAAACCTTGAAGTTGATCACAGTGGAATGATCTTTGCGTTATTTTTTAAGGGAAAATAACATTTATTATTATGTTAATTATCAATTGGTTATAATTGGAGTATGGAATTTTAAAAAAATATCAGGCGGGACAGAACAAAAATAAGAGAGAATTATTTTTTAGAAGTGCTTCGCGTATCACAAATATCATGGCAGTTTTTTACCAAAGCTTGAGTTTGATAACAAAAAAGCCGTCTGGAAAGCATGAGGGGCGGCGACTGCGCGCGAGAGCGCAACATGTGCTGCGGCAGAAGATAAAAAAGGCCCGCATGCGCGAGCCTTTTTCTGAACATGGGCCGATTACAGGCTGGACACGTTCTCGGTCAGGTATTTAGCAACGCCTTCCGGAGAAGCCGCCATACCTTCTTTTCCTTTTTCCCACTGTGCCGGGCAAACTTCACCGTGCTCTTCGTGGAACTGCAGCGCGTCAACCATACGCAGCATTTCGTCGATGTTACGACCCAGCGGCAGATCGTTTACTACCTGGTGGCGAACGACGCCGTTAGCGTCGATCAGGAAGGAGCCGCGCAGCGCCACGCCTTCGTCCGGGTGTTCGATACCGTAAGCTTTCTGGATTTCACGTTTGATATCAGCAACCATCGCGTATTTAACCGGACCGATACCGCCCTGGTCTACCGGGGTGTTACGCCATGCGTTGTGAACGAATTCAGAGTCGAAGGAGACGCCAACAACTTCTACGCCGCGTTTCTGGAATTCTTCGTAACGTTTGTCAAAAGCGATCAGCTCAGACGGGCAAACGAAGGTGAAGTCCATCGGCCAGAAGAACAGGACGGTCGCTTTACCGTTGGTGTGTTGTTTGAAGTTGAATTTCTCAACGATTTCGCCGTTACCTAAAACAGCTGCTGCGGTAAAATCCGGAGCCTGACGAGTGACCAGAACCATATGATTCTCCTGTTAATAATAAGGTTAATTGGAACGCAACGCGGGCAAGTATAGGGACTGGTTCATGCGAACTCAACGTGACGTTGACAATCAATGAGATAGGTTTTACCTATCAATTTATATCGGAAAACGTTGTTCAGGATAGCCTTTCTGTGAGAAAGCGCAATCTTTATAGTTCGCGCCTGGCGGCCTGCGCCATCATTCGCGGATAAAAAGTCCAGAACTGCTGCTCGAGTTTATCGTAGTGCGTATCCAGATCCTGCCAGGAGTCGCGCAGGGCATCAAGGCGCGGACGACGGCTGGCCATGCCGTTGAGGACGCTCTGAATAAAGTCCATATCTTCATAGCGTTCAAGCCAGCGCTCCGACCACAAATAGGCATTGAGATTCACGAAACGCGGCGGCGAATCGGGTAACACCGGCGTTACCTGTGCCTGGGCATAGCGGACAAACTCATTGAGCGGCATATCGGGTGAAATGCGCGCCCAGTGATACGACAGGAAGTGATCCCACATCACATCCAGCGTAATGGGCGCCACGCGGCGGGTCTGCGGGCGAAACCAGTCGCGCGCTGCTTTTACTTCCGGCAGATTATCGGTCATGACATCGATGCGCCGGTGCATAAAAATGCCGTCGACAATGTCGGCCGGGAAGTCCGACTGGGGATTGCCGCGAACAAAATCGGCCAGAAGATTGCCGGGCAGGGAACTGTCGGCGAGATGGGCTAAGTGCAGGTGTGCAAGAAAATTCATAGACCTTTTATCCTTCAAACTGCCTCTTTGTTGGCTTCAGCTACCCGGCTCATCTTTGAGCCTCGCCCTCGCGGGCCGCCACTCCGCGGCGTTCAAATCTGTTCCTGACAGATTTATCACTCACCCGGCCATAGACACCTGTCTGCTCCCGGGGACGCATTCAGCTGCCGCGTCGATGCATCTTGAATGGTTTTGTGTATAGATTATGTTATTCATCAGGAGGGGTAAAGGTTGCAGGGAGGACGCCCCGGCACTAGACTACCCGCCTCTTTATTTAGTCTGAGCCACCGTCATGCGCGTTACCGATTTTTCCTTTGAACTACCCGAATCCCTGATCGCCCACTACCCGCAGCCGGAGCGCAGTCGCTGTCGCCTGCTGTCGTTAGACGGTCCGACGGGAGCGCTGACGCATGGGACTTTCACTGATTTACTCGACAAACTTAACCCGGGCGATCTGCTGGTCTTTAACAATACCCGCGTGATCCCGGCGCGCCTGTTTGGCCGAAAAGCCAGCGGCGGCAAGATTGAAGTGCTGGTCGAGCGCATGCTTGATGACAAACGTATTCTGGCACATATTCGCGCATCTAAAGCGCCGAAGCCGGGAGCGGAGCTGCTGCTGGGCGATGATGAAAGCATCAACGCCACGATGGTGGCACGTCACGACGCGCTGTTTGAAGTCGAATTTAACGACGAACGCCCGGTACTGGATATCCTCAACAGCATCGGCCATATGCCGCTGCCGCCGTATATCGATCGTCCGGACGAAGACGCCGACCGCGAACTGTATCAAACCGTATACAGCACCAGGCCGGGGGCTGTGGCCGCGCCGACCGCAGGCCTGCACTTTGACGATATGATGCTGGAGAAGCTGCGCGAGAAAGGGATTGAAATGGCGTTTGTGACGCTGCACGTTGGCGCGGGGACTTTCCAGCCGGTGCGCGTGGAGACCATTGAAGATCACATCATGCACTCCGAGTACGCCGAAGTGCCGCAGGAGGTCGTTGATGCGGTGCTGGCGGCGAAAGCGCGCGGCAACCGGGTCATCGCGGTGGGCACCACCTCCGTACGTTCGCTGGAGAGCGCGGCGCAGGCGGCGAAAAACGACCTGATTGAGCCGTTTTTCGGCGACACGCAGATTTTTATCTATCAGGGGTATCAGTACAAAGCGGTTGATGCGCTGGTGACCAACTTCCATCTCCCTGAATCGACTCTGATTATGCTGGTTTCAGCCTTTGCTGGCTATCAGCACACCATGAATGCCTATAAGGCTGCGGTAGAACAAAAATATCGCTTTTTTAGCTACGGGGACGCGATGTTTATCACGTACAATCCGCAGGCTATTTTTGAGCGTGTCGGGGAATAACTCCGCGACATGAGTGTTTAACGTCAGACTGTTTTTCTGACGCAGGAGTTAAAATGAAATTTGAACTGGATACGACCGACGGACGCGCCCGCCGCGGCCGCCTGGTGTTTGATCGCGGCGTGGTTGAAACGCCAGCCTTTATGCCCGTTGGTACCTACGGCACCGTAAAAGGGATGACGCCGGAAGAAGTTGAAGCCACCGGCGCGCAAATTATCCTCGGCAACACGTTCCACCTGTGGTTACGTCCGGGCCAGGAAATCATGAAGCTGCACGGTGACCTGCATGATTTTATGCAGTGGAAAGGACCCATCCTGACCGATTCCGGCGGCTTCCAGGTGTTCAGCCTGGGCGATATCCGCAAAATTACCGAGCAGGGCGTCCACTTCCGCAACCCAATTAATGGCGACCCCATTTTCCTCGATCCGGAAAAATCGATGGAGATTCAGTACGATCTCGGTTCCGATATCGTGATGATCTTCGACGAATGTACGCCGTATCCGGCGGACTGGGATTACGCTAAGCGCTCGATGGAAATGTCTCTGCGCTGGGCGCAGCGCAGCCGCGACCGTTTTGACTCTCTTGGCAATAAAAATGCGCTGTTTGGCATTATCCAGGGCAGCGTTTACGAAGATTTACGTGATATCTCCGTTAAAGGTCTGGTAGATATCGGCTTTGATGGCTACGCTGTCGGCGGTTTGGCTGTCGGTGAGCCGAAGGAAGACATGCACCGTATCCTGGAGCACGTTTGCCCGCAGATCCCGGCCGACAAACCGCGCTATCTGATGGGCGTCGGCAAGCCAGAAGATCTGGTTGAAGGGGTGCGTCGCGGTATCGACATGTTCGACTGCGTCATGCCCACGCGCAACGCGCGCAACGGCCACCTGTTCGTCACCGATGGCGTGGTGAAGATTCGTAATGCGAAGCATAAAAGCGACACCGCGCCGCTGGATGCCGAGTGTGATTGCTATACATGTCGCAATTATTCACGCGCTTACTTGCATCATCTCGATCGTTGCAACGAAATATTGGGCGCGCGCCTCAATACCATTCATAACCTTCGCTACTATCAGCGTTTAATGGCTGGTTTACGTAAGGCTATCGAAGAGGGTAAATTAGAGAGCTTCGTGACCGATTTTTACCAACGTCAGGGGCGACCTGTTCCTCCTTTGAACGTTGATTAATTTTAATAATGAGGGAATTTGAATGAGCTTTTTTATTTCTGATGCGGTAGCAGCAACCGGTGGCGCGGCGCAGGGTAGCCCGATGTCTCTGATTCTGATGCTGGTGGTGTTCGGTCTGATTTTCTATTTCATGATCCTGCGCCCACAGCAGAAGCGCACCAAAGAACATAAAAACCTGATGAACTCTATCGCCAAGGGCGATGAAGTGCTGACGAATGGCGGCCTGGTTGGTCGCGTCACGAAAGTTGCTGAAAGCGGATACATTGCTATCGCGCTGAACGACACCACTGAAGTGGTTATCAAACGTGACTTCGTAGCTGCCGTTCTGCCGAAAGGCACCATGAAGGCACTGTAATCCACTTTTCCCTAAGGGAACTGCCGTGTTAAACCGTTATCCTTTGTGGAAGTACATCATGCTGGTCGTCGTTATTATCGTCGGCCTGATGTATGCGCTCCCCAACCTGTATGGTGAGGATCCGGCCGTTCAAATCACTGGCGCGCGCGGTGTCGCCGCCAGTGAGCAAACGCTGATCCAGGTCCAGAAAACGTTACAAGAAGAAAAAATTACCGCTAAGTCTGTGGCACTGGAAGAGGGCGCAATCCTTGCGCGCTTCGACACCACCGATGTCCAGCTGCGCGCACGTGAAGTGCTGGTGGACGTGTTAGGTGATAAATACGTCGTGGCGCTGAACTTAGCTCCGGCGACTCCTCGCTGGTTAGCGGCTATCCATGCCGAGCCGATGAAGCTGGGTCTTGACCTGCGCGGCGGCGTACACTTCCTGATGGAAGTGGATATGGACACCGCGCTGGGAAAACTGCAGGAACAAAATATCGACAGCCTGCGCAGCGAGCTGCGTGAAAAAGGCATCCCTTACTCCACCGTGCGTAAGGAAGACAATTATGGTCTGAGCATCGCTTTTCGCGATAGCGCCGCACGCGATCAGGCCATCTCCTGGCTGAGCCCGCGTCACCGCGATCTGGTTATCTCCACGCAGGGCGCTACCGGCCTGAAAGCGGTGATGACCGATGAGCGTCTGAAAGAAGCCCGCGAATACGCCGTGCAGCAGAACATCAACATTCTGCGTAACCGTGTTAACCAACTGGGTGTTGCCGAGCCGCTGGTACAGCGTCAGGGTGCCGACCGTATCGTGGTTGAACTGCCGGGTATTCAGGATACCGCTCGGGCGAAAGAAATTCTTGGCGCCACGGCGACGCTGGAGTTCCGTCTGGTTAACAGCAACGTTGACAGTGCCGCCGCCGCTTCCGGCCGTGTCCCTGGCGACTCTGAAGTGAAAGATACTCGTGAAGGCCGGCCGGTTGTGCTGTACAAGCGCGTGATTCTGACCGGTGACCATATCACCGACTCCACTTCCAGCATGGACGAGTTCAACCAGCCGCAGGTTAACATCTCGCTGGATAGCGCAGGTGGTAACATCATGTCTAACTTCACTAAGGACAACATCGGTAAACCGATGGCGACCCTGTTCGTGGAGTATAAAGACAGCGGTAAGAAAGATGCTAACGGTCGTGCCATTCTGGTGAAAGAGGAAGAGGTGATTAACATCGCCAACATCCAGTCTCGCCTGGGTAACAGCTTCCGTATTACCGGTATCAGCAACCCAAATGAAGCGCGTCAGCTCTCTCTGCTGCTGCGTGCGGGTGCGCTGATTGCGCCGATTCAGATCGTTGAAGAACGTACCATCGGCCCGACTCTGGGTATGCAGAACATCAAACAGGGTCTGGAAGCGTGTCTGGCCGGTCTGGTGGTCTCTATCCTGTTCATGATTTTCTTCTATAAGAAATTCGGTCTGATCGCGACCTCTGCGCTGGTGGCTAACCTGGTCCTGATCGTCGGTATCATGTCCCTGCTTCCTGGGGCCACGCTGAGTATGCCGGGGATTGCGGGTATCGTGTTAACACTGGCGGTAGCGGTCGATGCTAACGTACTGATCAACGAACGTATTAAAGAAGAGTTGAGCAACGGACGTTCTGTTCAGCAGGCGATTGATGAAGGTTACCGGGGCGCATTCAGCTCGATCTTCGATGCGAACATTACGACGTTGATCAAAGTTATCATCCTGTACGCGGTCGGTACCGGTGCAATTAAAGGGTTTGCGATTACCACCGGTATCGGTGTGGCAACCTCGATGTTTACCGCTATCGTCGGCACCCGTGCCATCGTGAACCTGCTGTACGGCGGCAAGCGCGTTAAAAAGCTGTCTATCTGAGGAGTGCGTTGTGGCACAGGAATATACTGTTGAACAATTGAACCACGGCCGTAAAGTCTATGACTTTATGCGCTGGGACTACTGGGCTTTCGGCATTTCAGGTTTTCTGCTGATTGCTGCCATTGTCGTGATGGGCGTGCGCGGATTTAACTGGGGTCTGGATTTCACCGGCGGTACGGTAATCGAAATTACCCTCGAAAAACCGGCCGAACTGGATCAGATGCGCCAGGCGCTGCAGAAGGCGGGTTTTGAAGAGCCGCAGGTGCAGAACTTCGGCAGCAGCCGCGACATTATGGTACGTATGCCGCCGGTACATGATGCCAACATCAGTCAGGAGCTGGGCAGCAAGGTCGTTAGCGTGATTAACGAATCGACCAGCCAGTCGGCGACGGTTAAGCGAATCGAGTTCGTGGGGCCGAGCGTCGGGGCTGACCTGGCACAAAGCGGCGCGTTGGCGCTGCTGGCGGCGTTAATCTGTATCCTGGTGTACGTTGGTTTCCGTTTCGAGTGGCGTCTTGCCGCCGGGGTAGTTATCGCCCTGGCGCACGACGTGGTCATTACGATGGGCATCCTCTCGCTGTTCCATATCGAGATTGACCTGACCATCGTTGCCTCGCTGATGTCGGTTATCGGCTACTCGCTGAACGACAGCATCGTGGTATCTGACCGTATCCGTGAAAACTTCCGTAAGATCCGCCGCGGTACGCCGTATGAGATCTTCAACGTGTCGTTGACCCAGACGCTGCATCGTACCTTGATCACCTCCGGAACCACATTGGTGGTGATCCTGATGCTGTATCTCTTTGGTGGCCCGGTACTGGAAGGCTTCTCGCTGACCATGCTGATCGGTGTCTCCATCGGTACGGCCTCATCTATCTACGTTGCGTCCGCACTGGCGCTGAAGCTGGGCATGAAGCGTGAGCATATGCTGCAGCAGAAGGTCGAAAAAGAAGGGGCGGATCAGCCGTCAATTCTGCCGTAAATCTGGCGCGTTCAGATAAAGCAATCCCGGTCGCAAGGCCGGGATTTTTTTATTACAGCCCGGCCAAATTTCGCTACTCTCCACTCTTAGCGCTTAATGAGATGGAGATTCCCCATGCCCGCCATAGTCCTTTCTGCCGTCGCCCAGCCCACCGTCTGGCACGATGTGCCTTCCGTGACGCTCAGTGATGAAACCCTACGCCAGCGTAAAGCCAGGGTGCTTGCGCAAATACACCAGCATGGCTACGACACGCTGATCGTGTATGCCGATAAAGAGCACGGCGGGAACTTCGAATATCTCACCGGCTTTATCCCTCGTTTTGAAGAAGCCTTGCTGGTATTGCATCGCGAAGGGGAGGCGGTGCTGGTGCTGGGTAATGAAAACCTCAAACTGGCGGCCTTTGCCCGGCTGGAAAACCGGGTGGTCCATGCGCCGTGGTTCTCGTTGCCGAATCAGCCAATGAGCAATGAAAAGAGTCTGCCTCAGCTGCTGCAGGATGCCGGTATACGCAGCGGGAGAACGCTGGGCCTGGTAGGCTGGAAGCTGTTTACCGGCAGCGCTGACGACCGCTCACAGATGTTCGATCTGCCTGCTTTTATCGTTGACGCGATTCGGCAGGCTGCGGGGCAGCAGGCGGCTGTGGCCAATGCCACGGCAATATTTATCGCGCCAGATGGCGGTGTGAGAACGGTAAATTCTGCTAATGAGCTGGCGCACTATGAATATGGCGCCAATCTGGCGTCGACGGCGATCCTCACGGCTTTGAATGCCATCGCGCCGGGAAAAACGGAAAAACAGATCGGCGCGCTGCTGGCAGCAGAAGGCCAGCCCAACAGCGTGGTAATGATTGCCGCTACCGGCGATCGCTTCGCCGATGCCCGTCTCTATCCTGGCGATAAGGCTATCCGTCGCGGCGATAAGTTTTCGCTCACCACCGGGTTTAAAGGCGGCTTAAGCAGCCGGGCAGCCTACGTGGTCGGCGATGAAACGGAGCTGGCGCCGGAGGTGGCGGACTACCTCGATGTGGTGGCGAAGCCCTATTTCCGGGCGGTGGTCAGCTGGCTGGAGAATCTGCGTATCGGGATGCGCGGCGGTGAGATGTATGCGCTGATCGAGCGGGTGTTACCGCAAGCAGAGTATCACTGGCATTTGAACCCCGGCCATCTGGTCGCCGACGAAGAGTGGCTGTGTTCTCCCATAGGGCCGGACTCCCAGGCCTGTATCCGTAGCGGCATGCTGCTGCAAATCGATATCATCCCCTCACGGGCGGGCTATGCCGGGGCCAGTATTGAAGATACCGTAGCGGTTGCGGATGAGGCGCTACGTGAGGAGCTGGCGGAGAACTGGCCGGCGCTCTGGCAGCGCATCGTCACCCGGCGGGCCTATATCCGCCAGCAGCTGGGGATTGTCCTGCCGGAGGAGGTCCTGCCGTTATCGAATACCGTTGGCTATTTACGTCCCTGGCTGCTTGATAACGCACGGGCATTGGTTTGCACAACGCCGTCCGCGTAAAACACTCCTGACAGTATGCTGTCAGGAGCCTTGTCATACACTCCTCCTGAACCCAAACAATGGACAGGAGGATGTATGCATAATGTAATTAACTGGTTTGAAATTCCGGTCGTCGATATGGATCGTGCCATCGCGTTTTATGAGCCGGTCATGCAGGTGGCGCTTCGCCGGGAGAGCATGGATGTTGCCGAACTCGCTGTTTTCCCACATCAGGATCCGGCCACCGGCGGGGCGCTGGCAAAATTTGATGGCATCACACCGTCGCTGGATGGCGCTATCATCTATTTGCATACCCACGATCTTGCCGCCACGCTTGACCGGGTAGCCTCTGCTGGCGGGCGATGCGTTTTTGGCCCGCTGGCGCTGCCGCATGATATCGGGACTATCGCCCTGTTTACCGACAGTGAAGGAAACCGCGTCGGCCTGCACCAGCCGGCTTAATCTTCAGAGCTTATGTGAAAAGAAAATGACCCGACGCGCCGACCGTTTATTTCAAATCGTGCAGATTCTGCGAGGCAGGCGGCTGACAACGGCCGCCCTGCTGGCGGAGCGGCTCGGCGTATCGGAGCGGACCATCTACCGTGATATTCGCGATTTATCGCTTTCGGGCGTTCCGGTTGAGGGCGAGGCGGGCAGCGGATACCGGCTGATGTCGGGGTTTGATCTGCCGCCGCTGATGCTGACAAATCGTGAGTCGGAGGCGCTGATGGTGGCTATCCGTTTGCTGAAAACCTGGGGCGGCGATTCGCTGTCGCGGGAGCTGGAGTCGGCGCAGGAAAAAGTGCTGGCGATTCTACCGGAGGAGAGCCGTCGCAAGGCGGAGCAGACGCGGATTTTTGCCCCGGATTTCGGCAATCAGCACTATTCCCGACGCGATTTCGATGTCATGCATCAGGCCATATCCACGCAGCGGGTGCTGGCGCTGCACTACCGTGACGAAGCGGGGAAGTTGACGCAGCGGGAAGTGATGCCGCTGGGGCTGTTTTTCTGGGGGGAGCGCTGGATGCTGGTTGCCTGGTGCGAGCTGCGCGATGATTACCGCTGCTTCCGCCTTGACCGCTGTCTGGATATCACCCCGACGGAGCGGCGCTTTCATGAGTGTGCCGATCGCTCATTGAGCGATTTTTTACGCAAGGTGAAATGTTAAGCGAAATGTCTCCCGTCTGGCTGGCGCTAAACCGGCTTTCGGGAGAAGAAACGGACCCGACGGCATAGCCGCCGGGTCGGGGATCAGGCTGGATTAGAAGTTGTAGCCGACAACAAAGTAACCGCCCCAGCCGGTAGAGCGTACGTTGAAGTCGCCATCGCCGAAGTTCAGCTTCGCATCATCGGCCCACTGACCGCCGTTATGCCAGTAACGAGCCACAACGGAGTAGTGCCAGTGCGCGTAGTTCAGCGCCAGGATGTGGCTGGAGGCGATGGAGTTGCTGGTGCGCGCGTGCTTGCCGTTCATGTCATAGAAGTTATCATCGCCCAGATCGGAACCCCAGTCAAAGTTGGTGAAGCCGATGTAGCTCAGCGAGCCGCCCCACAGGTCGGTCAGCGGGACAAAGTATTTCACTTTGAAACGGTAGCCATCCCATTCGTTTTCGTTGGATGCGCCATAGTTCTGCCACTGATATTTCGCATACACGTTCAGAGACAGGCTCATCGGCAGACCGGTATCGATATCGGTACCCAGACCCATATACCAGGTGCTCTGCTCCTGAGAATCGTTACGACCCATATCGTAGATATAGTTGTTGGCGAAATACCACTCTTTGAACGGGCCGAAGCTGAGATCGGTGTTGGTCAGCTTATCGATAGAGAAACGCGGTTCGATTTCCATAAACAGCGGGGAACCGTTGTTCCAGATACCTTTTGCCGTGCTGTTGCCGCCAAAGAATACCGGTGCATCGATATAGCCATAGAAATCAAACCAGTCTTTTTTAGCAAACGCTTCGTATTCCAGATAGGTATCGTTACGGATTTGCGGTCCAAAACGGGTGTGGTAGCTCCCCACCACGTTTACACTCTGGTGCCACCAATCAGACAGGTACTGCGGTTTATCGTTTTCTGCCGCGCCAGCAGTGAACGATGTGGACAGCGCCAGTACGGCGCCTGCTGCCAGTAATGTTTTTTTCATAATGATGCCACTGTTTAAATTAAGCCAAAAGGCGTTAAGAACGTTGCCGAAGCGTTGCTAAATATTTCGTATTTCTGTGGGGGTCTATTATAGAAATCATTGCTCACAAAAATACGTGTTGTTTCACATAACGTAAACATACGTAATCGATTGCGTTCACGATTCTATGCATTTCCTGACAGAATGCCACTGAAATTCATCCATACAGTCAATTTTTACTGAACTGTTTAGAAAAATTGTAAATGGATTTTTGGCTGGGGGACCGGGTGTCGGCGACACCCGGTGAAGGCGATTATTGCGCGGTTGCGGGCTGGATATCGTGAATGCGCAGGAAGCCGAGCTGCTCCGGCGTGATGCCGTTCAGACGTAGCGGAATATCAACGTCACTCGGCGCCAGGATGCTGGCGGGGGCGCTAATCAGCCGATCGTGTACGTTAACTTCCTGATAATTCTGCGTGGTGCCGGTGATTTGCCCCCAGGCAACGGTGGCGCTAAACGCCGGCAGCGGGTCGTTTGACTCCCCCTGGATACGCAGCGTCAGGCGGGTACCGTCGGCGTCGGCGGCGATGTCACGCAGCGACATACGCAATGTGCCGATTTGGCTTTCGAGGCGCGCCGGGGTATTGGCGCCGGGCAAAAGATAAACGCCGCTGCTGGATTTCGCATTCAGCGCGTTTTGCTGAGTAATTTTCACCGTCTGCTGATTAAGCTGAGTCATCTCTTTGCTCAACGTGCTTACGCTTTCATGCATTTGACGGACTTCACTTTGCTGCGCGCAGGCGCTGAGTGTGAACAGAGTGGTCAGCATAGCCAGCTTCAAATAACGTCTTGTCATGGTCATGGATTCCGTTTTCAGGGGATACTTCATGGTAGAACGTCTCCGTCCACGAGCCATAGATCCTTTGTCTCAAAAGCTCTTTCTTTGTTGTCGGGGCACTTCGCGGTAAACTACCTGTCAGTTTAACTTCCTGTCAGGACGCGCTATGCATTGCCCTTTCTGTTTCGCCGTAGATACCAAAGTGATCGACTCTCGTCTGGTGGGTGAGGGCTCTTCTGTGCGTCGTCGTCGGCAGTGCCTGGTTTGTAACGAACGTTTCACCACGTTCGAGGTGGCAGAGCTGGTGATGCCGCGTGTGGTCAAGAGCAACGATGTGCGGGAACCCTTCAATGAAGATAAGCTGCGCAGCGGAATGCTGAAAGCGCTGGAAAAACGGCCGGTCAGCGCTGATGATGTGGAAATGGCGCTCAATCATATCAAAACCCATTTACGCGGCACCGGCGAGCGCGAAGTCCCGAGCAAAATGATCGGCAACCTGGTGATGGAGCAGCTGAAAAAGCTCGATAAAGTTGCCTATATCCGCTTTGCTTCCGTCTATCGCAGTTTTGAAGATATCAAAGAGTTCGGCGAAGAGATCGCCCGCTTACAGGACTAAGCCATGCATGACGAAATGTACATGGCGCGAGCGCTTAAGCTGGCGCAGCGCGGGCGCTTTACGACCCATCCCAATCCGAATGTCGGCTGTGTGATCGTCAAGGACGGTGAGATTGTCGGCGAAGGTTTTCACTATCGCGCCGGCGAGCCGCATGCGGAAGTGCATGCGCTGCGCATGGCTGGCGAAAAAGCCCGGGGCGCTACTGCCTATGTGACGCTGGAACCCTGCAGTCATCACGGCCGAACGCCGCCGTGCTGCGACGCGCTGATTACCGCGGGCGTTTCCCGCGTCGTGGCCGCCATGCAGGACCCCAACCCGCAGGTGGCGGGGCGCGGCCTGTATCGCCTGCAGCAGGAAGGGATTGACGTCAGCCACGGCCTGATGATGGGCGAAGCCGAAGCGCTGAACAAAGGCTTTCTTAAGCGGATGCGCACCGGTTTCCCTTACATACAGCTAAAAATGGGCGCTTCTCTGGATGGTCGCACCGCGATGGCCAGCGGCGAAAGCCAGTGGATAACCTCGCCGCAGGCACGACGCGACGTGCAGCGTCTGCGTGCGCAAAGCCATGCGATCCTGACCAGCAGCGCGACCGTCCTGGCAGACGATCCGGCATTAACCGTACGCTGGGAAGAGCTCGATGCCGATATTCGCGCCCGCTACCCGCAGGAAAACCTGCGCCAGCCGCTGCGTATTGTGATCGATAGCCATAATCGCGTTACCCCTGAGCACCGCATCGTGCAGCAGGCGGGAGAGACTCTGTTTGCCCGCACTCAGGCCGATGACCGCAGCTGGCCGGAAAGCGTGCGAACGCTGATGGTGCCGGAACATAACGGCCATCTCGATCTGGTGTTACTGATGATGCAGCTTGGCAAACAGCAGGTTAACAGCATTTGGGTGGAAGCGGGGCCGACGCTCGCCGGCGCATTGTTGCAGGCCGGGCTGGTGGACGAGCTTATCGTCTATATTGCGCCTAAACTGTTAGGCAGCGACGCACGCGGGCTGTGCGTGCTACCGGGGCTTGAGAAACTGGCCGCAGCCCCCCATTTCAAATTCAACGAGATACGCCAGGTAGGCCCCGATCTTTGCCTGCATTTAGTGGGCGCATGATCTTCCCTTTCGCAAGGGAAAACAGCATCGCTACGCGAAATCATTCAAGATGCGTCGAGGCGGCCAATCCGGGAATCCCCGTCGGCTTACAGCCGTAAGTGACCGGGGGCGACGGGCTCCGCCAACGCGGAGGCAGTTTGAAGGATGAAGTGTATAAATTATTATGATAGAATCCGCCCCCCTTGCGGGGCTATATGAACCCGAAGGAAGAGTATGAACATTATTGAAGCTAACGTTGCTACCCCGGACGCTCGCGTCGCCATCACCATTGCGCGTTTCAACAACTTTATCAATGACAGCCTGCTGGAAGGTGCTATTGACGCACTCAAGCGCATCGGTCAGGTAAAAGATGAAAATATTACCGTTGTTTGGGTTCCAGGCGCGTATGAGCTGCCGCTGGCGGCTGGCGTGCTGGCTAAAACCGGTAAATATGACGCAGTGATTGCTCTGGGTACGGTGATTCGTGGGGGTACCGCGCACTTTGAATATGTGGCTGGCGGAGCAAGCAATGGCCTCGCACATGTCGCGCAGGACAGCGAAATCCCGGTAGCCTTTGGTGTTCTGACGACAGAAAGCATTGAACAAGCCATCGAACGCGCTGGTACCAAAGCCGGTAACAAAGGCGCAGAAGCTGCGCTGACCGCGCTGGAAATGATTAACGTATTGAAAGCCATCAAGGCCTGAATTTTTTTGTAAGGGGAATTCCGTGAAACCTGCTGCTCGTCGCCGCGCCCGTGAGTGTGCCGTCCAGGCGCTTTACTCCTGGCAGTTGTCCCAGAACGACATCGCTGATGTTGAATACCAGTTCCTGGCGGAACAGGATGTCAAAGATGTCGACGTTCTGTATTTCCGCGAACTGCTGTCCGGAGTGGCGACTAACAGCGCATACCTCGACGGCCTGATGAAGCCGTACCTGTCCCGCCTGCTTGAAGAGCTGGGTCAGGTGGAGAAAGCGGTACTGCGTATCGCCTTGTTCGAGCTGTCTAAACGTGACGATGTTCCGTATAAAGTTGCGATTAACGAAGCTATCGAACTGGCGAAAACCTTCGGCGCCGAAGATAGCCATAAGTTTGTTAACGGCGTGCTGGACAAAGCAGCCCCGGCAATTCGTCCCAACAAAAAGTAAACTCCAGGCCGGGTCTCGCGGGATGTCATCCACGCAAGGTCCGGCCTTATTCTTTTCTTTTGCTGAGGCATAACGTATGGCATGCGGCGAATTTTCCCTGATTGCCCGTTATTTTGATCGCGTAAAAAGCATGCGTCTCGATGTGGAAACCGGCATCGGCGATGACTGCGCTCTCCTGAACATTCCCGAGAAAAAAACGCTGGCAATCAGCACCGACACCCTGGTGGCGGGCAACCATTTTTTACCTGATATCGATCCTGCCGATCTGGCTTACAAGGCGCTGGCGGTCAATCTGAGCGATCTCGCGGCGATGGGCGCCGAACCGGCGTGGTTGACGCTGGCGTTAACGCTACCGGAAGCGGATGAAGCGTGGCTGGCAGCGTTCAGCGATAGCCTGTTCATGCAGCTCAACTATTACGATATGCAGCTGATCGGCGGTGATACTACCCGCGGTCCGCTGTCGATGACCCTGGGTATTCACGGTTTTGTCCCGCCAGGACGCGCTCTGAAGCGTTCCGGTGCGAAGCCTGGCGACTGGATATACGTCACCGGCACCCCCGGCGACAGCGCCGCAGGATTGGCCATTTTGCAGGATCGTCTGGTGGTGGAGTCAGCGGCTGACGCCGACTACCTGCTGGCGCGCCATTTGCGCCCGATGCCGCGCGTGTTACAAGGACAGGCGCTGCGCGATCTGGCCAGCTCGGCCATCGATCTGTCCGACGGTCTTATCTCCGATCTGGGGCACATTCTGAAGGCCAGCGGCTGCGGCGCGCGGATCGATCTTGACGCGATGCCGTTATCCGATGCGCTGCTGCGCCATGCGGAGAGGGAGCAGGCGTTGCGCTGGGCGCTCTCTGGCGGTGAAGACTACGAACTGTGCTTTACCGTGCCTGAACTTAACCGCGGCGCGCTTGATGTGGCTATCGGCCAGCTTGGGGCGCGCTTTACCTGCATTGGACAGATTAGCGCCGAGGCGGACGGTTTGCAGCTGATGCAATCCGGTAAACCGGTCCAGCTGGATTTACAGGGGTACGATCACTTTGGTGCGTAGTAAAGATATCGCAAAAAGCCGCCTCAATATGCTGAATCCCTGGCATTTGCTGGCGACCGGTTTTGGCAGCGGGTTAAGCCCCGTGGTGCCTGGCACAATGGGTTCGCTGGCGGCGATTCCGTTCTGGTATCTGATGACCTTTCTCCCCTGGCAGCTCTATTCGCTGGTGGTGATGATGGGCATCTGTATCGGGGTCTATATCTGCCATCGCACGGCGAAAGATATGGGCACGCACGACCACGGGAGCATCGTCTGGGACGAGTTTGTCGGGATGTGGATCACCTTGATGGCGCTGCCGACGCTTGACTGGCAATGGGTCGCCGCCGGGTTTGTTATCTTCCGTATTTTTGATATGTGGAAACCGTGGCCGATTCGCTGGTTTGACCGCAATATCCACGGCGGGATGGGGATCATGGTCGATGATATTGTCGCCGGGGTAATCTCCGCCGGCGTGCTGTATCTGATAGGCCACCACTGGCCGATTGGTCTTTTCTGAGCTCACTCCCCGGGGTGAGTTTGCCCGGGCCTGTGGCCCGGGCGGCTCGCTTATTTAAAACCCACAATCGGATGCGGCTTGTACGGCGCCTCCAGCTTTTCTACCTGTTCGGGCGTCAGCGTTAAATCCACCGCCCCCAGCAGCTCGTCGAGCTGCTCCTGTCTGGAGGCTCCGACGATTGGCGCGGCGACGCCGGGCTTGCTCAGCAGCCAGGCCAGCGCCACCTGGGCGCGGTTGGCACCGAGTTCTTCCGCCACTTCAGCAAGATTCTGTGCAATCTGCGCATCGTTTTCATCGCTGGCGCTGTAGAGCGATTGACCAAACTCATCAGAGACCAGCCGGGCCGTGGTTTCGCCCCACGGACGGGTGAGGCGACCCCGCGCCAGCGGGCTCCAGGGGATGACCGATACGCCAGCACGATGGCACAGCGGCAGCATCTCGTTCTCTTCTTCACGATAGATCAGGTTGTAATGATCCTGCATGGTGACAAAGCGCGCCCAGCCGTTGCTCTCCTGAAGCTGTAGCGCCTGCGCAAACTGGCGGGCGTGCATCGATGAGGCGCCAATATAACGTGCTTTCCCGGCCTTAACGACCTCATTCAGCGCTTCCAGGGTCTCTTCAATCGGCGTGCTGTAATCCCAGCGATGGATCTGCAGCAGATCGACATATTCCATACCTAAACGGCGCAGGCTGTCGTCGATAGAGCGCAGGATTTGCGCACGCGAGAGGCCCTCCGGCAGATCCCCGACCTGGTGATATACCTTAGTGGCCACCACCACTTCGTCGCGGCGGGCGAAATCGCGTAGCGCGCGACCGACAATCTCTTCGCTGCTGCCGTCTGAGTAGCTGTTTGCGGTATCAAAAAAGTTGATGCCGCCTTCCAGCGCACGTTGAATGAGCGGTCGGCTGCTCTCTTCAGGCAGGGTCCAGGCGTGCTTGCCCCGATCCGGCTCGCCAAAGGTCATACAGCCGAGACAAAGCCGGGAGACCCGCAGGTGGGTTGCTTCAGGTGTGATGTAGTGCATGAACGGCTCCTGCTATCAACAAAAAGGGTATCCTTTAAGCATAGCAGGCGCCGTTAGCGGAGAGGATTCAGACCAGCCAGGCGGTGATTTTGGCTTCGATACCGGCGGCATCAAGGCCGAGGTCGGCGCGCACTTCTTCCTGGGTTCCCTGGGGAATAAAGAAGTCCGGCAGGCCGATATTCAGCACCGGAACCACACGGCGATGGGCCATCAGCAGCTCATTCACGCCGCTACCCGCGCCGCCCATAATGGCATTCTCTTCCACAGTTACCAGCACATCGTGGTCGGCGGCAAGCTGCAAAATAAGCGCATCATCAAGGGGTTTGACAAAACGCATATCGACCAGCGTGGCGTTGAGCTTGTCTGCCACCTGCGCCGCTTCCGGCAGCAGAGTGCCGAAGTTGAGTATCGCCACCTTTTCGCCCGTGCGTTTCACCACGCCTTTGCCGATCGGCAGTGAAGCCAGCGGCTCCAGCGTGGCGCCGGTGCCGGTGCCGCGCGGGTAGCGAACCGCGCTCGGCCCTTCATTGTAGTGATAGCCGGTGTAGAGCATCTGACGGCACTCGTTTTCGTCGCTCGGCGTCATGATCACCATATCCGGGATACAGCGCAGGAAGGAGAGATCGAATGCACCCTGGTGCGTTTGTCCGTCGGCGCCGACGATTCCCGCGCGGTCGATGGCAAACAGAACCGGCAGCTTCTGGATAGCGACATCGTGGATCAGCTGATCGTAGGCGCGCTGCAGGAAGGTGGAGTAGATAGCCACCACCGGCTTGTAGTCGCCGATCGCCAGGCCGGCGGCGAACGTCACCGCGTGCTGTTCCGCAATCGCCACATCGAAATACTGGTCAGGGTATTTTCTGGAAAACTCGACCATGCCCGAGCCTTCGCGCATAGCCGGCGTAACGGCCATCAGCTTGCTGTCTTTCGCCGCGGTTTCGCACAGCCAGTCGCCAAAAATTTTCGAGTAGGAGGGCAGGCCGCCGCTGCTTTTCGGCAGGACTCCGCTGGTATGGTCAAATTTCGGCACCGCGTGGAAGGTAATCGGGTCTTTTTCCGCCGGCTCATAGCCGCGACCTTTTTTGGTCATAATATGCAGGAACTGCGGCCCTTTCAGGTCGCGCATATTTTTTAGCGTATTGACCAGACCGAGTACATCGTGACCGTCCACCGGGCCGATGTAGTTAAAGCCCAGCTCTTCAAACAGGGTTCCGGGAACGACCATCCCTTTGAGATGTTCTTCGGTACGTTTGAGCAGCTCTTTAATCGGCGGCACGCCAGAGAAGACCTTTTTACCGCCTTCGCGCAGCGTAGAGTACAGTTTTCCGGAGAGCAGCTGCGCCAGATGATTATTCAGCGCGCCGACATTTTCGGAGATCGACATTTCGTTGTCGTTCAGCACCACCAGCAGATCGGGTTTGATATCGCCCGCATGGTTCATCGCCTCAAACGCCATACCTGCGGTAATGGCACCGTCGCCAATGACGCAGACCGCACGCCGCTGTTTGTCTTCTTTCGCCGCGGCAATCGCCACTCCGATACCCGCAGAAATGGAGGTTGATGAGTGGCCGACGCTCAGGACGTCATATTCGCTTTCGCCGCGCCACGGGAACGGATGCAGCCCGCCTTTCTGACGAATGGTGCCGATTTTATCGCGGCGCCCGGTCAGAATTTTATGCGGGTAGGCCTGGTGGCCCACGTCCCAAATTAAACGGTCAAAAGGCGTGTTATAGACGTAGTGAAGCGCCACGGTCAGTTCGACCGTGCCGAGGCCGGAGGCAAAATGCCCGCTGGAACGGCTGACGCTGTCCAGCAGGTAGCGCCGGAGTTCGTCGCACAGTTTCGGCAGGCTGTCTTTCGGCAACAAACGCAACTCCTGGGTGGAATCCACCAGTGCCAGGGTCGGGTATTTGGCAATATCAAAACTCATCAGAGACTCTTATTGTTTATTTATCGCGCTGAATTATGTAATTCGCGAGCGCTTCCAGTGCCGTAGTATCCAGAGATTGCGCGGCCAGCTCACTCAGCGACTGACGGGCGTCTTCAATCAGGTCATGCGCTTTTTTACGCGCTTGTTCAAGTCCCAGAAGCGCAGGATAGGTACTTTTGCCTAGCTGCTGGTCAGCTCCCTGACGTTTGCCAAGGGTCGCAGTATCCCCTACCACGTCAAGAATGTCATCCTGGACCTGGAAGGCGAGACCGATATTTTGCGCAAAGCGATCGAGCGCCGGCAGGGCCGCGCGGCCGCGTTCACCTGCGCTCAGCGCGCCCATGCGCACCGCGGCGCAGATCAGCGCGCCGGTTTTGTGGCGATGAATCCGCTCCAGCGCCTGCAGGTCAACCTGATGACCTTCGGCTTCCAGATCCAGCGCCTGTCCGCCGCACATTCCGGCGACGCCGCTGGCGTGAGCCAGCGTCGAAACCATCGCCAGACGATCGCTGTCCGGCACTTCAGGCATCGGCGCATCACTCAGTATAGAAAATGCCAGCGTTTGTAGGGCATCTCCGGCAAGAATTGCGTTCGCTTCGCCAAATTTAATGTGGCAGGTCGGCAGACCGCGGCGCAGATCGTCGTCGTCCATAGCGGGCAGATCGTCATGCATCAGAGAGTAAGCATGGATGCATTCGACGGCGGCGGCCGGCGCGTCCAGCGTTGTCCGGCTGACGCCGAACATTTCGCCGGTGGCATAGACGAGGAACGGACGCAGGCGTTTTCCGCCTAATAGTGCGCCGTACTGCATGGCTTCAACCAGTGGAGTGTTCTGAAAAGGCAGCGGAGCGAGGAAACGGCGTAGCGCGTCGTTGGCCTGCTCAACGCAAGCGTGTAATTGTTGCGAGAAGTCCATTTATTCAGCATCCGGTGTCAACGGCGTCAGCGGGCTATCCTCGCTGTCGGCCAGCAGAATCTGGACGCGCTGTTCGGCCTGCTGCAATCGGGCCTGCCCCTGACGCGCCAGCTGTACGCCGCGCTCAAATTCGCTGAGCGCCTCTTCTAACGGCAGCGCGCCGCTTTCCAGACGATTAACAATCTGCTCCAGCTCGCCCAGGGCGGTTTCAAAGCTGGCCGGGGCCTCATTTTTCTTTGGCATAGTGAATATAGACTCTTGTAATGTCGCGACACCAATATGGTAACGAAGTCACGTGGTTAAGCAAATATACACCTCATCCTTTCGCGGAATCGTTGCCGAAAGCGCGCAAACGGGTGGCTGGCAAGTGGGTTATGCCCCCGTCGCGCGGGAGCATCCTGAATGATTTTATGTAAAACGCGCAATGCGAGGCGCAATGTACTCAATGGTGATATACTGCGCTCCCTGGATGCAGGCACCGCGGTGCACTGCAGTACAACTTTTGCTTAAAGCCCCGTCGGGCTTGCCAACGAACTATTGTCGCCATGAAGTTTATCATTAAATTGTTCCCGGAAATCACCATCAAAAGCCAATCCGTGAGATTGCGCTTCATTAAGATCTTAACCGGGAACATTCGTAACGTTCTCAAAAACTATGATGAGACGCTTGCCGTCGTTCGTCATTGGGATCATATCGAAGTTCGCGCGAAAGACGAAAATCAGCGTCCGATTATTCGCGATGCGCTGACCCGAATCCCGGGTATCCACCATATTCTGGAAGTCGAAGACGTCCCGTTTACCTCACTGCACGATATTTTTGAGAAAACGTTGCCGCTGTGGCGTGAAGCGCTGGAAGGCAAAACCTTCTGCGTGCGCGTAAAACGTCGCGGCAAGCATGAGTTTACCTCTATCGAAGTGGAACGCTACGTCGGCGGTGGCCTGAACCAGCATATCGAAACGGCGCGCGTGAAGCTGACTGACCCGGATATTACGGTCAATCTGGAAATTGAAAACGATCGTCTGCTGCTGGTAAAAGGGCGCTACGAAGGGATCGGTGGTTTCCCGATCGGCACTCAGGAAGATGTGCTGTCGCTGATTTCCGGCGGCTTCGACTCCGGCGTCTCCAGCTACATGCTGATGCGTCGCGGCTGTCGCGTGCACTACTGCTTCTTTAATCTTGGCGGCGCGGCGCATGAAATTGGCGTTCGTCAGGTGGCGCACTACCTGTGGAACCGCTTCGGCAGCTCGCACCGCGTTCGTTTCGTGGCGATTAACTTCGAACCGGTCGTGGGGGAGATCCTCGAGAAAGTCGACGATGGCCAGATGGGCGTGGTGCTGAAGCGCATGATGATCCGTGCGGCATCGAAAGTAGCCGAGCGCTATGGCGTGCAGGCGCTGGTGACCGGCGAAGCGCTGGGCCAGGTGTCCAGCCAGACTCTGACCAACCTGCGTCTGATTGACAATGTCTCCGACACCCTGATTCTGCGTCCGCTGATTTCGCACGATAAAGAGCACATCATCGACCTGGCCCGTGAAATCGGTACCGAAGATTTTGCCCGCACCATGCCGGAGTATTGCGGCGTGATTTCGAAGAGCCCGACCGTGAAAGCGGTGAAGGCGAAGATTGAAGCAGAAGAAGAGAACTTCGACTTTAGCATCCTCGATAAAGTGGTGGCGGAAGCGAATAACGTGGATATTCGCGATATCGCCCAGCAGACTCAGCAGGAAGTGGTGGAAGTTGAAACCGTGACCGGCTTTAGCCCGAACGACGTCATTCTGGATATTCGTTCCGTAGACGAACAGGATGAAAAGCCGCTGAAGGTTGAAGGCGTTGACGTTGTGTCATTACCGTTCTACAAGCTGAGCACCCAGTTCGGCAATCTCGACCAGAGCAAAACCTGGCTGCTGTGGTGCGAACGCGGCGTGATGAGCCGTCTGCAGGCGCTGTACCTGCGTGAGCAGGGCTTTGAGAACGTGAAGGTTTACCGCCCGTAAACCGCGAACAATCACGGTCATCCCGGATAGCGGCGCTCCTGCCTTATCCGGGCGACCGTTTCGCCAAATCAGGCTTCGTAGTAGTTATAAATTCCCGCCGCCATCACCAGCTGTGACGCAACCTCATGGGCTTTTTCACGCCCGACCAGCAGGTCGATCATTTTGAGCGCAAAATCAATGGATGTTCCTGGCCCCTGGCTGGTGAGCAGGTTGACCCGCGGGTCCCAGACCACGCGCTTGTCCTGCCACTGCTCTTCAGGGATGCGATCCTTAAGGGCCGGAAAACCGGTCATATTGCCGATGGGGAAAAGGTTATGCGGCACCAGTACGGTCGCCGCCGCCGCGCAGATGGCGGCGACAATGCGTCCGGAAAGATGAAACTGGCGGACCGTTTCCACCAGCAGCGGGCTGTCGCGGAAATACTCCGCGCCTTTTATCCCACCGGGAAGGACGATAATGTCATAATCGCCGTCGGCGACCTCTACCAGCGGCGCATCCGCCAGCAGCCTGACGCCCCGCGAGCAGACGATAGTCAGGCCGCCATCGCTGGCGACGCTGGCCGTGGTGACCTGCACGCCGCCGCGGACCAGTAAATCCATTGTGGTGACCGCTTCGGTCTCTTCGCTACCAGGGGCGAGGCAAATCAGTGCCGACGCGCTCATATTCATTCTCCTTACGCTTTACCAGTTCAAACAAACGGGCGTTTTCCGGTACGGCAAGGCCGTGAGCGCGGGCGCGCTTCAGTAGAAAACCGGTGATATAGTCGATTTCCGTACGACGCTGCGCGCGGATATCCTGCAACATCGAAGAGATATTTTCTGCCGTACTTTCAATTACCTGATGGACATAAAATAACAGGTTTTCCGGTGAAGTATGAATACCTTCGCGCTCCATGACCGCAGCGACCTCCCGGCAGATGACCTCAACTTCCTGCGGATAGTCGCGCAAATCGCCGTTGTGGCACTCTTTCAGCGCCGTCAGCGGGTTAATCACGCAGTTAACCGCCAGCTTGCTCCACGTTGCCGGGCGGATATTATTGTGCCAGGCGACGTCCGGCAGGACGCTTTGCAGGGTATCGGCAAGGTCGCTGTAATCCTGCGGATAGTCTTTCGCCGGGCCGATATGCGTCGTGCCGTTGGCGACGTGCACAATGACGTTGCCGTCGCGGCGTGCGGCCTGGGTTGTCGAGCCCAGCAGCAGCGGCTGCTGCACGCCTTTCAGTTCATCGACGGTCCCCATCCCGTTATGGATAAGCAAGATCGGCGACGAGGCGGGGAGAGTTTGCGCCAGATTTTTTACCGCGTTGGAGACCTGCCAGGCTTTTAGCGTCACCAGCAGCAGGTCGCTGCTGGCGAGAAAGTCAGGATCGTTGGCGGTTAACGACTCATTAAAAATCGTCCCGTCAGTCTCGATCAGATTGACGCTACAAAAGGGTTGTGGGACGCGTAACCAGCCCTGGACATCGTGTCCGTGTTTGCATAACGCGGTTAGCCATAGCTGCCCCAGCGCACCGCATCCGAGTACGGTTACTTTCATTCTTCCTCCTCACCTGCGACTACCCCAGGCATTTATAGCTAAAGTATATACTCGTTGCGCTGCCGGCTGCAGCCCACACCTCGGTGGCCTGGCGTGCATTGAGCATCGGAACATCGGCTATGCTTGCGGGATAACCAGTTGAGTTATGTCGCGTTGCGGGTATTATGCAACGCAAAAGAAACAGAAGGAGAGGAAAAGATGCCATCTTTCGATATTGTCTCTGAAGTCGATCTTCAGGAAGTTCGAAACGCCGTAGAGAATGCGACCCGTGAAGTGGAGTCGCGTTTTGATTTTCGTAACGTTGAAGCGAGCTTCGAACTGAACGAAAAAAACGAGACCATCAAGGTCCTCAGCGAATCTGATTTCCAGATTAACCAGCTGCTGGATATTCTGCGTGCGAAGCTGTTAAAACGCGGCATTGAAGGCAGTTCTATCGAAGTGCCGGACGAGTTCGTACACAGCGGGAAAACCTGGTTTGTCGATGCGAAGCTGAAGCAGGGGATTGAGAGCGCGACGCAGAAAAAAATCGTCAAGCTGATCAAAGACAGCAAGCTGAAGGTGCAGGCGCAAATTCAGGGCGAAGAGATTCGCGTCACCGGTAAAGCGCGCGACGATCTGCAGGCGGTGATGGCGCTGGTGCGCGGTGGCGACCTGGGACAGCCGTTCCAGTTCAAAAACTTCCGCGACTAAGTCGGGGCTGCTGGCGTATCATCTGCAAAGGTCGGCCAATAAAAAAGCGGGGATTTCCCCGCTTTTTTTATACCCCTTTGATGGCCTGCTCAATTTCGAAGCGGTTGGTCACCTTGCTGTCGATTTTGATATACACCGACCGTTCGTCGGGCACCACCAGAACCTGTTTTACCCCATCAGTGCTCTGCAGACGCTCCTGCAGCGCGCTATCGGCCACCACATCACCGGGAATTTCAACCCGCAGGCTGCTGACGTACGGCGGTTCGCTCATCGTCCCGGCAACCAGCAGCCACAGCATCGCCAGCAGCGCGCCAAGCAAGAATACGGTTTGCGAATCAAAGAAGCCGTCTACCCAGCCTCCCAGCGCGCCGCCAATCGCCACGCCAAGGAACTGGCTGGTCGAATAGATGCCCATTGCGGTACCTTTATAGCCCGCCGGCGACTCTTTACTGATTAAAGAGGGGAGCAGGGCTTCCAGCAGGTTAAAGGCGAGGAAGAACAGCTGAACGCCGGCGACCAGTTCCCAGAAATAGCCGCCTGCGCCCCACAGGACGATTTCGGCCACCAGCAGCAGCGCGACGCAGAACAGGAACACGTGTTTCATCTTGCGCTTCACTTCGGCATAGATGATAAACGGCACCACCGAAACAAACGAAATCAGCATGGTGACCAGGTAAATTTTCCAGTGCTCGGCGGCGGGGAAACCGGCGGCTTCCAGCTGCCCAGGCAGGGCAACAAAGGTGGACATCAGCATGATATGCAGGCACATAATGCCGAAGTTGAGCTTCAGTAGTTTCGGCTCAGCAAGCACTTTGCTAAAGCAGCCTTTGACCATCCCTGATTCACGGTTCAGCACGTGATTATGGCTGTTGGGCACCACCCACAGGGTCAGCAGGATGCCGATCGTCGCGAGGATGGCGATCATCCAGAACAGCGCATGCAGGCCGAGCTGGTGAGTAATAATCGGCCCCAGCACCATGGCGATGGCAAAAGTAACGCCAAAACTGACGCCGATAAAGGCCATCGCCTTCGTACGGTTCTGTTCGCGGGTTAAATCGGAGAGGAGCGCCATGACCGCTGCGGCAATGGCGCCGGAACCCTGCAGCGCGCGCCCAAGAATGATGCCCCAGATAGAGTCGCTGAGCGCGGCGATGACGCTACCGATAACGAAGATTAACAGGCCGCCGACAATCAGCGGTTTACGACCAATACGGTCGGAAAGCAGGCCGAAGGGAATCTGGAATACGGCCTGTGCCAGACCATAGATACCAATAGCCAGGCCAATCAGCGCTTCGCTGGCGCCCTGTAACGCCATGCCATAGGTGGTCAAAACCGGCAGAACCATAAACATGCCGAGCATACGCAGCGAGAATACGGTCCCCAGACCCCAGGTCGCGCGCAGTTCACCTGGCGTCATTTTATTGTCGTTCATTACCACCTCAATCTAAAAACTGCGACTAGTGTAGTGGTGGCAGGCATAAGCGTAAATAAATGTTTGTTTAACAGATATTACCGCTGTGTTGCATGATGAGGTAAACGCGGGGAAAACAAAGAAACCAGTGGAGAAGGCCCCACTGGTTGATGGCATTTATTGTAAATTAAAGTCAACCCATTGGCTGCCGGCGTCGGCGGATTTCACGCATTGCTCCACCCAGTAGACGCCGTGCAGACCTGCTTCAACGTCCGGGTACCAGAAGCTCTCCAGAAACGCGCGATCGCCCCGATCCATCGCATCGATGGCTATCGCATAGCGCCGGTAGAGGTTTGCCCACGCTTCAAACAGTCCCTCCGGGTGGCCGCCGCCGATACGATCGTCTGCCAGGGCCGCGGCGCTGAGATAGGGCATGCCGCGCTCAAGTACCCGCGCCGGCTCACCTTGTACCTCGTAGCTGAGCTGGTTAGGATGCTCATCCCACCACTCGATGCTGGCTTTCTCACCGACGATCCGCACCTTCTGCGAGTGCATGGCGCCGCTATTGACCGCGCTGGTCCACATTGAGCCCACGGCGCCGTTATCGTATTCCATCAGCACAAACGCGTTATCTTCCAGCGGTGCGCGCGATGCAACGAAACTCTGGCGAGAACACATCAGACGGCGAATGTTGAGGTGCGGCGCCATCGTTTCGGCCACAAAGAGCGGATGCGTTGCCAGGTCGCCCAGCACGTAGCTTGGCCCGGCATACTTCGGCGTAACGCGCCAGCGGGTTGACTCCGCCTGCAGCTCGACGGCTTCATTATGAAAACCGTGGGCAAACTGCATATTGATAATTCGAATCTGTCCGAGCAGCCCGTCGGCAATCATCTGGCGCGCCTGCTGAATCATCTGATACCCGGCATAGCCGTAGGTGACGCCGACGATTTTATTATGCTTGATGCTCAGCTCCCGCAGCTCCTGGGCTTCCGCGGCGGTAAAGCAGAGCGGTTTTTCGCAGATAACGTGCAGTCCGGCTTCCAGCGCCGCTTTGGTAATGGCGAAGTGGGTATTGTTCGGCGTGGTTACCGACACCACTTCAATACCGTCAGGACGCAGCGCCTCTTCGCGGAACAGCGTTTGATAATCGGCATAGCAGCGCCCCGGCGCGATCCCGAGCTGTTCACCAAACTGACGTCCGCGTTCGGCATCAATATCAAAAGCGCCGGCCAGCAAGGTAAAGACATTGTCACGCAGCGCGGCTGAGCGGTGGCTGTAGCCGATCTGGCTGGTGGATCCGCCGCCGACCATTCCCCAGCGCAGGGAGCGAGACAGGGGTTTCATGCCGTTTAACATGGTGTTCTCCTTGATACAAAGTACGGATGTCTGATGAAAATCGCTCCCTGCTCCAGGAAGCGGGACAGGACCCTGGCGCCACGCCTGACGATGAAACTGTCGCCTGAGGAGTGACAAGGTAAATTTAAAAATGTTTATTTCATTTTCTATATTATATGAAATTAAATTTTTATTTATGAGAGAAGGATCGAAAAATTATCAAGATTATCCTCACCGTCGAGTGTGCCTCTGAAAAGTGACGATTTGGCTAAAAAGCGTATTAAATGAGATTATTAACCCTATTTTTATTGGTGTTTCTGGCCAGGGATGTGTGATAGTGCGGGTGAAACCGCTGAGCTAACGAGCGATGTAATTTCATTTTTTGTTTAAATGAAACTTATTTTTCTTTTTCTTCCGTAGTAAAGATAGCAGGAAAGTCGGCGCAATGCGGTATTGCGCCGACATCTGTTTATGCGGATCCGGTCGTCTGGCCTGCCGCCCGCTGAATGGCGGCAACGATCTCCAGTGAGCGCAGCGCATCGGCAGCATCGATCAGCGGTTTCTCCTCGCCCGTGATGACCTGCAAAAAGTGGTCAAGCTGCAGCATGAAGGGATCGATAGCCTCGACGTGAAGCCTGTCACTCAGCAGCGGGTGGAGCCAGCCGCGCGCTTCGCCATAGCGCCACCGCTGCATCTGCGGGATCGCCAGCGCGCCGCCGGTACCGGAAATCAGATAGCAGTTTTCCGGCGCATGGGCGTAGTTCGCATTTTCTCCGGAGTTCATCTCCCAGCTCCACGGGCCTACGCCGCAATCGGTGAGTACCGCGCTACCTAATGCCCCGCTGGCGAACCGCAGGTTTACCACCGCGCTGTCTTCATTGGCGAAGCGGCGTACGGCATGGGAGGTAAAGGCCTGCACCTGGTCGATTTCGCCAAACAGATAGCGCATCAGGTCAATATCATGGACCAGATTGACCAGCAGCGGTCCCGCGCCGGGCTCGCGTCGCCAGGCAATGTCAAAATACTCATCCGGCTTTTGCAGTACCCAGTGCGCGGAGACGGTGACGATTTGCCCGAGTTCGCCGCTGTCGATCGCTGTCTTCGCCGCGGCGATCAGCGCGTTATGCCGCCGGTGGTGCCCTACCAGCACCGCAACCTGATGGCGAGCAGCGGCATCGACCAGTTCCCGGGCGCGTTGCGGCGAGTCGGCGACGGGCTTTTCGACCAGCACCGGGATCCCGCGTTCGATGCAGGCCAGAGCACAGGGCAGGTGCAGAATATTGGGCGTGGCGTTAATCACCCCCTGCGGGTGGACCGCGTCCAGCAGGGCTTCAACGCTGTCATACCCTGGGATATCCAGCGATTGCGCCAGCGCCTGCGCCTGGGGTGAAGGATCGGCCAGCGCGACCAGCTCAGCCCGTGGGTTAGCGCGAATTACCGCAATATGTTTGCGTCCGATGGCGCCCGCGCCAATGACGGCAAGACGTATTTTGCTCACGACAGACTCCTCAGCGTGGGGGAAGGGGCAGGGGAGGCCGTTTCGGCATCGCTGGCAAACAGCCCCTTCACTACCAGACCGACGACGGTTAATGCCGCCGGGATCCCAAGGATTAAAAAGACGTTTTCGAAGCTGAGATTCAGCGCCATCATTTCCGCGCCGGCAAAGGCGCTGAGGATGGCGCCCATTCGGCCGACGCCGTGCATCCAGCTGGAGCCGGTCGCGCGCGCCTGGGTCGGATAATAGCGGGCGGAGAGCGCATTCATGCCGGTATTCGCGCCGTTCAGGCAAGCGCCGCTGACGAAGGCCAGCAGGCACAACAGCGCAAAACTGGCGGCGGCATAGCCCATGGCCATCGTAAACAGGCCGCCGATGGCATAAATCAGCCCCAGCGCCCGATGGGGATTGATGCGATCCATTAGCCAGCCAGCGAACAGAGAGCCTACGGTGCCGCCGGCCTGATAAATCGCCGTCATCACCGCCGCCTGACTGACGGTCAGCCCAACCTCTTTGACCAGCGTCGGCAGCCAGCTGCCGAGGATATAAACCAGAAACAGGCCCATAAAATAGACCAGCCATAACATCAGCGAGCCGAGGCGGTAGTGGCGCGAGAGGACAAGGCGCATGGCGTTGGCGTTGACGGGCTGCGCCGGGAGCGTGAATTCAGCGTTATCCGCGATTTGCCCCGGATAGAGGCGTTGTAATATCGCCCGGATACGTGCCGCCGGCGCGCGTTTAACCACCAGAAAGCGCACCGACTCCGGCAGCAGCCAGATAAGTAACGGCGCGAACAGCAGCGGAAGAATCCCGCCGAGCGCCATCAGCGAATGCCAGCCAAAACGCGGGATTAGCCACGAGGCAGAAAAGCCGCCTGCCGCTGCGCCAAAGGTAAAGCCGCAAAAAATCACCGTAATCAGAAATGAGCGCTGGCGCTCGGGGGCATACTCCGATACCAGCGTGCCGATATTGGGCATCGCCGCACCGAGCCCCAGTCCGGTCATAAAACGGAAAAAAATCATCTGTTCGATGTTCTGCGAGAAGGCGGTGACGATGGTCCAGAAGCCAAAGAAAAAGACGCTGTTGACGATGATTTTCTTTCGCCCCAGCCAGTCGGCTAGCGGGCCTGAGAGGATCGCCCCCAGCGCCAGGCCAATCAGCGCCGCGCTGATGACGAAGCCGAGCTCGTAGTTGGTTACCCCCCATTCATGCTTCAGCGTCGGGGCGATAAACCCCATAATCGCAATATCAAAACCGTCGAGGGCAATCACGCAAAAGCCTAAGAAAACCACCAGTTTCTGGAAACGGCTAAGCGGATTACCGTTGATTAACTCTCTGACATCCAGGCGTTGGATCTGAGTCATAGGGTTTTCCTTATGCGCAGGGGCGCAGGTAAGACTGCGCGGCATTGAACAGCAACTGCGCGCGGTTGAGGGCGGGCAGAGCGCCCTGGGCGCCGCTTAACGGGACTTCCAGCGATACCGGCAGCGTTGTCGGCAGCGCGGACATCAGACCATGCAGATCCAGCCCGCCTTCGCCCGGTACCTTCCGCGCGGCGCGGGCCTGGTGGATCAGTTCCTGTTCGTTATCGGGAATCTGCGCCGGGGCGTCGCACAGCTGCATATAGTTGAGGCACGCTGGCGGCAGGTCGGCGAGGCTGGAGAGCGACTCTCCCGCGCGCCAGAAGTGGATGGCGTCGATCAGAATCCCGATGTCCGCCCGCCCGCTGGCGGAAATCAGCCGCCTGGCGTCAGCGATAGTGCGCAGCTGGGTCCACGGCATCGGCTCCAGGTTCATGGTTAAGCCATACCCACGGCCGGCTTCGGCGAGCGCGGCAAGATTTTCAGCGCTGCGGGTCAGGTGGTTATCGTTGCCGGCCACCAGCACCTGACGGGCGCCCAGGCGCGCGGCGGTTTCCAGAAAGCTTTCCAGGCGGGTATTAAGCGAAAAGTCGCTCGTCAGACGGACGATTTCGACATCTGATACGCGAATACCGGTCTCCATCAGCGCAGAGAGGGTTGCGCGAACGGTCGCGGTATCGCCGAGCATATCGTAATCAGGATCGGTCGGCGTGGCAGGGAGCAGACGCAGGCCGACATGAGTAAAGCCGGTTTGTGACGCGATCCGCACCTGTTCCGGTGGCGGAACGTCGAGCACGGTGAGCGCGGCGAGGGACAGGGTTCGCATGTTCATAAAAGACTCCGGTACAGTTGCAGGTGATTGTTGTTATGTGTACTGCCGTCCCTGGTAAGATGTCGGTTACGATGCTGTTTTTGTTATATTGGCGGCCAGTGTTTTTCCCACCAGATAGCCAAAGGTCATGGCCGGACCGAGCGTAATACCGCCGCTGGGGTAGTACCCCTGCATCACGCTCGACATATCATTGCCAATGGCGTAGAGGCCAGCGATCGGCTGCTGGCGCGCATCCAGCACTCGCGCCTGTTCATCGGTTTTCAGTCCGCTAAAAGAGCCCAGCGACCCCGGTAAAATACGCACCGCATAAAAGGGCGCGTGGCGCAGCGGGCCTAGCGTTGGGTGATGAGGATGCCTGGCATCCCCCTGAGCCCGGTTATAGGCCGAGACGCCGCGCTGAAATTCCGGGTCCTCTCCTTGCGCGGCGTAGTCGTTAAAACGGGCCACCGTCTCCGCCAGCTGCTTGCCATCGATGGCACACTGTTCCGCCAGCGCCTCCAGCGTGGGTGCCGAGCGGAGATAGCCCGTGCGCAGCCATGCCGCGGGTGAAAACGGAAAGGGGCGGGCGTGGCCCAGGCCATAGCGGCGCAGCGTCCGGCTATCGGCCAGCAGCCACGCTGCCGGCTGCTCTCCCTCAGGCGTTGCGGCCAGCAGCGCGGCAATAAAGTCGTGGTAGGAGTCGGCTTCATTAGTAAAACGCTTTCCGTTGGGCAATACGGCGATAAACCCCGGCTTCGCGCGTTCAACCAGGTGCGGGAAGACCAGCTGCAGGCCGCTCGCGAGGGTGACGCGGGAGACCGGCGCCCAGGCCATGGCGTGTTTGAGCGAGGCGTCGAACTGACCGCCGACCGATTCCCCGAGCCGGATCCCGTCCCCCTGATTACCCGGCGGCGCGGCGGAGAAGTGGCCATAGCCGTCCGCCGCGTGGGGAACCTGCTGCGCCAGGCGTTGGCGATCGTGCGGAAAGCCGCCGCAGGCGAGGATTACGGCGCCGGCGTGAACCTCAATATCGCCATCATCGCTGCGCAGTATCGCGCCGCTGACCCCACTCGATGATGTCAGCAGGCGAGCAACAGGGGCATTCAATTGAATACTGACGCCAGCGTCGAGCGCCGAACGCAGCAGGCGGCCCATCAACGCGTTACCGTTAACCAGATACTGCCCGCGGCCTGCTCGCAGTCGTTGCCAGCCGTGGTGCAGCAGACGCCGGGCGGCATACAACGCCGATCGCGGGGAGCGGGTTGCGTTAAAAAAGTGCGCCATGTCGCTACCGCCGGCGATGCCCATGCCGGCCAGGCTGATGGTTTCCAGCGGCGGGCGCAGACGATGTAACCAGTCGCCAAGCAAGCGTCCGTCAAACGGTTGTGCCGTCACCGAACGTCCCCCCTGGGCGTAGCCCGGCGACATATGAAAATCCGGCATCTTACTGCCGGAGAGAAATTGCACCGCCGTATGGCGGCGGAAGAAGTCGATCATCTCCGGACCCTGCTGCAGGAAGGTGAGCAGGCGGGCATCGGCGGGCTGGCCGCCCATTTCGTGCTGCAGATAGGTTAGCGGCGCGTCCTCTTGCTCCTGAATGCCCTCTTCGCAGGCGAGCGGATTGCGCGGTATCCACAGCCAGCCGCCTGACCAGGCGCTGGTGCCGCCGATGACCGGCTCTTTCTCGGCCAGCAGGACGCTGGCGCCCTTGAGGGCGGCGGTCACCGCGGCGGAAAGCCCCGCCGCGCCGGAACCGACGACCAGCACATCCACCTTTTTATGCCCGCTCATCTCCGTCCCCTTATTGCAGTGGTGAAAAATCAACAGGACGCAGCAGGACCGACTCCAGCCGCTCAACGGCCGCCAGTTCGCGGTTTTTACGCGAGAAGGTCAGCCAGCGTTGGTCTTGCGCCATGCGCGCCCGACGTACCAGGCGATCGTCGAGGCTTTCGTAAGCCCAGATATGCACCACCTGATTCACCACGCCGATTTCGGTGAAGAAAAAGCCGATCAGCTTACCGAGATGCTCGGTCTGGACGGCGTAAGCATCGCTTTTGTACAGCGCCAGCCAGTCGGCCATTTTCAGCGGATTAATGGTGTAGGTGCGTTTTTCATAGATCATGGTGTTTCTCCTGTTGATAGGGTCGGTTGTTGTGCCATATGGCGGGCAGAGAGATAGCCGAAAGTCAGCGCCGGGCCGAGCGTAATGCCGGGACCGGGGTAGGTGCCCGCCATCATGGAATCCATATCGTTACCAACGGCATAAAGGCCTCTGATCGGCTGACGTTGTTGATTAAGGACCTGGGCGTTTTCGCTGGTGACCAGGCCGCGCGACGTGCCTAAATCACCGGTGTAGAGGGTGATGGCATAAAACGGCGCCTTCAGCAGCGGGGCATTGCAGGCGTTCGGTTGATGGCGCGGATCGCCCATCGCGCGGTTATAGCTGTTGCCGCCTTTGGCGAATTGCGGATCTTCTCCCTGCGCGGCGTCGCGGTTGTAGCGGTCCACCGTCCCGGCGAGCGCTTGTGCGTCAAGCCCTAGCTGTTGAGCAAGCCGGGCGAGGGAGTCCGCTTTGTGCAGGTAGCCGGCCTCGATCAGCGCATCGTTGTTCACCGGCGCGGGCCGCGCAAGACCGAGGCCGTAGCGTTTCATCGCCAGGGCATCGCAGATCAGAAAACAGGGGGCGTTTTCGGGCTGGCTTTGCATGGCGCTGGCGAAGTGGTGGTAAGAGTTTGATTCGTTGACGAAACGTTCCGCCTTTTGGTTCACGGCGATAACGCCCGGCTTGGCCCGGTCGGTGACCAGGTGCGGGAAGCGTTCTTCGCGCCCGTCGGCGTGGCGTAGTACCGAGACCGGCGCCCAGAAAAAATTGGACGACAGGTCGGCTCCTTCACAGGCGTTGAGTGCGCTGGCAAGACGGAATGCGGCGCCATCATTGCCGGCCGGCGACATGGAGTAATGCTCGCGGGTATGCGGCCGGTAGCGTGCCGCCAGCTCTCCTGCGGCAAAGCCGCCGGCGGCCAGCACGACGCCGCAGCGCGCCTGTAAGGTCTCTTGTTGGCCGTCACATTCAATATTGACGCCGGTGACCGCGCCCTGGTGCTCAACCAGAGAAAGGACGTTGACGTTCAGCCGGAGCGTCATGCCTTTGCGCAGCGCTACGGTGGCCATGCGGGCAATTAAGGCGTTGCCCATCGCCAGCCGGGTGCCGCGCGGGTGACTGATGCGGTCGCGCGCGTAGCGCAGCAGCAGCTTCGCGCAGTGCGATAACGAGCGCAGCGAGCGGCGCATCTCCAGAAAATGCTGGATATCCACGCGGTTGACCATCATGCCGCCAAATAACAGCATCCCCGGCGGGGGAGAGCGCAGGTCGCGAAAGCGGTCGCCGAGCTGGCGTCCGTCGTACTCCACGACCTCCAGCGCGCGTCCGCAATCAACGGCGCCCGGCTCATCAGGATAATAGTCCGGTGACAGGGGGCGCAGACTGTACTTCACCGCGCCCTCTTTTTCGAGGAACGCCAGCGCTTCGCGCCCGGAAGCGACAAACGCATCGACAATGTCCGGACGATAGTTCTGTTCACCGATGATCGTTTTCAGGTAGGTTTTGATCGCGTCCGCCGCACCGCTTTTTCCCTGCGTACGCGCCTGATCGGTATCGTTGATCCATACCGCTCCGCCGGAAATCGCCGAGGTGCCGCCAAACTGCGGCGCTTTTTCCAGCATCAGCACCGACAGCCCTTTGCAACAGGCCGTGACCGCGGCGGCGAACCCGCCGGCGCCGCTGCCGATGACAATCACATCCCAGCTTTTCATGCCGCGGCCCCCTGTTCCTGGGGGATGGCTCCGATGAATTGCCCCATGAGTTTCATCTGCGCCAGCGCCATTTCGGGGCCGGTTTGTATTACGCAGCCGCGCGCCTGCGCGAAAGCCAGCAGCGGCGTGAGCGCCGGGGCGGTAACGACATCGGCGACGTGGGTTGCCGCGTCGAGAGTCTCCAGTAAGTGTGGCGGTAGCGGCAGAGGATCGAAATTCGCCATTCCCGCCGGAGAACCGTTTACCAGCAAATGCATGCCACTCAGGGTGTCGGGCAGGGGAGTGAGGATAACCTCAGGGAAATGGGTAGCGAGACGGTTATGCAGCAGCTGTAATGTGGCCGGATTCTGGTCATGTAGCGCCAGCTGGCGAATGCCGGCTTCACACAGTCCCCAGGCGATGGCGCTGCCGACGCCGCCGCAGCCGGAGAGCAGCGCCGTCTTCCCTTCAGCCTGAAAACCGTGGGCCGCCGCGGCAAGAGAGAAGCCGACGCCATCCAGCATATCGCCCTGCAGACGGCCATCCGCCAGTTTGCGAATGACATTCACCGCGTTGAGATGGCGGGCGCGCGGCGTTAATTCGTCAACCAGCGTGGCGGCGCGCTGTTTGTGCGGCACGGTGACCAGTACGCCGCTCATGTTCAGCCATCCGCGTAACGCCAGCAAATAATCCGCCACCGCTTCCGGGGCGATATCGACCGGGATCATCACGCTGTCCATCTGCTGGTCGGCGAAGTAGCGGTTGAAGTTCTCCGGTGATTTAACCTGCGTAATCGGATGGCCGATAACGGCAACGACCTGCGTGAATCCACTGACCATTTCAAACCTCATTTGTTAAATGAATGTTGTGAAAGTATTTCAGCGGAACCTGAGAGCAACAACGCAGAATTCGGACGTATTGGTTGTTAATCGCACCACCACTGCGATAATCGCAGTGAATCGATGGCAATGTTGCAGAAATGTGAGCTGATATGCAAAACACAATACATCCGCGCGATTTGATAGTCGGTCTGCAAAAAGGACTGGCCTTGATCCAGCTTTTCTCCAAAGATTTTCCCCGACTCAGCGTGCCTCAGGCGGCGAAAATGAGCGGCCTGACGCAGAGCGCCGCGCGTCGTTTTCTGCTGACGTTGCTGCACGAGCGCTATGTACAGACCGACGGGCGCTATTACTGGCTGACGCCAAAAGCGCTGCGCCTGGGGCAGGCCTATGTTGATTCGGCACAGTTTCCGCGCATGGTCCGTCCCATCGTTGAGTACATTGCCAGCCGGACGGAAGAGCATGCGTCGGTCGGGGTGATTGATGAAGATGAACTGGTGTATATCGCGCGCAGCAAACATACGCCGTTTAACTCGACCTCGGTGAGGTTAGGGGAGCGGGTGCCAATATTCTGCACCGCCGGCGGGCGACTCTGGCTGGCTTCGCTGCCGGAAGACGAGTGCGAGGTGATTCTGCGACGTATCAAGCGTGAACAGCGCACGCCGTATACGGTGACGGACGTGGCGATGCTGATGGAAAAAATTGCTCTGGTGCGGCGCCAGGGGTTTGCCACTATCGAGCAGGAGTTTGAAATTGGGATGCTGGTGCTGGCGGTACCTCTGTCTGACAGGGAAGGGATGTACTGGGGCGCGCTGAGCCTGACCTCTCACCAGTCGCGGACGTCGCTGGATGCGTTGTGTCGCGACCATCTGGATCTGCTCTATAGCGCGCAGGCGATGCTGGTGGGGTAATTCCGGGCAATAAAAAACCCCGCCGGAGCGGGGTTTGTCAGAGCGACAATCTTATCTGACGTAGGCCAGCAGATTGTGTGAATCCGGCACCATAAAGTCGACGGACATCATCACCGACAGTGCGGTAATGGCGACGATAGAAAAGACGAACAGCTTACGCGCCCAGACTTTGTCATCCGCCACTTTGTAACCGCGCAGCGCCATCCCCAGCCACCAGACGCTCACCGCGGCGGCAACGACCAGGTATTTATACCCGGCGTAGCCACCCAGTGACAGCATCAGCGTGGCGACAGCAAAGGCCACGATGTACAGCGTAATGTGGTTCTTCGCCACGGAAATGCCTTTCACCACCGGCAGAACCGGAATGTTCGCCGCCTGATAATCCTTGAAGCGGAAAATCGCGATGGCGTAGGAGTGAGGCATCTGCCACAGGCTGAAGATAGCCAGCAGAATCGCCGCGCCGCTATCGAAATTACCGGTCACCGCGCAGTAGCCAATCACCGGCGGCGCAGCGCCGGAGAGAGAACCAATCAGCGTACCGTAGACGGAGTGGCGTTTCATGTACAGGCTGTAGACGCCGACATAAACCACGAACCCCATCACCCCCAGCCAGCAGGCCAGAGGGTTAGCGCCAAACCACAGGAGCATGAAGCCAGCAATACCCAGCAAGGTGGCGTATACCAGCGAAACTTGTGGCGAGATCAGCCCTTTGACCAGCACCCGGTTTTTCGTCCGTTCCATCTTACGATCGATGTCACGGTCGATGTAGTTGTTGAATACACAACCCGAGGCGACCACCAGGGACACCCCAAGGAGCGTCCATGCAAACAGCGGATAGTCGATGTGGCCCTTGGAGGCCAACAGGAAACCGCCGATCACGGAGATCAGGTTGCCAAAAATGATGCCAGGTTTCGTTACTTGCAGGTATTGCTTAAACATACTTGCCGCTCTTAGTGCATCATCATGTTGTAGTTCAGGTTCCACATAATCCAGATGGAGCCAACAACAACGATAGCAATGATGATTACGGTGAAGATAAACGCGGTCAGGTTCCAACCTTCGTCAGACTTGCTGTTCATGTGCAGGAAGTACACCAGGTGTACCAGAATCTGCACAACAGCGGTGACCAGGATAGTTCCCAGAATAGCCGCATGCGATGCGGAGCCACTCATAACCATAGCAAACGGGATAACCGTCAGAATGATCGACAGGACGAACCCTGTCATGTAGCTCTTTACGCTGCCGTGAGAAGCGCCGTTATGATCGCTAGAATGACTCATTACATTGCCCCCATCAGATAAACAACCGAGAACACGCAGATCCACACAACGTCCAGGAAGTGCCAGAACAGGCTCAGGCACATGATACGGGTGCGGTTAGTGTTGGTCAGGCCACGACGTGAAACCTGAACCATCAGCACCGCCATCCAGATCAGGCCGGAGGTGACGTGCAGACCGTGGGTTCCGACCAGCGCGAAGAACGCTGACAGGAAGCCGCTGCGATCCGGGCCCATACCTTCAACAATCAGATGATGGAATTCATAGAGTTCCATCGCGATGAACCCTGCCCCGAAGAGGAAGGTCAGCGCCAGCCAGGAAACAACCTGGCTCTTATTGTTTTTGTACATGGCGATAGCCGCCATGCCGTAGGTGATGGAGCTGAACAGCAGCAGCGCGGTTTCAACCAGAACGAACGGCAGTTCAAAAATATCTTTACCGGTCGGTCCGCCAGCCGTGCCGTTCACCAGAACGGCATAGGTAGCAAACAGGGTGGCGAAGATAATGCAGTCGCTCATCAGGTAGATCCAGAAGCCGAATACCTTCATCGGCCCTGTATCGTGGTGCCCGTGTTCATGCGCGTGGGCGTTATGCGCAAGAGTATCAGTTGCCATTTTTCAGCCCTGCTTTGTTAATCTCATCGAAATGCTGATTTTCCAGTTTTTCGACTACTGCAACCGGCACGTAGTAATCCACGTCCTCGTCAAAGCTCTTAATAATCCAGGTCACCAGGATACCGACGAAGCTTGCAATCGCCATCCACCAGATGTGCCAGATCATCGCGAAACCAAACACCGTTGCGAAAGCAGCAATAACGATGCCTGCGCCGCTGTTTTTCGGCATATGAATCTCTTCATAGCCAGCCGGTTTCTTATACGCTTCGCCTTTTTCTTTCATTTCCCAGAACGCGTCACGCTCGTGAACGACAGGAACGATAGCGAAGTTGTAGAACGGAGGCGGAGAAGAGGTTGCCCACTCCAGAGTACGGCCGCCCCACGGGTCACCGGTCAGGTCGCGGTTCTGATCGCGATCGCGGATAGACACGTAGAACTGAATCAGCTGGCAGAGGATACCGCAGGCAATCAGCGCCGCACCGCATGCCGCAACAACCAGCATCGGGTGGAACTGCGGGTCAATCTGCTGGCTCAGGCGACGCGTCATACCCATGAAGCCCAGTACGTACAGCGGCATAAATGCGACGAAGAAGCCGATGATCCAGAACCAGAAAGCGCGTTTGCCCCAGGTTTCGTTCAGCGTGAAGCCAAAGGCTTTCGGCCACCAGTAGGTCAGGCCAGCAAAGCAACCGAATACCACACCGCCGATAATAACGTTATGGAAGTGGGCAATCAGGAACAGACTGTTGTGCAGCACGAAGTCCGCGCCCGGTACCGCCAGCAGAACGCCGGTCATACCACCAACAGAGAAGGTCACGATGAAGCCGATAGTCCACAGCATGGCTGAGTTGAAGACGATACGGCCCTGGTACATGGTGAACAGCCAGTTGAAGATCTTAACCCCGGTCGGGATTGCGATAATCATGGTAGTAATACCGAAGAAGGCGTTGACGTTCGCGCCGGCACCCATGGTGAAGAAGTGGTGCAGCCAAACGATGAACGACAGAACGGTAATACACACTGTTGCCCATACCAGCGAGGTGTAGCCAAACAGACGCTTACGCGAGAAGGTTGCGGCGATTTCGGAGAAGACACCGAATACCGGCAGCACCAGGATATACACTTCCGGGTGGCCCCAGGCCCAAATCAGGTTGATGTACATCATCATGTTGCCACCCATCTCGTTGGTAAAGAAATGGGTGCCCAGGTAGCGGTCCAGGGTCAGCAGCGCGACGGTGACGGTCAGGATTGGGAAGGAGGCGATAATCAGGATGTTGGCGCACAGAGATGCCCAGCTAAATACTGGCATCTTGAACATCGTCATGCCAGGGGCACGCATCTTGATAATGGTCACGAAGAAGTTAATACCGGTTAACGTCGTACCAATACCGGATAGCTGGAGAGCCCAGATCCAGTAATCGACCCCAACGCCCGGACTGTACTCGATTCCCGACAGCGGCGGATAGGCCAGCCAACCGGTCTGTGCGAATTCACCGACGCCCAGAGACAAGTTAACCAGAATTACGCCGACAACGGTGAACCAGAAGCTCAGGTTGTTGAGGAACGGGAAGGCAACGTCGCGCGCACCGATCTGCAGCGGAACCACGAGGTTCATCAGACCGATAACAAACGGCATCGCTACGAAGAAGATCATGATAACGCCGTGGGCGGTAAAGATCTGATCGTAGTGGTGAGGCGGCAGGAACCCTGCTTCCCCGGCCGAGGCCAGCACCTGCTGGCTACGCATCATAACGGCGTCAGCGAAGCCACGCAGCAACATCACGATTGCTACGATGACATACATGATACCAAGTCTTTTGTGGTCGACCGAAGTCAGCCACTCATTCCAAAGGTAGGACCACTTACCGAAGTAAGTGATTGCCGCCAGAAGCGCCAGTCCCCCGATGATAATCGCAGCCACCGTAACCACAATAATGGGTTCGTGGTAGGGCACTGCATCCAGTGTAAGTTTTCCGAACATCGTTTTCTTCCTCGGCCCCTTAGTGAGCGGTTTCCGCGTGGCTCATGTCCATGCCTTCCATCCCTTCGTGCGCTGCGTGCTCGCCTTCAGGCTGGGACATATCCATGCTCTTGCCATGAGACATAAATTTGTTCACAACATCTTTAAACAAATCCGGTTTCACGTCAGAGAAGTATTCCACTTTGTTGTATTCGCTAGGCGCAGCCAGTTTGTCGAAAGCCGCCATGGAGTCCATGGTGTTCGACGACTGTTTCGCTTTCGCTACCCACTGATCGAAGGTTGCACGATCCGGCGTGGCGATAGCTTTGAACTTCATACCAGAGAAGCCCGGGCCGCTATAGCTTGCGGAGATACCGTCATAAGTGCCAGTTTCATTCGCGATGAGGTGCAGCTGAGTCTGCATCCCGGCCATTGCGTAAATCTGGCTGCCTAAACGTGGGATAAAGAACGAGTTCATCACGGAGTTAGAGGTCACTTTGAAGTGTACCGGTACGTTCGCCGGGAAGGCGATTTCGTTGACGGTAGCAATACCCTGTTCCGGATAGATGAAGAACCATTTCCAGTCCATCGAAACAACTTCGATGACGATCGGTTTCTCTTCGTGAGCAAGCGGTTTGCTTGGCTCAAGTGCGTGAGTGGTTTTCCAGGTCAGAACGGCCAGGAACAGGATGATCAGAATAGGAACCGTCCAGACCACAGCTTCAACTTTGTTGGAGTGTGACCAGTTCGGGCTATACTTCGCATCTTTATTACTCGCACGATACTTCCAGGCAAATCCTACTGCCATTAAGACGGCGGGAATAACGACAATCATCATCAGGCCAAAGGCCGTCAGTATCAGAGAACGTTGCTCCAGTCCAATCTGTCCTTTTGGGTCAAGGAGTGCAGAATCACAACCACTGAGTAATACAGTACCTGCGATTAATGACATCCATCCCAAACTTTTATTGTATTTCCTAAGTCTCATTGAACGACCTCAATTCCACGGAATCTGGTGGCGCTTAAAGTGTACGGGCATTTTACGGGAAGGTTGCATTACTGTAAACATGATTGGGGCTGTGTCAGTTCTGTGTTAGCGGGTTCTGCTCGCTTTGTCACATATGTAACCGAGTGTGACGCTGATGCTTGCAAAGCACGCTATATGCAGGATCTATAACGAAAGAGATAAGAATGGATGGGCTTATGGGGGAATGAGTATAAACACTCGAAAAATAACACAACTAATTAACAATTAATTATCAAATAACAGACATTGCTCGGCGGCGATATTAAATCGCTTTTGCTGAATCGGTTAAATTATTTAATGTTTTGAATAAAAGTTGTCAATAACTTCCCAAAATGTAAAGCGCACAAAACAACAAATGAAAAATGAACAATATAAAATCGTTAATAAGCCGTTATAATTACGTTCAGTGATTACAACGGCTAATAACCCCGCGATTATGCGTTAAATCAGCGCTCTCTTCCGTAACGCCAGATAATCAAGCAGACTTCCGAGTAAAACGCCGGCGATGGCGGTGATGGCCGCAATTTCCAGCAGCGCGGGCAGGAAGGAAAACGAGGTGAAGTCGAGGGCATTAAGTATCAGCAACAGCAGCCATATGCCCAGCATCAGCGAACCCACGGCCAGAATCAGCAGCGCCAGCGTATAGGTCTGTGGATAGTCCGTGCGCGGAATAAAGCTTCCGGTGCGTTGCGTGTACTCCAGGGTTTGCCGGCAGAGCAGCAGGAGCACAATCCCCGGGACGGCGGCAAAGACGGAGAACAGATAAAACGTAGGCCAACCGTGAGCTTCGACGAACCAGCCGGCAATCGGCCCGACGTACACGCGACCAACTGCCGAGAGCGCGGACAGCAAAGCAAACTGGGTGGCGGAAAACGATTTATTACACAGGGTCATTAACAGGGCGACAAATGCCGCCGTGCCCATACCGCCGCACAGGTTCTCGAAAAAGACCGCCGTCGCCATGGAGTAAAGATGTTTATCGGTAATCGACAGCAGCCAGTAGCCGGCATTGGATACGCCCTGTAGCACGCCGAAAATCAGCAGGGCGCGAAACAGGGTGAGGCGCTGCATTAATACGCCGCCGTAGAGTGCGCCAACAATCGTCGCGAAAAGTCCCAGCGTTTTATTGACCATTCCGACCTCGCCGGCATCAAAACCGACGCCACGAATCAAAAACGTGGTGGTCAGACTCATCGCAAAGGCATCGCCGAGCTTATAAAGGACGATGAGCAGCAGGATCAGCCAGGCGTTGTTGCGTCCGAAGAAATCGCGCAGCGGTTCGGCGACCGCCTGTTCGAGGCTTTTCGGTACCGGAATCACATCGCTCGGTTCTGGCGCCAGCAGGGTGGCGATAATGCAGGGAATCAGCAGCACGGCCATCAGCCAGTACATTCCCTGCCAGCCGAGCCAGCGATCGGCCAGCCACAGCGCCAGACCGCCGGAGACCAGCATCCCCAGGCGATAGCCCAGCACGCTGATGGCCGCGCCTGCGCCACGCTCCTCTGCCGGCAGCACATCGGTTTTCCAGGCGTCGAAAACGATATCCTGCGATGCGGAGCAGAAGGCGATAACTACCGCTAATGCCGCCATCCAGCGGAGCTGGGTGGAGGGCTCAAGGAACCCCATGGCGGCGATGGCGATCAGCAGCAGAAACTGGGTGGTCAGCAGCCAGCCGCGGCGCCGGCCAAGAAACGGCGGCGTGTAGCGGTCCATTAACGGCGACCAGAGAAACTTAAAGACGTAGGCCTGACCAACCAGCGAGAAGAAGCCGATCGTTTTCAGATCGATATTTTCAACGGTCATCCACGCCTGGAGCGTGCCGGAGGTCAGCGCGAGAGGCAGGCCGGAAGCAAACCCAAGGATCAGCAAAATAGCTGATTTAGGCTGCTGGAAAATGCGTAAGTAGTGGTTGGACATGGCTTATGGCGCAAACCCGGCGCGAGGCCGGGTTTGCGAACGATCAACGCGCGTTTTGCTTGATGAAATCATGAATGCTGGTGTCCTGCGCCATATCGGCGATGGTATCGGTCAGGACGCTGTTCACTGCATTGGCGATATTCTGGTTAGAAGCCTGGAAGGCGCCTTCAACAGAGTAGCTTGCGCGATAGTTTTTGGTCATTTTGGTGCCGTTCGCGGCAGTGGCGATAATCGCGATATCTGCTTTCGTGGCGATGTTGTAGCGCACGTTGCCCTGTGAAACGTCGGCATACAGTTTGTTGACGATGATCTGCAGATCGACCGCGCCGTTCGGCCCAATCATATAACCGCGCGCGGTCATTTGTTTTTCCAGCACTTCCTGCAGCAGGAAGCGCAGATCGCGAGAGGCGGTCAGCGTAACCTGTTGGTTATCGCGGGTGACCTTCGCCAGCGCCTGATCCGGACGCTGATCCGCACCGTTAATGCTGACGGTGACGCCCATCAGACTTGGGTCCTGCTGCGGCAGGCTCATTTTCGGCGATACATCAATGGTGGTCGGAGGCGTCGCGCATCCTGCCAGCATAAACATCGCGACCAGCGGGAAAAGAATTTTCTTAAACATGTTCAGGGTCTCAGCGCATGGTGTTGTTATACCCGTCATACTTCAGGCAACGGTTGCGTTAGCGGCTCTTGTTCGCCCTCGTCACTCGCTTCAGCAAGCGCCTGAGGACTCTCCCGTTTGTAGCCTTTCCGTCGCGCAAATTTATTTCGGGTCATTGAGGAAAATTACCGCCATCATAACATCGCCAACGGCGAGGGGAAGTGGCAACGCATGTAAATTCATCGCGTTGTACATTTTATCGCCGTCTCCCATTTTTATCGCGATCCAGGCGGACGTTCTGGGGGAGAGAGTAAGTAAACTTGATACTTTTGAATGAAAATATCAGAACAATGCTAATTTTTTGTTGTTTTCCCCTAATGGAAGCGGTAAAAGCGGCTAACATTTAAAAGGAATGGCGGCATCTCAGCGTTGTCGGAGGAGAAAATTCATGATGATACGTGAACAGATCGAAGCAAAACTTAGGGCAGCGTTCGACCCCGTGTATCTCGAAGTCGTGGATGAAAGTTATCGCCACAATGTCCCGGCTGGCTCTGAAAGTCATTTTAAAGTGGTGTTGGTGAGCGATCGTTTCACCGGCGAGCGTTTTCTGAACCGTCACCGTATGATCTACGGTACGCTGACTGAGGAGCTGTCGAGCACCGTGCATGCGCTGGCGCTGCATACCTATACGATTAAAGAGTGGGAAGGGCTTCAGGACACGGTATTTGCATCTCCTCCTTGTCGCGGTGCGGGAAGTATCGCCTAGAAATCGTATTTGCAACCGCGGGAACTTTTCCAGTATGTTGCGTGAAGATTTATTAAAAAACGGCCTACGGGCCGTTTTGTTTTGTCTGAAAATGTGTGCAGTGGGCGCTTTTAAAGGCAAATTTGCGCGGGAAATGTGAAAAATGCCGCAGCAGTGGGCGACAACCGTTCTCGACTCACAAAAGTGATGCCGCTATAATGCCGCGTCTTATATGAATGTCTTCGGGATGATTCTGGCGACAGGGAATGTGTTTCTGATTGAAGAGGGCATCCCGGTTCTGCGAAGCAACGTACACGCGCTTCCAGAGTTGACCGAGCACTGTGATTTTTTTGAGGTAACAAGATGCAAGTTTCAGTTGAAACCACTCAGGGCCTTGGGCGCCGTGTAACGATTACTATCGCCGCTGACAGCATCGAGAATGCTGTCAAAAGCGAGCTGGTCAACGTGGCGAAAAAAGTTCGCATTGACGGCTTCCGTAAAGGGAAAGTGCCGATGAATGTTGTTGCTCAGCGTTATGGCGCATCCGTTCGCCAGGACGTGCTGGGCGACCTGATGAGCCGTCATTTCGTTGACGCGATCATCAAAGAGAAAATCAATCCAGCCGGCGCACCGAACTACGTTCCGGGCGAATACAAGCTGGGTGAAGACTTCACCTACGCGGTAGAGTTCGAAGTTTATCCGGAAGTTGCTCTGCAGGGTCTGGAAACTATCGAAGTTGAAAAACCGGTTGTTGAAGTGACCGAAGCTGACGTCGACACCATGCTGGACACTCTGCGTAAGCAGCAGGCTAACTGGAAAGACAAAGATGGCGCTGTTGATGCAGAAGACCGTGTAACCATCGACTTCACCGGTTCTGTTGACGGCGAAGAGTTCGAAGGCGGCAAAGCGTCTGACTTCGTACTGGCGATGGGCCAGGGTCGTATGATCCCAGGCTTTGAAGACGGTATTAAAGGCCACAAAGCGGGCGAAGAGTTCACTATCGATGTGACCTTCCCGGAAGAATACCACGCAGAAAACCTGAAAGGTAAAGCGGCTAAGTTCGTTATCAACCTGAAGAAAGTTGAAGAGCGCGAGCTGCCGGAACTGACTGCTGAATTCATCAAACGTTTCGGCGTTGAAGATGGTTCTGTCGAAGGTCTGCGCGCTGAAGTGCGCAAAAACATGGATCGCGAGCTGAAAGGCGCCGTGCGTAACCGCGTGAAGTCTCAGGCTATCGAAGGTCTGGTTAAAGCGAACGACATCGACGTGCCGGCTGCCCTGATCGACAGCGAAATCGACGTTCTGCGTCGTCAGGCTGCTCAGCGTTTCGGTGGCAATGAGAAGCAGGCTCTGGAACTGCCGCGCGAACTGTTCGAAGAGCAGGCTAAACGCCGCGTAGTTGTCGGTCTGCTGCTGGGCGAAGTCATTCGCACCAACGAGCTGAAAGCTGACGAAGAGCGTGTTAAAGGCCTGATCGAAGAGATGGCTTCCGCTTACGAAGATCCGAAAGAAGTTGTTGAGTTCTACAGCAAAAACAACGAACTGATGGACAACATGCGTAACGTCGCGCTGGAAGAGCAGGCTGTTGAAGCCGTTCTGGCAAAAGCGAAAGTGTCTGAAAAAGCCACTACCTTCAATGAACTGATGAACCAGCAGGCGTAATTTCGCCCCGCGGTTTAAAGTTCAGGTAAAACCCGTTGCCGAGAGGCGGCGGGTTTTTTTTTATCGCAGCAATAGCTTCACGATGAGTGCGAAAACGCGATATCAATGATAGCGTTACGACAAAAGCTTGTTATGCTTGAATTATGGTTGCATCGTCCCCACTACGAGGAGACGAAACTGCACGCGTGAAATCATGCATAATGACGAAGCGTATCTGTCGGGAGTGGTTCAGGTTGCGGGCGTAAGGCCGATATTCAGGTAATTTGAACGATGACGGACAGAAGACTCTGGCTGATAATCCGTCCATAAGGTTACAATCAGTGCGGCAGGTTTATTCAAAATTAATCCAGGAGACGGAAATGTCATACAGTGGCGAACGAGATAACTTTGCACCCCATATGGCCCTGGTGCCGATGGTCATTGAACAGACCTCGCGCGGTGAACGTTCTTTTGATATCTACTCCCGTCTGCTCAAGGAACGCGTCATCTTTCTGACCGGCCAGGTGGAAGACCACATGGCGAATCTGATCGTGGCGCAGATGCTTTTTCTGGAAGCAGAGAACCCGGAAAAAGACATTTATCTGTACATTAACTCTCCGGGCGGGGTGATCACCGCCGGGATGTCGATTTACGACACCATGCAGTTCATCAAGCCTGACGTGAGCACCATTTGTATGGGCCAGGCGGCTTCGATGGGCGCGTTCCTGCTGACCGCAGGGGCAAAAGGCAAGCGTTTCTGCCTGCCGAATTCCCGTGTGATGATCCACCAGCCGCTGGGCGGCTATCAGGGTCAGGCGACGGATATCGAAATTCACGCCCGCGAGATCCTGAAAGTGAAAGGGCGGATGAATGAACTGATGGCACACCATACGGGTCAATCCCTTGCGCAGATTGAGAACGACACCGAGCGTGACCGTTTCTTGTCAGCCTCCGAAGCGGTGGAATACGGCCTGGTCGATTCCATTTTGACCCATCGTAATTGATGCCCCTGGCGCAAGGGGGCCGCTATACTTGTCTGGAGTAGGGCGGCACAACGCTTATCAGCGACTTGCGCCTGAGAATGGCATTTGCGTCGTCGTGTGCGGCACAAAGAACTTAATAAGAGGTTTGGACTCATGACAGATAAACGCAAAGATGGTTCGGGCAAACTGTTGTATTGCTCTTTTTGCGGCAAAAGCCAGCATGAAGTGCGTAAGCTGATCGCCGGGCCATCCGTGTATATCTGCGACGAATGCGTTGATTTATGTAACGACATCATTCGCGAAGAGATTAAAGAAGTCGCGCCGCATCGTGAACGCAGTGCGCTGCCGACTCCGCACGAAATCCGCCACCACCTGGACGATTACGTTATCGGTCAGGAGCCGGCGAAAAAAGTGCTGGCCGTTGCGGTATACAACCACTACAAACGCCTGCGCAATGGTGATACCAGCAACGGTGTTGAGCTGGGTAAAAGTAACATTCTGCTGATCGGGCCGACAGGTTCCGGTAAAACGCTGCTGGCGGAAACGCTGGCGCGTCTGCTGGATGTGCCGTTCACCATGGCTGACGCCACCACCCTGACCGAAGCGGGTTATGTCGGTGAAGACGTCGAAAACATCATTCAGAAGCTGTTGCAGAAATGCGACTACGACGTACAAAAAGCGCAGCGCGGTATCGTGTACATCGATGAAATCGACAAAATTTCCCGTAAATCGGATAACCCGTCGATTACCCGCGATGTCTCAGGTGAAGGCGTGCAGCAGGCGCTGCTGAAGCTTATCGAAGGGACCGTTGCCGCGGTACCACCGCAGGGCGGGCGTAAACATCCGCAGCAGGAGTTCTTGCAGGTTGATACCTCCAAGATTCTGTTTATCTGCGGCGGCGCGTTTGCCGGTCTGGATAAGGTCATTTCCCATCGTGTTGAAACCGGTTCAGGTATTGGTTTCGGCGCGACGGTAAAAGCCAAATCTGACAAAGCGAGCGAAGGCGAGCTGCTGTCTCAGGTTGAGCCGGAAGATCTGATCAAATTTGGTCTGATTCCAGAGTTCATCGGTCGTCTGCCGGTTGTCGCAACGCTGAATGAGCTGAGCGAAGAAGCGCTGATTCAGATCCTGAAAGAGCCGAAAAATGCCCTGACCAAACAGTATCAGGCATTGTTCAACCTGGAAGGCGCTGAACTGGAGTTCCGCGATGAAGCGCTGGACGCGATCGCCAAAAAAGCGATGGCGCGTAAAACCGGCGCTCGTGGTCTGCGCTCCATTGTTGAAGCCGCGCTGCTCGATACCATGTACGATCTTCCATCAATGGAAGACGTGGAAAAGGTGGTCATCGATGCTTCTGTTATCGACGGCCAAAGCAAACCGTTGCTGATCTATGGCAAACCGGAAGCGCAGCAGGCGTCTGGTGAATAATTAGCCAACTTGCTCAAGCAGTTAACAAAAAGGGGGGATTTTATCTCCCCTTTTATTTTTCCTGCATTCCCGCCGTTGAATGTGTGGAATACATCCCCATATACTGGATTACATATTAACGGCGTCGCGATGACGAGTCGTGCCGCTGGCTACCTGGCGGACTTTAAACTAAGAGAGAGCTCTATGAATCCTGAGCGTTCTGAACGCATTGAAATCCCCGTATTGCCGTTGCGCGATGTGGTGGTTTATCCGCACATGGTCATACCCCTGTTTGTAGGGCGGGAAAAATCTATCCGTTGTCTTGAAGCGGCTATGGACCATGATAAAAAAATCATGCTGGTTGCGCAGAAAGAAGCTTCGACGGATGAGCCGGGTGTAAATGATCTTTTCACCGTCGGGACCGTGGCGTCAATTTTACAGATGCTGAAGCTGCCTGATGGCACCGTCAAAGTGCTGGTTGAAGGCCTGCAGCGCGCGCGTATTTCTGCACTGTCTGATAACGGCGAGCATTTTTCAGCGAAAGCGGAGTACCTGGAATCGCCGGCGATCGACGAACGCGAGCAGGAAGTGCTGGTGCGCACCGCGATCGGTCAGTTTGAAGGCTACATCAAGCTGAACAAGAAAATCCCACCGGAAGTGCTGACGTCGCTCAACAGCATCGACGATCCTGCGCGTCTGGCTGATACCATTGCTGCGCACATGCCGCTGAAGCTGGCAGATAAGCAGTCCGTCCTCGAGATGTCCGACATTAACGAACGTCTGGAATATCTGATGGCGATGATGGAATCGGAAATCGATCTGCTGCAGGTTGAGAAGCGTATTCGCAACCGCGTGAAAAAGCAGATGGAAAAGTCTCAGCGTGAGTACTATCTGAATGAGCAGATGAAAGCCATCCAGAAAGAGCTTGGCGAGATGGATGACGCGCCGGACGAGAACGAAGCGCTGAAGCGCAAGATCGACGCGGCAAAAATGCCGAAAGAGGCGAAAGAAAAAACCGAAGCGGAACTGCAAAAGCTGAAGATGATGTCGCCGATGTCGGCAGAAGCGACCGTCGTACGCGGCTACATCGACTGGATGGTGCAGGTGCCGTGGAGCGCGCGCAGCAAGGTCAAAAAAGATCTGCGTCAGGCTCAGGAGATCCTCGATACCGACCATTACGGCCTGGAGCGCGTGAAGGATCGTATCCTTGAGTATCTCGCAGTGCAGAGCCGTGTCAACAAGCTGAAAGGGCCGATTCTGTGCCTGGTTGGACCGCCGGGGGTGGGTAAAACCTCGCTGGGTCAGTCCATCGCTAAAGCGACCGGACGTAAGTACGTGCGTATGGCGCTGGGCGGCGTGCGTGATGAAGCGGAAATCCGCGGTCACCGCCGTACCTATATTGGCTCAATGCCGGGCAAACTGATCCAGAAAATGGCGAAAGTGGGCGTCAAAAACCCGCTGTTCCTGCTTGATGAGATCGACAAAATGTCCTCCGACATGCGCGGCGATCCGGCTTCAGCGCTGCTGGAAGTGCTGGATCCTGAACAGAACGTGGCGTTTAACGACCACTATCTGGAAGTGGACTACGATCTGAGCGATGTCATGTTTGTGGCGACCTCTAACTCCATGAACATTCCGGCGCCGCTGCTGGATCGTATGGAAGTGATTCGTCTTTCCGGTTATACCGAAGACGAAAAACTGAACATCGCCAAACGTCACCTGCTGTCTAAGCAGATTGAGCGTAATGCGCTGAAGAAAGGCGAGCTGACCGTAGAGGACAGCGCGATCGTCGGGATTATTCGCTATTACACCCGTGAAGCGGGCGTGCGTGGGCTGGAGCGTGAAATTTCCAAGCTGTGCCGTAAGGCGGTTAAACAGCTGCTGCTGGATAAATCACTGAAGCACATCACGATTAATGGCGATAACCTGCATGATTTCCTTGGCGTGCAGCGCTATGACTACGGTCGTGCGGATAGCGAAAACCGCGTCGGCCAGGTCACCGGTCTGGCATGGACGGAAGTGGGCGGCGATCTGCTGACCATCGAAACCGCCTGTGTGCCGGGCAAAGGCAAGCTGACCTATACCGGTTCGCTGGGCGAAGTGATGCAGGAGTCTATTCAGGCTGCGCTGACCGTGGTACGTTCGCGTGCGGATAAGCTGGGGATTAATTCGGATTTCTACGAAAAACGTGATATTCACGTTCACGTTCCGGAAGGGGCGACGCCGAAAGACGGTCCGAGCGCCGGTATCGCGATGTGTACCGCGCTGGTCTCCTGTCTGACGGGGAATCCGGTACGCGCTGACGTCGCGATGACGGGGGAAATTACCCTGCGTGGTCAGGTGCTGCCAATCGGCGGTCTGAAGGAAAAACTGCTGGCGGCACATCGCGGCGGCATTAAGACTGTTCTGATTCCTGATGAAAATAAACGTGACCTTGAAGAAATTCCAGATAACGTTATTGCCGATTTAGATATCCATCCGGTGAAACGAATCGAAGAAGTTCTGACACTTGCGTTGCAGAACGAACCATTCGGCATGCAGGTCGTCACGGCAAAATAGTGATTTCGCGCAAATAGCGCTAAGAAAAGTGGGGCTGGGAAGTAAATTCGTACTTGCCAGCCTTTTTTTGTGTAGCTAACTTAGATCGCTGGCAGGGGGTCATCTACAACTCTGTTGTAAGGGCATGACAGTCCTGATATAACTGCTGCGCGGTCGCACCACGAAGGATTCTGGTGCGATATAAATTATAAAGAGAGGAAGAGAACAGTGAATAAATCTCAACTGATTGACAAAATTGCTGCGGGTGCGGACATTTCTAAAGCTGCAGCCGGACGTGCGTTAGATGCTTTAATTGCTTCTGTTACTGAATCTCTGCAGGCTGGGGATGACGTTGCGCTGGTCGGGTTTGGTACCTTTGCTGTGAAAGAGCGCGCTGCCCGTACTGGTCGCAACCCGCAAACAGGTAAAGAAATTACCATCGCTGCTGCCAAAGTACCGGGTTTCCGTGCCGGTAAAGCGCTGAAAGACGCGGTAAACTGATCGGCTTCCCATCAGGGAATGTGACGAAGTACAAGGGCGCATCGCGAGATGTGCCTTTTTTATTTGCCCGGAACCCGACTTTATGTGTGTTTGTACGCACTTGTGGGCTGACAATCACCCCATTTTCTTGTCAAAATAGGTCCTCACGCGCGGCAGCCATCACGTGCTATGCTGCGCGAGCTAAAGTCATCTACAGCGGAGCGTTGTTACACCATGATGGACAACCTACGCACGGCCGCCAATAGCGTCGTGCTCAAGATTATTTTCGGTATCATCATTATCTCGTTCATTTTGACCGGGGTGAGTGGTTACCTGATTGGCGGCAGTAACAATTATGCCGCGAAAGTTAACGACCAGGAAATTGGTCGCTCACAGTTTGAAAATGCCGTTGCCAGCGAACGTAACCGTATGCAGCAGCAGCTTGGCGATCAGTTCTCTGAACTGGCGGCCAACGAAAACTACATGAAAACCATGCGTCAGCAGGTGCTGAACCGTCTGATTGACGAGTCGCTGCTTGACCAGTACGCCCGCGAACTTGGACTGAGCGTCAGCGATGCTCAAGTCAAACAGGCTATCTTCCAGACTCAGGCTTTCCAGACTGACGGCAAATTTGATAACGAACGTTTTAGCGGTATCGTGAATCAAATGGGCATGACCACCGATCAGTACGCGCAGGCGCTGCGCAACCAGCTGACGACTCAGCAGCTGATTAATGCGATTGCCGGTACCGACTTTATGCTGTCCGGTGAATCCGATCAGCTGGCTGCGCTGGTATCCCAGCAACGCGTAGTGCGTGAAGCCACCATCGATGTCAACGCACTGGCGGCGAAGCAGGCGGTGACCGATGAGGAAGTCAACGCTTACTACCAGCAAAACCAGGCCCGTTTCATGGCGCCGGAGCAGTTCCGCGTGAGCTACATCAAAATGGATGCAGCAGGCATGCAGGAGAACGCTTCTGACGAAGAAATCCAGTCCTGGTATGATCAGCATCAGGATCAGTTCACGCAGCCGCAGCGTAACCGCTACAGCGTGATTCAGACCAAGACCGAAGCCGATGCCCAGACCGTTCTGGATGAGCTGAAGAAAGGGACCGATTTCTCCACCCTGGCGAAAGAAAAATCTACCGACATTATCTCCGCCCGCAACGGTGGCGATATGGGCTGGATGGACGATGCCGCAACGGTACCAGAGCTGAAAAATGCCGGTCTGAAAGAAAAAGGCCAGCTTTCTGGCGTGATCAAATCTTCCGTTGGTTTCCTGGTTGTCCGTCTTGATGATGTTCAGCCGGCGAAGGTTAAACCGCTGGCCGAAGTTCGCGATGATATCGCGGCGAAAGTGAAGCAGGAAAAAGCGCTGGATGCTTACTACGCGCTGCAGCAGAAAGTGAGCGATGCAGCCAGCAATGATAACGAATCGCTGGCCAGCGCCGCACAGGCTGCGGATGTGAAAGTCAGCGAAACCGGCTGGTTTGGGCGTGACAATCTGCCAGAAGAGCTGAACTTTAAACCGGTCTCCGATGCTATCTTCAACGGCGGTCTGGTGGGCGAGAACGGTACGCCGGGCAGCAACTCCGATATCATCACCGTCGATGGCGATCGCGCATTTGTTCTGCGTATCAGCGAGCACAAAGCGGAAGCCGTGAAGCCACTGGCGGACGTGAAAGCACAGGTTATCGATATCGTAAAACATACCAAAGCTGAACAGCAGGCGAAGCTGGATGCAGACAAGCTGCTGGCCGCGCTCAAAGATGGCAAAGGTGACGAGGCGATGAAAGCCGCGGGTTTAAGCTTCGGCCCGGCGCAGACGCTGGCACGTACCGGTCAGGATCCCTTGAGCCAGGCGGCGTTTGCTCTGCCGCTGCCGCAGCAGGGTAAACCTGTCTACGGTATGGGGAGCGATATCAAAGGCAACGTGGTGCTGCTGGCGCTGGATGAAGTGAAAGCCGGCGACATGCCGGAAGCGCAGAAAAAAGCCATGGTTCAAGGCATCACGCAGAACAATGCTCAGATTGCTTTCGAAGCGCTGATGAGCGACCTGCGTAAGTCCGCGAAAATTAAACTCGGCGATGCTATCGACCAGCAGCAATAATTTCGTGACGCTTCGCAAAAATCAGTAACCTGATGTAATCCTCAAAGGCCGCTTTCGCGGCCTTTTCCATTTCTGCGGTTTGTCTTTTGTACTCCTTTTCCACTCTCGCTATTGTGACCTTGCTGTCTACAAACAAGGAGATAACAGCATGAAACGTGGATTGAAAACGCTTATTGCCGCCGCCGTACTGGTTTGTGCGGCAGGACATCAGGGTGTACTTGCCGCCCCTTCCAGCGGGAAGACGTCGGCGACGGCAAAAGAGAGCGTACAGACGCCGCAGGCGAAAGCGCCTGATGTGTTAAATGCGACTGAGAATGATGGCATCAGGGTAAGTATCAATAACGCCAGCGCAGAAGAGCTGTCAAAGGCTCTGAATGGCGTCGGTCTGAAGAAAGCGCAGGCTATCGTAAGCTATCGCGAAGAGTACGGGCCATTTAAAACCGTTGACGATCTTAAGCAGGTCCCGGGGATGGGTCACTCGCTGGTGGAGAGAAACCTGTCACATCTGAAGCTGTAAATTTTCAGTACAAGTTTGCACAGTCGTTATTATTTGCCAGAATGAAGAGGTCACTTAAGTGGTGTGACCTCTGACCTCAATACAACAATGCAAGATAAGGCATGTACGCTATGCAGACACAAATCAAAGTTCGCGGCTATCATCTCGACGTCTATCAGCACGTCAATAATGCGCGTTATCTGGAGTTTCTCGAAGAGGCGCGTTGGGACGGCCTGGAAAGCAGCCCGGCTTTTCACTGGATGACCGCACGCAACATCGCTTTTGTGGTGGTAAATATCAATATCAACTATCGACGCCCGGCGGTACTAGGCGATGTGCTTACCGTCACCAGCAAACTGGAACAGCTGAACGGAAAAAGCGGAACGTTAAGCCAGGTGGTAACCCTTAACCCTAACGGCGAGGTGGTAGCCGATGCGCTAATCACCTTTGTCTGCATCGATCTGAAAACGCAGAAGGCGCTGCCGCTGGAGGGTGAACTGCGCGAGAAACTGCTTCAGCTGGAGCCTTGCTGACGGGCCAGTCGGAGGAGTATGTCCCGGATGCGCTGCCGCGCATCTGTCTCAGCTAACGGTCATAGAGAAAATGCCGGGTGGCGGCTGAGGCCTTACCCGGCCTACGGTTCGTTGCGGACTGGTTACTGGAATTGCGCTGACCGGCTACGGGCTTGATGCTATGCGCAGATCTTGCAGGCCCGGTAAGGCCTCAGCCGCTACCGGGAAGCCACCGGTTACTGTAGTCCGGTTTTGTGTTTCATCACTGCCATAATACCCGGCCGATCGGCCTCGTACTGGCTTAGCCCGTTGGCGCGCAGGTTACAGGCCGCACACTGTCCGCAGCCGTCGCCTTTAATGCCGTTATAGCAGGTCAGGGTTTCATGGCGCACCAGTGCTAACTGGCCCCAGTAATCGGCTAAGGCCCATGTCTCGGCTTTGTTAAGCCACATCAGCGGCGTCTCGAAACGAATATCTTTTGCCATTCCGAGGCTGACGGCATGGTGCAGTGCTTTCACGAACTCGTCACGGCAGTCCGGGTAGCCGGAAAAATCGGTTTCGCACACGCCGGTAATGATCGCTTCCGCCTTAACCTGGTAGGCGTAAATCGCCGTCAGGGTTAAAAACAGGATATTACGCCCGGGAACGAAGGTATTCGGGATACCGCTGGCTTCCGGCTCATAGTCCGGCACCGGGATGTTATCGCGGGTCAGGCTGCTGACGGCAAGCTCGTTAAGCAACGTCACGTCGAGCACCTTATGGGCAACGGCGCCCAGCTTTAACGCCAGAGAGCGAGCGACGTCAATTTCCGCGCGGTGGCGTTGGCCATAATCAAAAGTGACGCAGTGCACTTCATCGTACTGTTGCAGAGCCTGCACCAGGCAGGTCGTTGAATCTTGTCCTCCGCTGAAGACAACTACGGCGCGTTTCATGGCAATTCCTGACAATCAAAGTGAAAGCGATATGGTAGCGCCTGACGGGCGCGGCGACCAGCTTCATCACGGCGACGATGCCGGTAGCCAGGCGCTGGCGAAATCAAACCAGCCTCGGGCGTTAAGCTGCAGGCCGTTTACGCCTGGCGGGGCGCTGATGCGATAATTGTAATTAAATAGCGGCGTCATGATGGCATCGTCCATCAGGATATTGAAGACATTGCGCAACGCTTCGTTGCGGCTGCGTTCTTCAGGCTGCGCCTGGACGGCATCGAGGGTGGCCTGCAGATGAGCATACTGTGCTCCGGTCAATAAATGAGGCCACATCGTATCGCAGCGCAGCCACTGTTCCAGCGTGTATTCCGGGGCTTCGCCGATCAGCCGATCGCCCATGACCAAATCCGCCTGCGCCAGCTCCTGGCAACCGTGCCAGTTTTTGGCGTCGTGAAAAATGAGTTTCAGTTCACAGCCGAGAGCGGCAAGCCGTAGGCGAAGCTGTTCTGCCATCGTGTGCAGTTCGACCGGCAGGTGATACAGCAGCGTAAGCTGTTCAGGCAGAGGAACATCCTGATTCTCTGGCCCCAGGGGAATGGTCCAGCCGGGCAATACCTCGTTGCTGGGGGTAATCAAATCTTCGTCAAGCGGAAGTGTCTTCAGCAGTGAAGAGCGGTGAATAAGCGATACCAGACGTTGCGCCTGAGCTTTGCTGAGGCGAGGGCTTTGCCGCAGCGCCAGGTAGCAAAACCCGAGGCTGATGCTATTGCTGACCTGACGTAGATTTGCCAGCTTATCCGGATCGCCAATGGTAATCTGCACCGGGTGGCGGCAGCTGGTGCCCAGATTGTGCTCAAACAGCTGGGGGGCTATCCAGTACTCCACCGCCTGGATCAGCGGATGGTTCAGATGATAGCGCGGATGATTCTCCAGCCGCACCAGCTCCGGGCTGAACAGTTTCAGACGGAACGGCCCGCTACCGACCGTTGGTTCATCGGGGTGCGCCAGTACGCTGCCGTCGCTGGCGAGGCGGAACGGTAGCCAGTAATCCGGGCGATGCAGCGTAATCGTCAGACACTGCGCATGGGTGACATCGATCCGGTTAATGTTGGCAAACAGGGTGCGCAGGGCGGGCAGCTCCAGCAACATCAGCAGCCGCCGCTGAAGCTGTGGCGTTTCTATCGGATCGCCATTATGCCAGAACAGCGTTGAGCGGATATAAAACTGCCAGCGCAGGCCGTCCGGCGATACCTGCCAGTGATGGGCTAAATCACCGACCGGAGCGCTGCTTTGCGCCCCGAAGCGCGTCAGACCGGAAAAAATTTGCCCGGCAAGATGTTGTTCGGCGCGGCCGGGTAAAAAACCCGGCTGCAGCGCCTCAAGCGGGCGATAGTAGGGAATGCGCAAAGTCGGCGTATTGTTTTGCCACTGACCGCCAAGAAAAGGCGAAAGCAGCGCCTTCAGCTCTTCCGTCGCCAGCTGAGCCAGCTCAAGTGCGTTTTTCTGCTGGCCTTGACTCAGCGCCAGCTCCATCATCTCATTACGTAAGGCTTCCGGCGCGGTGTGAAAAACCAGCGTGCCGCGTTTTCCGCGCCCGGGAGTCGCCTGCCAGCTCAACCAGCCGGCCTCCTGAGCCTGACGAAGCAGCGTTCGAATATGGCGCTCGCTGCAAAAACAGCGTTCTGCCAGCTCGCTCACGGTCACCTGCTGTGGCGCGCCGGAGGAGGGGAGCCACAGGCGCTGGTACTGGTTCAGCCTGTTCAGTAATCTCATATACACTTCATCCTTCAACCTGCCTCTGCGTTGGCTACGCTTGCTCACCCCGGTCACTTACTGGAGTAAGCTCCCGGGGATTCGCGCACTTGCCGCCTTGATGCAGGCTGAATGATTTTGTGTATATTCACCCCACCTGGCAAGGCTGCCTCTGTGCTGCTCGCGCTTGCTTACCCCGGCTACTTACTGGAGTAAGCGCCCGGGGATTCGCGCACTTGCCGCCTTGATGCAGGCTGAATGATTTTGTGTATATTCACCCCACCTGGCAAGGCTGCCTCTGTGCTGCTTGCGCTTGCTCGCCCCGGCTACTTACTGGAGTAAGCGCCCGGGGATTTGCGCACTTGCCGCCTTGATGCAGGCTGAATGATGTTGTGTATATTCACCCCACCTGACAAGGCTGCCTCTGTGCTGCTTGCGCTTGGTCACCCCGGCTACTTACTGGAGTAAGCGCCCGGGAATTCGCGCACTTGCCGCCTTGATGCAGGCTGAATGATGTTGTGTATATTCACCCCACCTGACAAGGCTGCCCCTGTGCTGCTCGCGCTTGCTTACCCCGGCTACTTACTGGAGTAAGCGCCCGGGGATTCGCGCACTTGCCGCCTTGATGCAGGCCGAATGATTTTGTGTATATTCACCCCACCTGACAAGGCTGCCCCTGTGCTGCTCGCGCTTGCTCACCCCAGTTACCCGAGCGGCCCTTCGGGGCCTGCGCGAGTGCGGTTTATAAACCCGGAACAATAAAATTTATCTATTCACTATTACTTCCGTATATCTCAGGCAATACTGGAACTCAAGTAAAACTCACCGTGCTTTTGGGAGCTCACATGGCAAGACTCGCTGCTTTTGATATGGACGGTACGCTGCTGCTGCCGGACCATCGTCTGGGAACGTCAACGCTCTCAGCGCTGAAGCGCCTGCGCGATCGTGACATCACCCTGACCTTTGCCACGGGACGCCATGCGCTGGAAATGCGCCACGTCATCGGTGAGTTCTCGCTGGATGCCTACTTAATTACCGGCAACGGTACGCGGATTCATGCGCTGGATGGAGAAGAGTTGCATCGCAGCGATCTCGATCCTGGCGTCGCCGAAGCGGTGCTCCACCGTCGCTGGGACACGGCGGCCAGCATGCACGTCTTTAATGACGGTGGCTGGTTTACCGGGCAGGAGATGCCCGAATTGCTGAAAGCGCATATTTTCAGCGGCTTTCGCTATCAGATTTCCGATCCCCGGCGGATGCCGACGGATAACGTCACCAAAGTCTGCTTCTGCGGCGATCACGACGATCTCCAGCGGCTCAACGTTCAGCTGGCTGAAGCACTCGGGGATCGCGCGCATATTTGTTTTTCAGCGTTCGACTGCCTGGAAGTGCTGCCGAATGGTTGTAATAAAGGCGCTGCGCTGGCGGTACTTAGCCAGCATCTGGGCCTGTCGATGCAGGATTGTATGGCGTTTGGCGACGCCATGAACGACCGCGAAATGCTCGGTAGCGTCGGGCGCGGGGTCATTATGGGTAACGCTATGCCGCAGCTCAAAGCGGAACTGCCGCATTTGCCGGTTATTGGAGACTGCCGCCATGAAGCGGTCTCCCATTTTTTAACTCATTGGCTGGATAATCCCGATCTTCCTTATTCCCCCGAATAAACAGACCCTTCCAGCAAGCCAGGCACCACGGTGTCTGGCTTTTTTTATTGTGTATTCACCATCGCCGCGATTTTTGCCTGCCACGGAGTGATATCGCCGATCTGACTCGCGACCCACTGCGGGTTGTAATAGCTTTCCAGATAGCGTTCGCCGCTATCGCACAGCAGTGTGACGATAGAACCGGTACGCCCCTCAGCGCGCATACGCACGGCAAGCTCAAGCACGCCCCACATATTGGTGCCGGTGGAGGCGCCGACTTTGCGACCAAGCAGCGTTTCCAGCCACAGGGCGGTGGCGACGCTGGCCGCGTCCGGCACCCGCAGCATCTCATCGACGACGTCAGGAATAAATGATGGCTCGACGCGCGGACGACCGATACCTTCTATTTTGCTTCCTACCGGGCTGCGCAGGCCGGCATCGCGGCTCTGCCAGTAGTCGAGGAACACCGAGTTTTGCGGATCGACGACCAGCAGCTGAGTATCATAGCCCTGACAGCGGATATAGCGGCCAATCGTGGCCGATGTCCCGCCGGTCCCTGCACTCATCACGATGTATGAGGGCTGCGGATGCGGTTCATGGGTCATCTGCCGGAAGATGCTGTCGGCAATATTGTTATTGCCGCGCCAGTCCGTTGCTCGTTCAGCGAAGGTAAACTGATCCATATAATGGCCGTTCAGTTCGCGAGCCAGTCTCTCGGAGGCGGCATAGATTTCGCACGCGCTCTCGACGAAGTGACAGCGACCGCCATAAAACTCAATCTGCTCAATTTTACGTTTTGCCGTACAGGAAGGCATGACGGCGATAAACGGCAGACCGAGCAGACGCGCAAAGTAGGCTTCAGAAACCGCCGTCGAGCCGGAAGAGGCTTCGATAATCGTCGTCCCTTCTTTAATCCAGCCGTTACACAGGCCGTAAAGGAACAGCGAGCGCGCCAGGCGGTGTTTCAGGCTGCCGGTAGGATGGGTGCTCTCATCCTTCAGGTAGATCTGAATACCCGGGAACCCGGGCAGCGCCAGGCGAATAAGGTGCGTGTCGGCGGAACGCTGATAATCGGCGTTGATTTCACTGATTGCATGTTTTACCCAGGCGCTATTCATCGTCATTTCCTGTTTGTCATTTTGTGCCCAGCTTAGCGGAAGCGTGAGGAAAAATTGTTGCTATTTAGCCTTTCAATTACAATGAAGGGAGAAAATTTTTCTCCAGAGGTGCCCTGTGTTAGATAAAATTGACCGTAAGCTGCTTTCTTTGCTGCAAACTGACTGCACCCTCTCTTTGCAGGCGCTGGCTGATGCCGTTAATCTGACCACCACGCCCTGCTGGAAACGGCTGAAGCGGCTGGAAGATGAGGGGATCCTGCTCGGGCGCGTGGCGCTGCTGGATGCCGAAAAGCTTGGGCTCGGTCTGACGGCATTTGTGCTGATTAAGACCCAGCATCACAGCAGCGACTGGTACTGCCGTTTCGTCAGCGAAGTCACGCAGATGGCGGAAGTCCTCGGCTTCTGGCGTATGGCGGGAGAGTATGATTACCTGCTGCGAGTGCAGGTGGCGGATATGAAACGCTACGATGATTTTTATAAACGGTTGGTGAACAGCGTACCCGGGCTGTCTGATGTCACTTCGAGTTTCGCGATGGAACAGATAAAATACACCACTGCCTTACCTATTGATTAACGGCGTTTGCCGCGACGATTTATACACTCAGGATTTAACTGCTTGCGATTATTTGCTCAACTTAGCTGGTACTTCCGTCGGGAGTGGCGCCGTTATCTCGGTGCGATTGCCCTGCTGGCCATTATCGCCGTTTTACAGCTGATTCCGCCAAAGGTGGTGGGAATCGTGGTTGACGGCGTCACCAGACAACATTACACCGCGGAGAAGGTGTGGATGTGGATCGGCGCGTTAGTCCTGATCGCGGTGATGGTCTATCTGCTGCGCTACGTCTGGCGCGTGCTGCTTTTTGGCGCCTCTTATCAGCTGGCGGTGGAGCTACGGGAGGACTTTTATCGTCAGCTCAGCCGTCAGCATCCGGCCTTTTACCTGCGCCACCGCACCGGCGACCTGATCGCGCGCGCCACCAACGATGTTGATCGGGTGGTCTTTGCCGCGGGGGAAGGGGTGCTGACGCTGGTGGACTCTATGGTAATGGGCTGTGCGGTGTTGATCGTGATGTCAACGCAAATCAGCTGGCAGCTCACTCTGCTGGCGCTGTTGCCGATGCCGGTGATGGCTCTGGTTATCAAGCGTAACGGTGATGCGCTCCATGAACGCTTCCGCGTCGCGCAGGCGGCATTCTCCAGCCTGAACGATCGTACTCAGGAGAGCCTGACCAGCATTCGCATGATTAAGGCCTTTGGCCTGGAGGACCGGCAATCGGCGCAGTTTGCTGCCGATGCGGCGGATACCGGCAGGAAAAACATGCGTGTGGCGCGCATTGATGCGCGCTTTGATCCGACTATCTATATTGCGATTGGCACGGCTAACCTGCTGGCAATCGGCGGAGGGAGCTGGATGGTGCTGCAGGGCAGTATGACCCTTGGCCAACTGACCAGCTTTGTGATGTATCTCGGTTTGATGATTTGGCCGATGCTGGCGCTGGCATGGATGTTTAACATCGTAGAACGCGGCAGCGCGGCCTACAGTCGGATCCGCACGATGCTTGAAGAGGCGCCGACCGTCAACGATGGTCATGAGCTGGCCCCGGAAGGGCGCGGTGCGCTTAGCGTCGCCGTACGCGAATTTATCTATCCGCAGGCGAATAAGGCCTCGCTGGAGAAGGTCAACTTCGTGCTCCAGCCAGGGCAAATGCTGGGCATTTGCGGGCCAACCGGCGCAGGGAAAAGTACGATTCTGGCGCTGATTCAGCGCCACTTTGACGTCACGCAAGGGGATATTCGCTTCCATGATATTCCGCTGACGCGGCTGCAGCTCGATAGCTGGCGCGCCCGGCTGGCGGTCGTGAACCAGACGCCGTTCCTGTTTTCCGACACTGTCGCCAACAACATCGCGCTCGGCAGGCCCGATGCGACGCCGGAGCAAATTGAGCATGTTGCGCGGCTGGCCAGCGTACACGACGATATTCTGCGCCTGCCGCAGGGATATGAAACGGAAGTCGGCGAACGCGGCGTGATGCTGTCCGGCGGGCAAAAACAGCGCATTTCCATCGCCCGCGCGCTGTTGCTGGAAGCGGAGATTCTGATTCTTGACGATGCGCTGTCGGCGGTGGATGGCCGGACCGAGCATCAGATATTGCATAATCTGCGGCAGTGGGGAGAGGGGCGAACGGTTATTATCAGCGCCCATCGCCTGTCGGCACTGACTGAGGCCAGCGAGATTCTGGTGATGCAGCATGGTCATATTGTCCAGCGCGGTCGTCACGATGGACTGGTGGCGCAGCCCGGCTGGTATCGCGATATGTATCGCTATCAACAGCTGGAAGCGGCGCTGGACGATGCGCCGCAGGATCAAGAGGAGGCCGCTGATGCGTAGTTTTTCCGAGCTCTGGCCGACTTTAAAACGGCTGCTGGCCTACGGTTCCCCGTGGCGTAAACCGCTGATTATTGCGGTGGTGATGATGTGGATTGCCGCGGCCGCCGAGGTCAGTGGTCCACTGCTGATCAGCTACTTTATCGATAATATGGTGGCGAAGAACTCCGTGCCGCTGAAGCTGGTCTGCGGTCTTGCCGCGGCCTATCTCGGCCTGCAGATCCTCGCAGCGACTCTGCACTATAACCAGTCGCTGCTGTTTAATCGCGCCGCCGTTGGCGTGGTGCAGCAGCTGCGCAGTGATGTGATGGATGCTGCGCTGCGCCAGCCGCTGAGCGAATTTGATACCCAGCCGGTCGGACAGCTCATCTCTCGCGTCACCAACGATACGGAAGTGATCCGCGATCTGTACGTCACGGTGGTGGCGACGGTACTGCGTAGCGCGGCGCTGATTGGCGCTATGCTGGTGGCGATGTTCAGCCTTGACTGGCGCATGGCGCTGGTGGCGCTGACGATTTTCCCGGCGGTGTTGATCGTGATGATGATTTATCAGCGCTACAGCACGCCGATCGTACGTCGGGTGCGGGCCTGGCTGGCGGATATCAACGACGGCTTTAATGAAGTCATCAACGGCATGGGCGTTATCCAGCAGTTCCGCCAGCAGGCGCGTTTCGGCGAGCGGATGCGTGAAGCCAGCTATGCGCACTATCTGGCGCGGATGCAAACGCTGCGCCTCGATGGTTTCCTGTTGCGCCCGCTGCTGAGTCTGTTCTCAACCCTGGTGCTCTGCGGGCTGCTGATGCTGTTCGGATTTAGCTCGGCGGGCACAATTGAAGTCGGGGTGCTGTACGCCTTTATCAGCTACCTGGGGCGCCTGAATGAGCCGCTGATCGAGCTGACGACCCAGCAGTCGATGCTTCAGCAGGCGGTCGTCGCCGGCGAGCGCGTTTTCGAATTGATGGATCGCCCGCGCCAGGCGTGGGGGCAGGACAGTGCGCCGCTGCGCAGCGGCACGGTGTCGATTGAGAATCTCTCTTTTGCTTATCGCGGCGATCGTCTGGTGCTGCAGGACATTAACCTGGATATTCCGTCCCGTGGTTTTGTGGCGCTGGTCGGTCATACCGGCAGCGGTAAAAGCACCCTGGCCAGCCTGATGATGGGCTACTACCCGCTGAGCAAAGGGGAAATTCGTATCGACGGTCGTCCGCTCGCTTCACTGAGCCACAGCGCCTTGCGCCAGGGCGTCGCCATGGTGCAGCAGGATCCGGTGGTGCTGGCGGATACCTTTTATGCCAACGTCACGCTCGGTCGCGATATCAGCGAGGCGCAGGTCTGGGAGGCGCTGGAGTCGGTGCAGTTGGCAGAACTGGCGCGCGGGATGAGCGAGGGGATTTATACGCAGCTGGGCGAGCAGGGGAATAATCTCTCGGTGGGACAGAAGCAGCTGCTGGCGCTGGCGCGGGTGCTGGTGGATACCCCGCAGATTTTGATTCTCGATGAAGCGACGGCGAATATCGATTCCGGCACCGAACAGGCGATTCAGCAAGCGCTGGTCAAAGTTCGTCAGCACACCACGCTGGTGGTGATTGCGCATCGTCTGTCGACGATTGTTGAGGCCGACACCATCCTGGTGCTCCACCGTGGTCAGGCCGTCGAGCGTGGCAATCATCAGCAGTTGCTGGCAGCAAAAGGGCGCTACTGGCAAATGTATCAGCTGCAGCTGGCTGGTGAAGAGCTGGCTGCCAGCGCGCAGGAAGAGTCGCTTATTGCCTGATGCACTATAAGCAAGCAGTCGTGCTGGCGCGGTTTAGCATGGTGCAAAAATGCAACGCCTGATGCACTGAAATGGTGCGTTTTGGGCGGTGGTCGGCGCTTTTCCGCTATCTTCTGCCACCGTTCTTCTGTTTTCTTCGTTAAAAGGGCCGCTATGCGGCCCTTTTTCATTTCTGGCATAGCCCTTGCTTTATTCCCTGTGTGTTAGCTGCTGCCATTACGAATTCAGAGCGGAGGGGACTTATGAAGCTGGTTACCGTGGTAATCAAACCATTCAAACTGGAAGATGTGCGTGAAGCGTTATCTTCCATCGGCATTCAGGGCCTGACGGTCACTGAGGTAAAAGGGTTTGGCCGTCAGAAAGGCCACGCCGAGCTGTACCGTGGTGCCGAATACAGCGTCAATTTTCTGCCAAAGGTGAAGATTGATGTCGCGATTGCCGACGATCAGCTTGATGAGGTCGTTGATGTGATTAGTAAAGCGGCCTACACCGGAAAAATTGGCGATGGCAAAATTTTTGTCGCCGAGTTGCAACGCGTTATTCGCATCCGCACCGGCGAAGCCGACGAAGCGGCACTGTAACGTCCAGACCACACAGTGATGGGGATCGAGAAAATGAAAATAGCAACAATGAAAACGGGTCTGGGTTCGCTGGCACTGCTTCCGGGGCTGGCGATGGCCGCACCGGCAGTGGCAGATAAAGCCGACAACGCCTTTATGATGATTTGCACCGCGCTGGTGCTGTTTATGACCATTCCGGGCATTGCGCTGTTCTATGGTGGCCTGATTCGCGGTAAAAACGTGCTCTCTATGCTGACCCAGGTCATCGTCACCTTTGGGCTGGTATGCGTGCTGTGGGTGGTTTATGGCTACACCCTGGCGTTTGGTACCGGCGGCAGCTTCTTCGGCAGCTTCGACTGGGTATTATTGAAAAACATTGAGCTGAAAGCGCTGATGGGAACCTTCTATCAGTACATCCACGTCGCTTTCCAGGGCTCCTTCGCCTGCATCACCGTTGGCCTGATCGTGGGCGCGCTGGCTGAACGTATTCGGTTCTCCGCGGTGCTGATTTTCGTCGTCGTCTGGATGACGCTCTCCTATGTGCCGATTGCACACATGGTATGGGGCGGTGGTCTGCTGGCGACGCACGGCGCGCTGGATTTTGCCGGCGGTACCGTGGTGCATATCAACGCCGCCGTGGCCGGTCTGGTTGGCGCCTATATGATGGGCAAACGCGTTGGCTTTGGCAAAGAAGCGTTCAAACCGCATAACCTGCCGATGGTCTTCACCGGTACGGCAATTCTGTATGTTGGCTGGTTTGGCTTTAACGCCGGTTCCGCGAGTGCGGCGAACGAAATTGCCGCGCTGGCTTTCGTCAACACCGTTGTGGCGACCGCCGCGGCTATTCTGGCCTGGACCTTCGGCGAATGGGCGACCCGCGGTAAACCTTCTCTGTTAGGTGCCTGTTCCGGGGCGATTGCCGGTCTGGTTGGCGTTACCCCGGCATGTGGTTACATCGGCGTAGGCGGCTCACTGATTGTGGGTATCGCCTCCGGTCTGGCGGGTCTGTGGGGCGTAACGGTTCTCAAACGCTGGTTGCGTGTTGATGACCCGTGCGATGTGTTCGGCGTACACGGTGTCTGCGGTATCGTGGGCTGTATCCTGACCGGTATCTTTGCCGCAACCTCTCTGGGCGGCGTTGGCTACGCGGAAGGCGTCACCATGGGCCATCAGCTGCTGGTGCAGCTGGAAAGTATCGGTATCACTATCGTCTGGTCCGGCATTGTGGCCTTCATCGGTTATAAAGTGGCGGATATGACCGTAGGTCTGCGTGTTCCGGAAGAGCAGGAGCGCGAAGGTCTGGACGTCAACAGCCACGGCGAAAACGCCTACAACGCCTGATAAATTGAGTCACTCCAGTAGCAGCAAAGCCTCCCGACGGGAGGCTTTTTTTCGTCAGGAGGGACAACATCAGATGTTACCCGTCGCGCATAACTCCTTACGCGTTACGGTTGCGCATGACCCCTTCCTGCACCGTTGACGCCACAAGCGTGCCATCCTGAGTATAAAACTCACCGCGAACGAAGCCCCGGGCGCTGGAGGCAGAAGTGCTCTCAACGCTGTACAGCAGCCAGTCATTAATGTTGAACGGGCGATGGAACCACATCGAGTGGTCGATCGTCGCCACCTGCATCCCCGGTTCCAGGAACCCGACGCCGTGTGGCTGGAGCGCTACCGGCAGGAAATTGAAATCGGAAGCGTAGCCCAGCAGGTACTGATGGATGCGAATATCCTCCGGCACCGCGCCGTTGGCGCGGATCCACACCTGACGGGTCGGTTCTGCAACGTGGCCCTTCAGCGGGTTGTGAAACTCAACCGGGCGGATTTCCAGCGGTTTGTCGCTGAGGAACTTATCTCTGGCCTGCGGCGGCAGCAGGTGCGCCAGCTTGCGCGCGATGTCGGTTTCGGAAGGCAGAGCATCCGGCGCAGGGGCGGTCGGCATCGATTTCTGGTGCTCATAGCCGGGCTCTGGCGCCTGGAAGGAGGCGGTCATATAAAAAATGGGTTTCCCGTTTTGAATGGCCGCCACCCGACGGGCGCTGAAGCTGTTGCCATCGCGCAGTACTTCGACGTCATAAATAATCGGTTTCTGGCTATCGCCAGGGCGCAGGAAATAGCTGTGGAATGAATGGATCAGACGCTCGGCAGGCACGGTTTCTTTCGCCGCGTACAGCGCCTGACCGACGACCTGGCCGCCAAAAACCTGACGTAAGCCCAGATCTTCACTCTGCCCGCGGAATAACCCTTCTTCAATTTTTTCCAGATTCAATAATGCCAGCAGATTGGTTAGTGCCTGACTCATATTTACCCTCAATCAATGATAACTGCCTTGCGCAGTGCGTATTGAGGCCAAGTATAACCTGGAATCGCAAGTGGTCCGATGGGTGTAATAATCTGAATAAAGGGTCATTTGCAGGAAGAGAACTGAGATCTGTGCCACACTTATCCACGATGCCAATGTTACTGCTCGCCAGTCGGCAGGACATACTCCTGCAAGTAAAGGGATGAAAAGGAGAACATAATGAAATTTGCCTATATGTTAAGTGCTTTAGCCGTTGCAACCGCTTTGACCGCCTGCGCGAATAATCACAGCGCCACGACAGCCAATAAGGCGGCTGCCCCCGATCCATATGGCATTGCGTCACTGACTTCTTCGCAGCAGCAGCCTAATGTATCAGGGACTATCTCGATCCGGCAGAGAGTCGCCCTACCGCCGGATGCGGTACTGACAGTCACCTTATCGGATGCGTCGCTGGCCGATGCACCGGCGCATGTCCTGGCGCAGAAAACGGTTCGCACCGAAGGCCAGCAGCCGCCGTATAACTTTGTCCTGCCGTACAACCCGGCGGATATCAAACCGAATGCCCGCATTTTGCTGAGCTCGGCCATTACGGTTAACGGTCAGATGATGTTTATCACCGATACCGTGCAGACGGTGGTGAATGGGGGTGGGAACCGGGCCGACCTGATTCTGGTGCCGGTACAGCAGACGGCCGTACCGGTCGCCAGCAGCGATGCCCCTGCCGCGCAGTAACCCATCTATGCCCCTGCCGAGGGGCATTTTTTTTATCTTCAGTAAATCCAGCGATAGTGCTGCAGATCGATATGGCCGCTGCCGGACACCTGGACACCTTCAGCCAGCAGCGCCTGGCGCTGGCGCTGCAAATCCGGGCCAGTAAGGGAAATGTCGCCGTGGCGATTGACCACCCGGTGCCAGGGAAGCGTGGAACCTTCAGGCAGGCGCTTGAGGACCCCGCCAACCTGGCGCGCCGCACGAGGTGAACCCGCCAGCCGTGCTATATCGCCATAGGTGGCGACGTAACCTTGCGGAATTGAGGCCACAATTTGCCAGACCCGCCGGGGAAAAGTGTCGTGAGAATCCATCGTGCGTCCTGTAAACCGGGAAAGGCTCAGAATAAGCGCTGACCGAGTGGCTGTACAGCGTCGGGGCTATCCAGGTTTCACGACCGTGGAAGCGAACGTCGCAAGCGGAGGCGACGCAGCGTTGCCGGTCTTGCCAGGGGTGTACAGGAAGCTTTTCGCCCGGCGCTGCACAATAAACCAGCATCCGGTTGGGGTTAGCTTGCAATTCGTCGGTCCAGTAGGGATAATGCGGCTGCGCGTTGGATAACGACGCTCTCAATGGGGGCTCTGTTGGTTCTCCCGCAACGCTACTCTGTTTACCAGGTCAGATCCGGAAGGAAGCAGCCAGAGCAGACGACGTGTGTGCCGGGATGTAGCTGGCAGGGCCCCCACCCAATTCTGGGGATCCCTGTTTCTTTCTTTGTTTTTCTCATGCTCCTGCACACAGCAAAAAAACCGCTTTCGCATCCTGGATGTTGGACTGCTTTTCCCTGATTATTCTGCTCCCGAATCGTGCCAGCACGAAGAATAGCGGATAGTTTAAGGATCATCGTGCCTGCCAGTATCGCCTCTAAAAATACCCCCGGTTTATGCTTTAAAAATATATGTCATAAATTTGAAATAATAGTGAAATATTAATGTCATTTTCATGTCACAAATAACTGGCAGATTATCTCTGGGCATTTATTGCCTGTTCGGCAGCTGAAAATATATGTCTGGATCAGTTTGTTAACTTCGTGTATTAATTATGATAAATTTATTGCACGGGAAGCATGACGATGACTACAGTAGTTTTGAACGTAAAAATTGATGCGGAGTTAAAAGAAAAGCTGCGTCATTATGCGGAAGTAAATAACGAAAATCTGGGTACTGCAACGGAGAAACTGCTGCTTCTGGCATTTCAAATGGCAGATTCAGCAGGTGAGGCGGGGGTTTCGGAAGAGGATATCGATAGCCAGCATACCGAAGAAGAAGCTTCTCCATTAACCCCTAAAGAAATCAAAGCATTAAGAAAAATTCTGAAGAAGAAAAAATGAAACAACAACTCTCTACAGCCAGCAACTATAGCGAAGCCTGCGACTTGTTACGTTCAGGGTATGTTAAGCATGTTCGCCTCAACTGGAATATCGGTAGTGATGAGTTCTTTCGCATTGCCTCCGACTGGTGTGATACCGGGGCGAAAATAAAAAAAGATGAAGATGGTTTTATTATCTCGTTAAAAAGTTTTCCCATCCCACGCCAGCATTAATGAAATTTATTCATTGATGTCATCGGGCTGACATATAGCAATGACATCATGAAGTGCAATTTATAAAAAACATCTCATATGCGTCATGGATGATGGTTTTTGACGGGCTGAATCCAGCCCGTCGATATTTTATTATATTATTTTACGCATTCGCGTATTTTCATTCTGCTGCGTAAGACCCGCCCAGACTGGCTGCAGGGTCGTAAATGCGTTGCGCAACTCCTCATCGTCCAGGGTGAAAGGTAAACGCAAGTAGCGGTCAAAGGCGCCAGCCAGACCGAAGCGCGTTCCGGTACCAATATGAATCCCGATACTCTCCGCTCTTGCTGAGAAGAGCGTCGCCAGCATGCCCGGTAATTCCACCCAAAATGACAGTCCGCCTTCAGGTGATGTGAAGCGCCAGTGGGGAAAGTATTCCGTCATGAGCGCACCACACATATCACGGCGTGCGGCCAGCATTGCTCGACGCGCCGGGAGCCAGGCCCGATCATTTTCGAACAGCCAGCTGCAGGCCAGCTGTTCAAGCAGCGGAGTGCCCAGGTCGAGTGAATCCCGGGCCTGAACTAACGAGGCGATGGTGCGTGAGGAAGCGCGGATCCAGCCGATACGTAATCCCCCCCAGAAACTTTTTCCGGCCGAGCCAATTGTTATCACCGGTGCCTCGGCGTTGAAGGCCGCTAGCGGCGGCGGTGGCGGGGCGTTGTACCATAAATCCACCATTGTCTCATCGACCACCAGCGTCGTACGCGTTTGCGCTGCCATATCGGCCACTCGCTGGCGGGTCGCGCTATCCATACAACGGCCGGTAGGGTTGTGGAAATCAGGCATCAGCCAGGCCAGCCGCGGTGCGGTTTGCGCAATGGTTGCCGCCAGTCCGTCGCAGTCCCAGCCGTGCTGCGGCAGGGCGACGCCGACCGGCCGACAGGAGGCGCCCTGAATGGCGCTGATCGCCATGGGATAGGACGGCGCGTCAATCACCACGCGGTCGCCTGGCCCGGTTAGCAGGCGAAGCACCAGCGAAAATGCGCTCAACGCGCCGTTCACAATCATCACTTCCTCGCTGCGGGTTGGAAGACCCCGTTCGCAGTAGCGGCGGGCTATCGCCTCCCGCAATACCGGCAGCCCGTGCTGGTCGTAACCGGTATGGGACAGATGTTGCGGCAGCATCGTCAGGGCCTGATGATAGGCCTGGTGTATCTCTGGTCCGGCGCTCAGGGCGGCGGTGGCCAGATTGACCGATGATGGACGGAAGTCCGCTGTTGTCACCGTGTCCGCTCGTTCCGGCAGCGCGATACGCGAACCGCTTCCCTGACGACTGTAAAGATAACCCTCTTCACGCAGCTGGCCGAGCGCGCTGGCGATGGTGGTGCGGCTGACGTTCAGGGCCGCGGCCAGCTCCCGTTCGCCCGGGAGCCGCGTTTCCAGCGTCAGGCGACCATCAAGAATCAGCAGACGCAGGGCGTCCGCCAGCTGGCGCCAGAGCGGCGTTCGGGTCGAAGACTCTTGCCAGTGGCCCAGCAGGCGTACCAGCGATTGCGTACCGAAGCGACGAGAAACCATAGCGATCCACTTTTAAAAAACTGGCCATTAATTATCAATCCATTTTTGCTGATGATGGCGAGGTCCGCAATCATCCAGAGGTAAAAAATGTTACGTCGATTAGTGCAGCTCTATATCGGTCTTGTTCTGTACGGCGTGTCGACCGCGTTGTTTGTTCATGCCAATCTGGGTGCCGATCCGTGGGATGTTTTTCATCTCGGCGTCGGTAAGCAGTTTGGCCTCGATTTTGGCACGGTGATTATTCTGACCGGGGCCGCGGTGCTGCTGTTGTGGATCCCGCTGCGTCAAATGCCGGGTCTGGGAACGGTCAGCAATGTGATTGTGCTGGGGCTGGCGGCAAACGCGACGCTGGCCGTCCTGCCGCCAATGGAGTCGCTGGTGCTGCGCAGCCTGATGCTGATCGGCGCCATCGTACTGAATGCTCTGGCCACGGGGATGTATATTGGCGCCGGTTTTGGCCCCGGACCGCGTGATGGACTGATGACCGGTTTGCATGCCCGTACCGGGTGGTCTTTGCGGGGGATCCGCACCGTCATTGAACTATCGGTGCTGGCGATCGGCTGGGCGCTGGGCGGTACCGTTGGCGTCGGCACCGTGCTTTATGCGCTGACGATTGGGCCGCTTATCCAGCTGTGTTTACCCTGGTTTCTCCAGCCGACGGTGCGCAAAACGGTCACCGCTACCGGTGAGGCGGTCTCCTGATTTTATCCCGTAATAAGGGATGAGGGCTAAACTTAGCCTTACAGATGCGGTCGGGTTCGCCGGTCGCGCTGTTCACTTCGGAGATCATACTCATGAAGTACGTTGATGGTTTTGTCGTTGCCGTGCCCGCGAAAAATAAGGAGGCCTATCGCGAGCTGGCAGCAAAGGCCGCACCGCTGTTTAAAGAGTTTGGTGCGCTACGGGTGGTGGAGTGCTGGGCGGACGATGTGCCGGACGGTAAGCTCACCGATTTTCGCATGGCGGTGAAAGCCGGGAGCGACGAAGAGGTCGTGTTCAGCTGGATAGAATATCCGTCAAAAGAAGTGCGCGATGCGGCGAATGCCACCATGATGACCGACCCAAGGATGAAAGCGTTAGGCGATAGCATGCCGTTTGATGGTAAGCGAATGATTTTCGGCGGCTTCCTGCCGTTACTGGATGAATAATCTGTCCCGCCGTCCCTTTCCTGTGGAAGGGGGCGGCAGTGGCGTGGTCAGGATACTTTGGTAAACAGGTGGCGATAATCGCGTACGTCGCCGTCGGTACGAAACAGACCGCCGCCGCTATAGTGCAGTGTCTGTGGCCACCTGGGCTGCGGTTTTACGTTTGCCGCCACCACTTCAAAAATAAAGAAGTTATAGCTGTCCACCAGCGCAGCGTCGAAGAGCCGGCATTCAAAACTGGCGTGGCATTCGGCAATTGACGGCGCGGACACCTGTTCACTGGCTTCCGCGGTGAGCCGGAAGGCAGCAAACTTGTCTACCGCGTCACCGTCACAGTTCCCGATTCTGGCGACCGTCTCCGCCATGGCGGCGTCAGGCAGGTTGATAACGCACTCCCCGCTGCGGCGAATCATGTCGAAACTGATGTTGCCGGCGGAAATCATGCACCCTACCAGCGAGGGGGAAAACTCCAGCACCGTATACCAGCCAAGGGTCATGATATTATTTCGATCCTGCCAGCGGCTGCTGATTAAGACGACCGCGCCGGGTTCCAGCCAGTGGCGCACATCGTGTAAAGGCCAGGGATGTTTTTGCATCAGGGAGCTCTCCCTTCATGGATTTACCTTAAGCGTAGCGCATGCGCTTTAAGGTTATTTTCCGCCCACAGAATAAACTGCTCTTTCGGCAATGCCGGGCTGTACAGCCAGCCCTGGGCGTAGAGCACATCGTGGCGACACAGCCAGTCGCGCTGTTCTGCTGTTTCGACGCCTTCGGCAATGGTAGCCAGGTGGAGCGCTTTTGCCATTTTGATGATATGCGGCGTCAGCGGCTTATATTCGAGGGTATCGACGAAGGATTTGTCAATTTTCAGGGTATCGACATCCAGTTTTTGCAGGTAGCTGAGGCTGGAATAACCGGTCCCGAAGTCATCGATCGAAATGCTGTGTCCCGCCTGACGATAGCGGGCGATCACCGGCAGAGTGGTTTCGGGATCGACGAAACCGCGCTCCGTCAGCTCAAGCGTAATTTGCGCAGGCGCGATCTCCCACTGCTGTAGCCGATCGGCCAGAAGGGCTGGCAGAGTAGGTGAGCGCAGATCGTCGACCGACAGATTAATCGAAATGTGGAGTTCCGGATGCGTGTGCAGCCACGGGCCGAGCTCGGCGAAAATTTTCCGCACAATATCTTCAGTTAAATGGGTAATGAGCCCGGTCTCTTCGGCAAGCGGAATAAAAATATCCGGCGATAAAAAGCTGCCGTCGGGCTGCTGCCAGCGCGCCAGGGCTTCGGCGCCGACGATTTTGCCCTCCTTCAACGAGACGATGGGCTGGTAATGGACCCGAATCGCGTCGGAGTGCAGCGCATCCAGCATCCCATAGCGTGGAGAGCGTAAGGTGCGCAGTAGTCGCAGTAGCAAAAATGAGGTCAGCAGACTGATAAACAGGCCGAGGGGAAGCCACAGCACCAGCTGGTGGCGGAATTTTTCCTGCAGCGGCAGCGTGGATGACCAGGTGGCGATAGCCAGCCCCAGTTCTGGAATACGATGGAGGCGATAAACCGTGTTGTCGACGGTGAGCGTCTGGCCATCCAGGTGCTTGATTTGCTCCCAGACCACCGGGTTGAGAGGCTCGCTGCTGGTAATCACCTGCTTGTCTTTGGTGCCAAACAGAATCGCATGAATATTTTCCTGGCCGGGCGAAATGATATCGATAAATGAGGCGGGATCGATCATCACGACATGATTCTTACTGCCTAGCGCCGTCATTTTGCGCTTCAGGCCGAGATCGTTGACTGAAGTGAGCCAGGCCCGATAACCGTCGGTGGTGATGTGATCGGGGTCAGGAAAGGAGACAGGGGGACTGCGATCTTCAAGAGAAGAACATTGCGGCACCGAACCTTTGAGCCAAAGCACCTCCTGCACATAGCGGTGGGTATAGGCGATTCGGCGCATCGCGAGCAGATGCTGTGGGCTGCAGGCGGCTGCGCTGTGGGCATCGGCTTCCTGCAGCGCTTCTCGTGCCTGGCTCGCCACCTGCTGGATGCGCATCAGCACGCGGGAAGAGTAGTTATCCAGCTCGGAATAAAACAGTATTTTTGCCTGGTTGGTCGCCAGCCAGATGCTTAAGGCTATCGGCACAATGACGGCGAGTATCAATACCCCGGTTACCAGACTCACCAGATTCCTGGTCGTCATGCGCATATCCTTATGTTATTGGGGATTTGATCAGTATATCCGATAGCGGAGAAAGGTCGCAGACGAGCGACAATTATTATTGGATTTAAAAAATGCCCGAATCACGACATAGCGCGGATATCGGGCTAACAGTGGATGATCCGCAGCGGTCGAGGCAATGAGCGGCGCGGATTAAAACGAGGGCTGGAGCTGGCATGCCGATAGCTTGCGTTATCAGCATCCAGGTTCAGTTTACAGCGTAATCATGACAGCCAGATGTTTTTTAATGAGCATCTGGCGCAGTAATATCGGCGCTGATCCGCAGATCGTTTTCATCAAAAACCATACAGAAGCGGTCGTCAAAGGCGACGTCGATTTTCTGCCACGGTCGGAAGTGCACATCGCCGGGCAGCAGAATTTTCACGTTGTCATGGCCATAGCACTGGCCGAACAGGTAGGTGTTGTTCCCCAGGCGTTCAACCACTTCACACTGAAACTCCACTACCGTACCGCTGCGAACGTCGGTCGACAGGTGTTCCGGGCGAATCCCCAGCGTCACCGCGTCACCGGGTTGCAGCGGCGAGGTGGTGATATTCAGCGTCAGGCTATGCTGCTGCGCCATCTGTACGGTGAGCTGACCCGGCTGCCAGGCGCTGACCGTGGCGGGCAGGAAGTTCATTTTCGGAGAGCCGATAAAACCGGCGACGAACCGGTTGACCGGGTTGTAGTACAGTGACATCGGCGATCCCATCTGCTCGACTTTCCCGTAGTTCATCACCACGATTTTATCGGCCAGGGTCATCGCTTCCACCTGATCGTGGGTGACATACACCATGGTGGTTTTCAGCTCATGGTGCAGTTTGGCGATGTGCAGACGCATCTCGACGCGCAGCTCCGCATCCAGGTTCGAGAGCGGCTCATCAAACATAAACACCCGCGGGTTACGAACGATGGCGCGGCCGATTGCCACACGCTGACGCTGGCCGCCGGAGAGCTGTTTCGGTTTGCGGTCCAGCAGATGGGTCAGCTGTAGCGTTTTGGCGACCATTTCGACCTGACGACGAATTTCGTCCTTCGGCACTTTATTGACCTTCAGGCCATAGCCCATATTTTCCGCCACCGTCATGTGCGGATAGAGCGCATAGGACTGGAAAACCATGGCCACGCCGCGATGGGCGGGCACCACATCATTCATCACCTCATCGCCGATCAGCACCTCGCCATCGCTGACCTCCTCAAGTCCGGCAATCATCCGCAGCAGGGTCGATTTCCCGCAGCCGGATGGCCCGACAAAGACCGCAAATTCACCGTCTTCGATATCAAGATTGACCTGGTGCAGCGTCACGGTAGTACCAAACCGTTTGGTGACATTCCTCAGTCGTATATTGGACATCAACATTCCCCGGGGTTAGTAATCGTTATTTGCCGTTGGGATTAGGGTTGCAGCGGTTTTTTGTATTACGTGTAACAACCAGGCTCAACAATGCTCAACAGCGCTGAAATCATGGAATGACTATAACTTCCCGTATTTTTGAGCCCTACATCGATGTTTCATTTCTGCAATCACGATCACACAACTGGTAGTCTGGTGTAGTTTTATACGCCTTCAAAGCGTAGCGTATAACAAATCAGGAAAAACTGGATTTAGCGTTGTAAGTCGCCATTTATCAGTTGATTCATACACAGTGATAAATGAAGTTATCAAATAAAAACCAATAAATTGTTATACCTTCACATGAGGTTGATAATGAAAAAGAACATCCTTGCTGCACTTATCCTCACGACTCTGGCTGCCGGGCAGCTTGTCAGCCTGCAGGTCCACGCCGCCGGTCAGCTGAACGTCTGGGAAGACATCAAAAAATCCGACGGGATTAAAGCGGCGATCGGCGATTTTGAAAAACAGTACGACGTTAAGGTCAACGTGCAGGAGATGCCCTATGCACAACAGCTGGAAAAGCTGCGCCTTGATGGCCCTGCCGGCATTGGCCCGGATGTGCTGGTGATCCCCAATGACCAGCTCGGGGGAGCGGTAGTGCAGGGGCTGCTGTCGCCGCTGACGCTGGATCGGGCGAAGCAGGAGGTATTCACCCCGGCGTCAATTAATGCCTTCCGGATGGATAACGTGCTGTATGGCGTGCCGAAAGCGGTGGAAACCCTGGTGCTGATTTACAACAAAGCGCTGATCGACAAACCGCTGGATAGCCTGCAGGCGTGGTTCGACTATTCGAAAGCGCAGCGGGCGGAGAACAAATATGGCCTGCTGGCCAAGTTCGATCAGATCTATTACAGCTGGGGCGCGATTGGTCCGATGGGCGGCTATATCTTCGGCAAAAACGAGAAGGGCGGTTTTAATCCGCAGGACGTCGGTTTGAATAAACCCGGCGCGGTCGAAGCCGTTACCTTCCTGAAAAAATTCTATAGCGACAAGGTCTTCCCGGCGGGGATCCTCGGAGATAACGGGCTGAATGCCATCGATTCGTTATTCACGGAGAAGAAAGCGGCGGCGGTGATCAACGGTCCATGGGCGTTCCAGCCGTACGAAGCGGCGGGGATTAACTACGGCGTCGCGCCGCTGCCGATGCTGCCAGACGGCAAACCGATGAGCTCGTTCCTTGGCGTAAAAGGTTACGTGGTGTCGACCTGGAGCAAAGACAAAGCGCTGGCGCAGCAGTTTATTGAGTTTATCAACCAGCCTCAGTACGTGAAGGCGCGCTATGTGGCAACCGGCGAGATCCCGGCGCTGAAAGCCATGATTGACGATCCGCTTATCAAGAATGACGAGAAAGCCAGCGCGGTGGCGGTGCAATCCGCTCGCGCCACGGCGATGCCGGGGATCCCGGAAATGGGCGAAGTGTGGGGGCCGGCGAACGCGGCGCTGGAGCTCAGCCTGACCGGCAAACAGCCGCCGCAGGCGGCGCTCGATAATGCAGAGAAACAGATCAAGATGCAGATCGAGGCTATGCAGGCCAGCAACCAGTAATCGCGATGTCCGTCATTGTAAGGTAACAGGCGCGTTGGCCGCTGACCTGTTACCCGGATTATCAGGGCATAGATGTAAAAAAGCGGGAGGAGGACCTCCCGTTTTCAGAAGGAGTGGTGTGTGATTATCAATCCCAGCGAAAATATTGCCGAGTCGCGCGGCGCAGGTCGTCATGCGTGGTGCGGCCTGCTGCTGGCTGTCGTGCCGGGTTTTGGCCAGTTTTATCATCGCCAGTGGCTGAAGGGGCTTGTCTTCCTGGTTCTGCTGAGCAGTTTCATGGGCGTTTTTTATGACTTCCTGCAAGAAGGACTGTGGGGGCTCTACACCCTGGGTGAGGAAGTCCCGCGGGATAACTCCATTTTCCTGTTGGCGGAAGGGATCATCAGCGTGCTGATCGTCGCTTTTGGCCTGCTCATTTACTCTCTTTCGCTGCGCGATGCCTGGGTTAACGGCAAAAAGCGCGATGAAGGCGTGGCGCTGAACAGCGTGCGCAAACAGTATCAGATGCTGTTGAACCAGGGGTTTCCCTATCTGATGATCAGCCCCGGCTTTATTCTGCTGGTGTTCGTCGTCATCTTCCCGATTCTCTTTGGCTTTGCCATCGCGTTCACCAACTACAACCTCTACCACACGCCGCCGGCGAAGCTGGTGGATTGGGTGGGTTTTAAAAACTTTATCAATATTTTCACGCTCTCTATCTGGCGCTCGACCTTCTTTGACGTGCTGCAGTGGACGGTGGTGTGGACGCTGCTGGCGACGACCCTGCAATGCACCGTCGGTGTGCTGCTGGCAATCCTGGTGAACCAGAAAGATCTGCGCTTTAAACCGATGATTCGCACCATTTTTATCCTGCCGTGGGCGGTTCCGGGCTTTGTCACTATCCTGGTGTTTGCGGGGATGTTTAACGACTCGTTTGGGGTGATCAACAACGCGATTCTGTCGTTCTTCGGCATTGGCCCGAAGGCGTGGCTGACCGATCCGTTCTGGACGAAAACTGCGCTGATCATGATGCAAACCTGGCTGGGCTTCCCGTTTGTCTTCGCCATGACCACCGGCGTGCTGCAGGCGATTCCTGACGACCTTTATGAAGCCGCGACTATGGACGGAGCCAGCGCGTTTACCCGCCTGCGGACCATTACGCTGCCGCTGGTGCTGTACTCGATCGCGCCGATCATTATCACCCAGTACACCTTCAACTTTAACAACTTCAACATCATTTACCTGTTCAACAACGGCGGGCCAGCGGTCGCCGGTTCGAATGCCGGCGGGACGGATATTCTGGTGTCGTGGATCTACAAACTGACGATGTCGTCTTCGCAATATGCCATTGCGGCGACCATTACTATCCTGCTGTCGATTTTTGTCGTCGGCCTGGCACTGTGGCAGTTCCGCGCCACCAAATCCTTCAAAAACGACGACATGGCGTAAGGGAAGCAACATGGCTAAATCACCCAGTATTAAACGCGAAAAGTGGATTCGCCTGTCACTCACCTGGCTGATTGTTATCCTGGTCTCGGTGGTGATTATCTATCCGCTGGTCTGGACCGTCGGCGCGTCGCTGAATGCCGGAAACAGCCTGCTCAGCACCTCGATTATTCCGGAGAACCTGTCATTCCAGCACTATGCCGACTTGTTCAACGGCAATGTGAACTACCTGACCTGGTACTGGAACTCGATGAAAATCAGCTTCATGACCATGGTGCTGACCTTAATCAGCGTCAGTTTTTCCGCCTACGCCTTTTCCCGCTTTCGCTTTAAAGGGCGGCAGAACGGGCTGATGTTGTTCCTGCTGTTGCAGATGATCCCGCAGTTTTCTGCGCTGATTGCGATCTTCGTACTCTCGCAGCTGCTGGGGCTGATCAACAGCCATCTGGCGCTGGTGCTGATCTACGTTGGCGGCATGATCCCGATGAATACCTGGCTGATGAAGGGCTATCTCGACGCGATCCCGAAAGATCTGGATGAGTCGGCAAGAATGGACGGCGCCAGCAGCTTCCGTATCTTCTTCGAGATAATCATGCCGCTGTCAAAACCGATTCTCGCGGTGGTGGCGCTGTTTTCATTTACCGGTCCGCTGGGCGATTTTATTTTGTCGAGCACCATCCTGCGTACGCCGGACAAATACACGCTGCCGATCGGCCTGTACAACCTGGTCGCGCAAAAAATGGGCGCCAGCTACACCACCTACGCGGCAGGCGCGGTGCTGATTGCCGTTCCGGTCGCGATTCTCTACCTGGCATTACAAAAATACTTTGTTTCCGGCCTGACCTCTGGCAGTACAAAAGGATAACCCCATGAAAAGATTAACACCCGCGTTGCTTGCTGTTTGTCTGGCATGCAGTTTTTCCCCTTCTGCTCTGGCTGCCGAGGCGCTGCAAACGCGCGCATTTCGCGCGATGCCTGCGGATTTTATTAAAGGCGCAGATATCTCCACGCTGCTGGATGCGGAAAAGCACGGGGCAAAGTTTTATAACCACAACAACCAGCTGCAGGATCCGATCGCCATTTTGAAAGCCGATGGCGTGAACTATGTCCGCCTGCGCCTGTGGGTTGACCCGAAAGATGCGCAGGGTCAGGGCTACGGCGGCGGTGATAACGATCTGGCGGCAACGCTGGCGCTGGCGAAGCGGGCAAAAGCGCAGGGCATGAAGCTACTGCTGGATTTCCACTACAGCGATTTCTGGACTGATCCGGGTAAACAATTCAAGCCGAAGGCCTGGGAAAAAATGGATTATCCGCAGCTGAAAACGACTATCCACGACTACACCCGTGACACCATCGCCCGCTTTAAGCAGGAAGGCGTTCTGCCGGATATGGTGCAGATTGGCAATGAGATCAACGGGGGCATGCTGTGGCCGGAAGGCAAAAGCTGGGGGCAGGGCGGCGGCGAATTTGACCGTCTGGCGGGTCTGCTGAATGCGGCCATCGACGGCCTGAAAGAGAATCTGAAGAATGGCGAACAGGTGAAAATCATGCTTCATCTGGCTGAAGGTACGAAGAACGATACCTTCCGCTGGTGGTTTGATGAAATCAGCAAGCGCAACGTACCGTACGACATCATCGGCCTGTCGATGTACACCTACTGGAACGGCCCGATCGGTGCGTTGAAAGCGAATATGGATGATATCAGCCGGCGCTATAACAAAGATGTGATAGTCGTGGAGGCCGCCTATGCCTATACCCTGGAAAATTGCGATAGCGCAGAAAACAGTTTCCAGGCCAAAGAAGAAAAAGAGGGCGGTTATCCGGCCACGGTACAGGGACAATATAATTATATTCACGATTTAATGCAGGCCGTTGCCGATGTTCCCGACCAGCGCGGGAAAGGTATTTTTTATTGGGAGCCGACCTGGATTGCCGTGCCGGGAAATACCTGGGCCACGCCAGCGGGCATGAAATATATCCACGATGAATGGAAACAGGGTAATGCCCGGGAAAATCAGGCGTTGTTTGATTGCCAGGGGAAAGTATTACCTTCAGCGAAAGTCTTTAATTAATCGTTAAGTTTTACACTTCAGGATGTTTATTATGAATAAATTTGCGCCTTTGAGTCCGAAGGTCAATGCATTATTGCATGGCGCTGACTATAACCCGGAGCAGTGGGAGAATTATCCCGGTATTATCGATCAAGATATTGCCATGATGCAGCAGGCTAAATGCAATGTCATGTCGGTGGGGATTTTCAGCTGGGCCAAACTTGAACCTCAGGAAGGCGTATTTGAATTTGGCTGGCTGGACAGCATTCTGGATAAGCTGTTTGCCGCCGGTATTCACGTGTTTCTGGCTACGCCAAGCGGCGCGCGCCCGGCCTGGCTGTCGCAGGCCTATCCGCAGGTGCTGCGGGTGGGACGCGACCGGGTACCGGCGCTGCACGGCGGACGGCATAACCACTGTATGACGTCACCGGTTTATCGGGAGAAGGTTTTTAAAATCAACAGCCTGCTTGCGGAACGCTACGCACAGCATCCGGCGGTGCTCGGCTGGCATATTTCCAATGAATATGGCGGAGATTGCCATTGTGAACGCTGTCAGGCGCGGTTTCGCGACTGGCTGAGAGCGCGCTACCAGACGCTGGAAAACCTCAATCACGCCTGGTGGAGCACCTTCTGGAGCCACACCTACAGCGACTGGTCGCAGATTGAATCACCGGCACCGCAGGGGGAAGTGTCCATTCACGGGCTGAATCTCGACTGGCGTCGCTTCAACACGGCGCAGGTCACCGACTTCTGCCGCCATGAGATTGCCCCGCTGAAGGCGGCGAATGCTGACCTGCCGGTGACAACCAACTTCATGGAGTATTTCTACGATTACGACTACTGGCAGCTGGCGCAGGCGCTGGATTTCATCTCCTGGGATAGCTATCCGATGTGGCATCGCGACAAAGATGAAACCACGCTGGCCTGCTATACCGCGATGTACCATGACATGATGCGCAGCCTGAAAGGCGGCAAGCCGTTTGTGTTGATGGAATCAACGCCGAGCGCCACCAACTGGCAGCCGACCAGTAAATTGAAAAAGCCGGGGATGCATATTCTCTCCTCAATGCAGGCTGTCGCCCACGGCGCAGACTCAGTTCAGTATTTCCAGTGGCGTAAGAGCCGTGGCTCGGTGGAGAAATTCCACGGTGCGGTCATTGACCACGTCGGTCATCTGGATACCCGCGTCGGCCGCGAAGTGAGCCGGCTGGGTGAGATGCTCAGTCGCCTGCCTGGCGTGGTTGGCTGTCGTACCGATGCCAAAGTGGCAATTATCTTTGACCAGCAAAACCGCTGGGCGCTGGATGATGCGCAGGGCCCGCGTAATCTCGGTATGGAGTATGAAAATACCGTTAATGAACATTACCGGCCATTCTGGGAGCAGGGTATTGCGGTCGATATCATCGATGCCGATGGTGACCTGAGCGCCTACCAGCTGGTTATCGCCCCGATGCTGTATATGGTTCGCGACGGCTTTGCCGGGCGCGCCGAAGCGTTTGTCGCCGGCGGAGGCCATCTGGTGACTACCTACTGGACGGGAATCGTTAATGAGTCCGATCTTTGTCATCTTGGCGGTTTCCCGGGGCCTCTGCGCAACCTGCTGGGCATTTGGGCGGAGGAGATTGATTGTCTGAATGACGGCGAGCGCAATCTGGTTCAGGGGCTGGCAGGCAATGAAGGCGGGTTACAGGGGCCGTATCAGGTACGCCATCTGTGCGAGCTGATTCATGCCGAAAGCGCCCGACCGCTGGCAACCTATCGTGATGATTTCTACGCCGGCCGCCCGGCGGTTACGGTGAATCATTTTGGCAAGGGGAAGGCATGGCATGTCGCCTCACGCAACGACCTGGCTTTCCAGCGCGATCTCTTCGCGGTCATCAGCCGGGAGCTGGCCTTACCGCGGGCGATAGAGAGTGAGCTTCCGCCGGGCGTGGTCGCCACGGCACGCACCGACGGCGAAACGACCTATGTTTTCTTGCAGAACTACAGCGCGCAGCAGCACAGCGTAAACCTGCCGCAGGGTTATCAGGACAGTCTATCCGGCGCGGCCATTAGCGCGCCGTTGACCTTAACGGCGTGGGACTGCCGTATTCTCAGTCGTAAAGCCTAATCACTGCGTTATCTGAGCCTGCTCCTGCGAGCAGGCTTTTTTTTACCTTGATATTATCAGGAGTGCATGATGGTCAGTTTAAAATCCTTTCTGTATTATTTCGCCCAGCCTCGCCAACCGGTGCCGTTAAGTGATGTTGAAAAGCAACAGCTACAGGATCTCATTCAGGCGTTTGGTGGGGAGGGGAATATTGTTAATGTCGACGCCTGTATTACGCGTTTGCGGGTCACGGTTAATAATCTGGCGATTGTCGATTCTCAGGCGCTACAGCAGCAAGGGGCGCTGGGAGTAATTATTCTCGGGCAACAGGTTCACGCTATTTTCGGCAAGCAGTCTGACACCCTGCGTCAACTATTAGATGAGCATTTTACTAGCCGGAAATAAAAGTAATAAATAAAAAGGGATAACTCCATATAGAGTTATCCCGAAAACAAGACAAAGACAACAATGGCAATAATCATTACCGGAGGGTAATTACGACCTTACAGCTGGAGATAAAACACGTTCAGATAACAAAAATACTTTTACCACCAGGCTTCGACCTGAACACCGAAGTTCCATGTATTGCTGGCGGTTTGATCTTCAAACGGTTTGCCATTCTCGGAATCATTGAGATAGGAGGCAAAAATACGTAATTCCGGGCGTGACATAAAGTCCGGGCCATCGGCCAGACCCAGCGCAATGGTGTATTTCTCGCCGGCCTGTTTGTAGTCGGTATTGTTCTTATAGCTGTCTTTCTGGTAGAAACCGCCGACTTCGCCAATCAAACGGACATACTCGGTGAACTGATACTGTCCGCGTGCGACCAGAGAGAGTAAGCGCGTTTTGTTGGTATAGTCGGTGATGTCGTCGGCGGAGCCCCAGGTCAGCACATGGTTAATCGAGAATTTGTCGGTAATCGGAATCAGACCGGTGTTGATCACGCGATAGCCGGTGGCATCGTTGACATAGTTCCACATGTCGTACCAACCGCCGCCCTGGGAGACCATGTTCTGCGCCAGCCCTTTATTTGCATACTGCAGAACCAACTTGTTGTAGCCGCCCAGCATATCCTGGCTGATTTCACCGGTCAGCATCACGCCGTTATCGGCATCGTACAGCCCACCGTAGCTATCCTGTTTTTTGGTGGTGTTAGGCATTGCGTAGTCGATACCAAATTCGGTCCAGGCGCCGGACCACGGTTTCCAGCCCGCATAGCGCAGATCGACATAGTTGATATTGACGTTGCTGTCGCCATCGACGCGGTAATCGACGTCGTTTGCGTCACCGCGGATCCAGGCAAGTGAAACGGCGCCTGGGCCTAAGCTATAGTTTTCGATCCCGGCGCCGGAACCGGAGATGTTCCAGTATTTGGTATCAATGATGTGCAGATCGTGGCGCTGGTAGTAGCGCTTGCCGCCCCAAATTACCGCGTTAGGATCGCCGGGGATCAGGCCCTTAATTTGCAGGTTCAGCTGACGCAGGCCAAACTGCGCGTCGTCATTGAGGGTGGTTTCGTTATCGTTAGAACCGTCAGAGACCATGCTGACCATGCTATCGAGATAGAAGCTGACGTCATCCTTCTTATACACCTCAGAACCCAACTCCAGCTCGCCATAGGTATCGGATTCGTTACCCAGACGACCAATTTTGTTTTTTTGCCATTCGGCCAGACTGCCATCCCCGGAGACCCCAACCCCGGCACGCATATAACCATGAAAATCAATTCCAGGAACAGAGGCGGAAGCCGCGAGCACGGATGGTGAAATCAGCGCGGCGGCCAACGCAACAGAGACTGTGCGCAGCGTAGTGTTCATGTCTATCCTCTTATTGTTTTGTATTACGTTCACATTAACGATGTAATGAAATGCCTAAACGTAATTTCAGGCAATTTAATGATCGTGATAGTGTGATTAACTGCAAATAAAATGGCGCAATTTGTTACGGTTAGTGAGTCCATTCACAATTTGATGTATTGTGAGCGTAATACTTTTATTGTCATTTTTTAGCATGGTAACGTTGCAGGGCGCGTTTTTTTAAATGGCCCCTGTTACAATCCAGGGATAACAACATAAGGAACCGGACCATGAAGTCGAAAAGCGCAACCTTAGAAGATGTCGCGCGTCATGCAGGCGTCTCCTATCAGACCGTGTCCAGGGTGCTCAATAAATCTGCTAATGTATCCGAGGCCACGCGTCGTAAGGTGGAGAAATCCATTGAGCTGTTGCGGTATGTCCCTAACCGCCTGGCTCAACAGCTGGTGGGCAAGCAAAGTCGGACCGTCGGTCTGGTGACGATTTCACTGTCGTTGCACGCGCCTTCTCAGGTCGCCGCAGCGGTAAAACGCTATGCGAATGTGGAAGGTTATCAGGTGTTAATTTCTATGATTGATGAGAGCGTCAATCAAAGTATTCAGGAATCCATCAATGAGCTGAAGTCCCAGCTGGTTGATAAGGTGATCATCAACGTGCCTCTGGAGACCGAACAGGCCCAGAAAATCGCGGCTGACAACGATGATATCGTTTGTCTCTTTCTCGATGTCGATCCCTACAGCTCCGTGTTTAACGTTTCGTTTAATCCGGCTGACGGCACCCGCGCGAGCGTCAAATATCTGTATGAAATGGGCCATCGGGAGATTGCGCTGCTGGCCGGGCCGGAAAGCTCCGTCTCGGCAAAATTGCGCCTGAAGAGCTGGATAGAGACGCTGGCAGGGTACGGGCTACAGCCGGTGACGGTGATTCGCGGTAACTGGGACGCGCAGAGCGGCTATGCGGGCGCGCTGCAGATGCTGCGTGAGACGCCGAAATTTACGGCGGTGCTGGTGGGGAATGACCAGATGGCGCTGGGGGTACTGAGCGCGTTTCACCAGCATCAGGTGCCGATTCCCGGTGAGAAGTCGGTAATTGGCTACGATGATACGTATGAAAGCTCATTCTTCTACCCGGCGCTGACGACCGTGTCGCTGGATCTGGATTTACAGGGGAAAGAGGCCGTACGCCGTATTCTTGATAGCGGCGATAGCGAAACCTCGCATACCTCTTCAATCCTGCCAGCCCGGCTGGTAGTGCGTCATTCCACCGGGCCAAAAACGGAGCAGGGGAAAGACCTACAGGCCATTGCAGAACAGCTGCGTGCGCTTGCTCATCAACTGAATCCTTAATCTCTCACGGGCGGTTTGCGCCGCTCGATTTTTCATCCCCGAGCTTCTCATGGTTGATCTTTGTCTTTTTGCGGCGTAACCTTATTGTTATGTTATAACATATCTATTGAGGTTATCATGAAAGACAATATCCATCCGCATTATCGTACCGTTGTGTTCCATGACACCAGCGTGAATGAATATTTTAAAGTGGGCTCGACAATCAAGACCGAGCGCGTGATTGAACTGGATGGGGTGACCTATCCTTATGTCACCCTCGATGTGTCGTCCAAATCGCACCCGTATTACACCGGTAAGCAGAAAGCCCTCAACAGCGAAGGCAGCACTGCACGTTTCCGCCAGCGCTTCGGCGGCTTTATTGATGCTAAAAGGAACTAAGAATGCAGGTACTCAACTCGTTGCGCAGTGCGAAACAGCGCCACCCTGACTGTCAGATTGTGAAACGCAAAGGGCGGCTGTACGTTATCTGCAAAAGCAATCCTCGCTTTAAAGCCGTACAGGGACGCAAGAAGAGACGCTAAACTGCCGATGCGCGGAAGCTCTCCAGCGTGGCACGCTGCTGACCATCGGGGCTAAAGTTCCCGGTGGCCAGCCATCGCTGCATCGCCTTATCAATCAGCGGCCACTCGCTGTCGATTATCGAAAACCAGTCGGTATCGCGGTTGTGGCCCTTTATTACTAACGCCTGACGAAACCGCCCCTCAAAATGAAATCCCAATCGTTGCGCCGCCCGGCGCGAAGGTTCGTTCAGGCTATTACATTTCCACTCATAGCGGCGATAGCCGAGCGTGTCGAAGACATAGCGCATGAGAAGCCACTGGGCTTCCGTCGCCATTGCGGTCCGACTGAGCAGCGGCGAGAAGTGCACGTGTCCGACTTCGATCACGCCATTTTGGGCATCGATACGCATCAGCGCCAGGGAGCCGACGGGCTGTTGGGTCCGTTCATCCACTACGGCGAAATGGAGAGGATCGCTGAGCTTTTCCACGCTGGCTATCCAGGCGCTGAACGTCTCCACGCAGCTGTCCGGTTCGCGCAATAACCACGTCCAGCTCCGGGTATCCGGGGCCAGCTGATGTGCGGCAAAGAGCGCGCTGGCGTGAGCGGAAGTCAGTGGCTCCAGGCGGCAGTCACGTCCCTGTAGAATTTGACGTTGCGGAAACGGGCGCGGCTGCCAGTCGGGCAGCGCCTGGCCAACGGGTTGTCCGAACGAATTATGTTGATGCATGGAGGCTCCTTATCTGGGGGGAATGCAGTGAGACTAAAGTTTTACTGGTTCCATAAAAAGAGCCATCAGGGTATGTTTTGATGGTGCCACGAGGAGCCGCGATGAATATTCCTGATGATGCCTTCTTCACACTACTGGACCACACCTTGTCCCGGCGAGGTCATGAAACCCTTCAGCGCACGCTGTATCGCGCGCTGCGCGAGGCGATTTTGCAAGGGGCGCTGGCAGGCGGTAGCCGGCTGCCGGGTTCACGAGCTATCGCCACGCGGCTCAATCTGTCGCGTAATACGATCAACGGGGCGCTGGAGCAGCTGGCCATGGAAGGCTACCTGCAGCGCAGTCGTCAGGGAACGCATGTGGCGACGCTGATCGCCTCCGGTGAGCGAGAGGGGCTACCGCTGACCATTGCGCTGCCGGAGCGGCTGCTCGCACTACCTCCCGGCACCCGTCGCGATTCGCCGACGCTGGCATTCACTCCCGGCACGCCGGCGATTAACTATTTTCCTTTACCGCTCTGGCGGCGGCTGCTCGACAAGGTGCTGCGTGATGAGGGCAACGCGCTGCTGGGTTACGGAGAGGCGGCGGGAGAACTCGCGCTGCGGGAAGCGATTGTCCGCCATCTGGCGTTATCTCGCGGGATCCGCTGCGACGCCCGGCAAATCGTGATCACCGAAGGCGCGCTCGAAGGGGTCAACCTGTGTACCCATCTGCTGAGCGTGGCGGGTGACACCGCATGGGTTGAAGAGCCAGGATATCCCGGCGCGAAGAGCGTATTTATGAAAGCCGGGTTACAGATAAAAGGGATGCCGGTTGACGGTGAAGGGATGCGTCCGGACTTGGACAATAACTCGCCGCCACGGCTGATTTTTACCTCTCCTTCGCATCAGTATCCCTGTGGCGCGGTGATGAGCGCAGGCAGGCGTCTGGCGCTGCTGGAATATGCCCGCCAGCATGATGCATGGATCGTTGAAGATGATTACGACAGCGAGTTTCGCTACAGCGGTGAACCTGTTCCGGCCATGTCAGGGATGATGAAGCAGGCGCCGGTGGTCTATATCGGCACTTTCAGCAAGACGCTGTTTCCGGCGCTGCGCATTGGTTTCGTGGTGATGCCTCCCGCCCTGGCGCAAGCCGCTCAGGGATTCGTGGGATCGCTGCTGCGCGGGGGGCACCGGACTGAGCAGCGAGCGCTGGCGTTGTTTATCGAAGAGGGGCATTACGCGCGTCATCTGGCGGCGATGCGGCGTTTGTATTGCCGGCGGCAGCAGCAGCTCCACGAGGTGCTGGCGGCGGAGCTGACGCAACCTTTTGCTATTCTCGGTGGCGAGGGCGGACTGCACCTGACGGTGGCCATTGACGGGATAGACGATGGGGCGGTGGTGGAGCAGGCGCGACAGTATCAACAAGCACCGGCGGCATTAAGCCGCTTTTACCTTGATACACGACGCGCGCGAAGCGGGCTGGTGCTGGGATATGGCAATACGTCCGCTTCGCATTTTGGCCCTGCGGTGCGGACGTTGAATCGTCTTATTGAGCGGTATCGACGCGGGTGAGGCTGAAGATATCGTAGAACGAGAGTTCACCTTTGGTCGCCACCATTTTTTGTAGCTGGGTTTTCTGCTCGCCGGCCACGCGGGGGGACTGCATAATGCGCTCGATCAGCTGCGGAGGGACGTATCGCGTGTTGTACCACTCCCCGTTGTAGCAAACGCGAAAATCCAGGACATCGATATCTTCGTAGCGGTAGCGCGGGTAGACGTCAAAAAAGAAGAAGCCGTTTAACAGGGCGAACAGAACCACCAGTAGCCAAACCGAATCGGCCAGCGTTTCCGATGTCAGCATGACCACGAACGTCGCCAGGAACGCGGCGTACATTGCTACGAACAGCCACGGATGATTGCGAATAAAACTGATACTAAAGCGCGGACGGTTGTCGCGCTTCTCTTTCACATTGAGCTCATCAATCGTGTTGGTCAGCAGTTGCTGTATTTCTGTCATCTTGGTCCCCGAATTCTGCTAAGGCTCAGCCTGAAGGCTATTTTATGTTGCGGGAATCTCTCGGGAAAGTAACAGATCAGTTGCAGAAAAGCATAACAGTTACGCTTTTTCCGCTGTCAGCATCTTAATGATTTGTGCCGGGTTGCCACCGACCACAGCATTGGCCGGAACATCTTTCACGACTACGGCACCGGATGCAATGACGGCATTATCGCCGATCGTTAGCCCGGGATTAATGACCGCCCGACCGCCAATCCACACATTGTGGCCGATAGTAACGGGTTTACCGTATTCTTTGCCGCTGTTGCGTTCGGCGGCATCTAATGGATGTGTGGCGGTATAGATATGGACGCCGGGCGCCAGCATGCAATTATCACCGATGTGAATCGGACAGACATCAAGCATCACGCAATCAAAGTTTGCGTAGAAATTGGTGCCGAGGAAAATATTGTAACCATAATCACAGCGGAAAGTGGGTTCAATATAAGCATCGCTTGCCCGGCCAAACAGTTCCGTCAGACATATTTTCCGCCATTCGCGCTCGTCCGGAGCCGAATGGTTATAGCGATGCAGCAATTGCCTGGCGCGCAGGCGGTCTGCCCGTAGCGTGGCATCACCGGCCTGATACAGTTCACCGGCGATCATTTTACGTTTCTCTTCACTCATGATGCTTTCCTGATTAAGGTAGGTAGGCGTCACAGTATAAAAAAGAAACCGGTTTCACGAGCGCACTTTGGTGACTTATGCGAGTAATATCACAATTATACCCAAGGCAGGGGAGGACCCGGTTAACCGTCTGACTGACAGGTGAAATGAATTAGCGAATGAACTTCCACACCGATGTCGGGATTTTGTCGTAGAGTTTATTCATGGTCAATTCAGCAAGACGGTGATCGGCCGCTGAGTAAAATACAGCCAGTTCGTTATCTGAAAGTTCATATTTGTTTTTTTCAATTACGCGTTCCAGCGTATCAATTGTCTGACAGCGACGTAAGCGCATCAAATAGTCTGTTTTGGTTAATGGTTCACCAGACATAACTTCACCTTTTGATTGTAATAATACTAACAAGAAAGACTTGCCGGATTTTCCCGGCTGGCGTTGACAAAACATCGGAATAACCGATTTCCCGATTTGCGCCATTTCTGTAGATCGGCCGTGTTAATGCCATAACTGCTGAACAACATAAAAGTGTCATCCAGGTATTCGTCCAGCTGAGCGATCAGTTTATTATCCTCAGCATACTTAATTTTATAATTAAGCGCGAACGTGGCTATGTGTTCGATCAATTCATTAAGTTGAAGATTGATAGCCGACGTCGGGTCATTCACCCACCCGTGGTTACTCTCTTCCAGGTTTGCAAGGCAGTCATGATACAGGGTTTCGCAAAGAAATCGAAGCTGCGCGATATCATGTCTTTTTGGCGAGTATTCGTCCATAACGCATCCCCTTTTTAGTGGTTTAAACGACGACTAACAAGCACCGTTGTGGGATGAACACGACTAACAGACCTGACACATACATTGTAATCCTGTTGTTTTAACTATAATCCACTCTCAAAAAGATTTCACCGTGCTATTACGAAAAATTACAATTATCGCCGTTAATTTATCTTAAAAATATCTGAACTTATTATGCCAGGGCAATCAATGTGGTGACTCTACGAAAGCAAAGCTTATGGATCATTGATTTAGCATGCTCTTTTCTATGGCACCAGATCTCAAACCCGGATAACACCAGGGTTAAGAATATTCTTAGTTAAGATAAGGGTAAACCGGGAAAAGAATAATCTGATAAAAACAAAGTAAAAGCTTATCGCCAGAAATTGTATATCAGGATGCAAAGTAAACCGTAGCAATGCGTGCGTTTCAATATACGCTATCCGGAAAATTTCCTCAACGAATCCTGAAGCGGGCAGGGGCGCAGACGAAAAAAAGGGCCGCTAACGCGGCCCTCAGTGGAGAGATTAATGATGCTCAGTCGGATGGCTGTGCTCAATGTCTTCCGATTTCTTGCCGAAGCGGCGGCGAACCACCACAAAGAAGACCGGAACAAAGAAGATAGCCAGAACCGTTGCCGTCACCATCCCGCCCATGACGCCGGTACCTACGGCGTTCTGCGCGCCGGAACCTGCGCCGGAACTAATGACCAGCGGCATAACCCCGAGGATAAACGCCAGTGAGGTCATCAGGATTGGACGCAGACGCATACGTACTGCTTCCAGGGTCGCTTCAATCAGACCCTTGCCCTCTTTATCCATCAGGTCTTTGGCGAATTCTACGATAAGTATCGCGTTCTTCGCCGACAGGCCGATGGTGGTCAGCAGGCCGACCTGGAAGTAAACGTCGTTCGTCAGACCACGGAACGTTGCCGCCAGCAGTGCGCCGATAACCCCCAGTGGGACAACCAGCATAACGGAGAACGGTATCGACCAACTTTCATACAGCGCCGCCAGACACAGGAATACCACGATCAGCGAGATGGCATACAGCGCTGGCGCCTGGTTACCGGACAGACGTTCCTGATAGGACATACCGGTCCAGTCATAGCCAATCCCTGTGGGCAGTTTTTTGGCCAGCTCTTCCATCATCGTCATCGCTTCACCAGTACTTCTGCCCGGAGCCGCCTGACCGAGGATCTCCATCGACGGCAGACCGTTATAGCGTTCCAGACGCGGCGAACCATACTCCCAGTGTGAGGTGGAGAAGGCTGAGAACGGCACCATCTGTCCATCGCTACCGCGAACATACCAGTTGCCAATATCTTCCGGCAGCATACGGTATTTCGCTTCGGACATGACGTAGACTTTCTTCACGCGACCGCGGTCGATGAAGTCATTGACGTAGCTACCGCCCCAGGCTGCGCCCAGCGTGGTATTGATGTCGCTGATAGAAACGCCTAACGCCTGCGCTTTCTCCTGGTCGATATCCACCTTGAACTGCGGCGTATCTTCCAGGCCGTTCGGACGAACGCCGACCAGCAGGTCAGGGTGCTTCGCCACTTCACCAAACAGCTGGTTACGTGCCTGCGTCAGTTTTTCATGACCCAGACCGCCCTGGTCGATCAGCTGGAAGTCAAAGCCGGTTGCGGTACCCAGTTCGACGATAGCCGGCAGGTTAAAGGCGAAGACCATCGCATCTTTAATCTGCGAGAAACGGGCCATCGCACGACCGGTAATCGCTTCAACCTTGTTCTCGCTGCCCGGACGTTCGCTCCAGTCTTTCAGAGAAACGAATGCAATACCGGTGTTCTGACCACGACCCGCGAAGCCAAAGCCGTTAACGGCGAACACGGATTCGACGTTGGCTTTCTCTTTGGTGAGGTAGTAGTCCGTCATCTCATCCAGCACTTTCTGCGTACGTTCCTGGGTAGCACCGGCAGGAAGCTGCGCCATGCTCAGGAATACGCCCTGATCTTCATCGGGCAGGAACGAGCTCGGCAGACGGACAAACAGCCAGGCCATTCCGACGACGATGATCAGATACAACACCAGGTAACGACCAGTACTACGCAGAATGTTACCTACGCTATCGGTGTAATGGTGCGTGCTCTTATCGAACATGCGGTTAAACCAGCCAAAGAAGCCTTTGTGCTCGCCATGACCGCCTTTAGCGATAGGTTTCAGCATCGTGGCGCACAGCGCCGGGGTCAGGATTAATGCAACCAGCACCGACAGCGCCATCGCCGAAACGATGGTGATGGAGAACTGACGATAAATCGCACCCGTTGAACCCCCGAAGAAGGCCATCGGGATAAATACCGCAGAAAGCACCATCGCGATACCGACCAGTGCGCCCTGAATCTGACCCATGGATTTACGGGTCGCTTCCTTCGGCGGCAGACCTTCTTCCGCCATGACACGCTCGACGTTTTCCACCACCACGATGGCGTCATCGACGAGCAGGCCTATCGCCAGCACCATACCAAACATGGTCAAGGTGTTTATCGAGAAGCCAAAAATGGCAAGGATGGCGAATGTACCCAGCAAGACTACCGGTACCGCGATGGTTGGAATCAACGTGGCGCGGAAGTTCTGCAGGAACAAGTACATCACCAGGAAGACCAGGATGATCGCTTCGACCAGCGTTTTAACCACTTCATGAATCGAGATTTTCACGAACGGCGTGGTGTCATACGGGTAAACAATCTTCAGGCCTGACGGGAAGTATGGCTCCATTTTCGCCAGCTCGGCGCGAATGGCGTTAGCCGTATCCAGGGCGTTGGCGCCGGTTGCCAGTTTGATACCCAGACCGGAAGCCGGCTGGTTATTAAACTTCGCGACGATGTCATAGTTTTCACCGCCAAGCTCAACTTTCGCCACGTCACGCAGACGAACCTGCGAACCGTCCTGGTTCACTTTCAGCAGAATATTGCTGAATTCGTCAGCGGATTTCAGACGGGTCTGCGCGATGATAGAGGCGTTCAGCTGCTGGCCTTTCACCGGCGGCGTACCGCCTAACTGACCGGCTGCTACCTGGGCGTTCTGAGCTTTAATCGCGCTGATCACATCGACCGGCGTCAGCTGGTAGTTGTTCAGTTTGTTCGGATCCATCCAGATACGCATCGCGTACTGGGAACCAAACAGCTGAACGTCACCCACGCCGGACGTACGGCTGATCGCATCTTTCATGTTGGCGCCAACGTAGTCGGAGATATCCTCCTGCGTCATGGTGCCGTTGGTGTTGATAACGCCGACAACCATCAGGAAGCTGCTGGAGGATTTCTCCACGCTCACGCCCTGTTGCTGTACTTCCTGCGGCAGCAGCGGCATGGCGAGCTGCAGTTTGTTCTGCACCTGTACCTGCGCGATGTCCGCATCCGTACCAGACTGGAAGGTCAGGGTAATCTGTACCGTACCGGTTGAGTCACTGTTGGAGGACATGTACATCAGGTTATCGATACCGTTCATGTTCTGTTCGATAACCTGCGTCACGGTATCCTGCACCGTTTTTGCATCAGCGCCAGGGTAGGTTGCGGTGATCGAGACCGCCGGTGGCGCAATCGTTGGATATTGCGCGACAGGCAGCTTCAGGATCGACAATCCCCCGGCAAGCATGATGATTATGGCGATCACCCATGCGAATATGGGGCGATCGATAAAGAAATTAGGCATGTCTTAACGGCTCCTGTTTAAGTTAAGACTTGGTTTGTTCTGACTGAGCGTTGCTGGCAACTTGCTGTTGATCGTCAGAGGCTACTTCCTGCGCTTTAACCTGCACGCCTGGTTTGACTTTTTGTAGTCCGGAGACAATTACGCGATCGCCGGATTTCACTCCGCTGGTGACCAGCCACTTATCACCAATCGCCTGCGTTGCCGTGACCTGACGAACTTCGACCTTATCGCCTTCACCGACAACCATCACGCTGGCATCACCACGCGGCGTGCGGGTTACGCCCTGCTGTGGAACCAGCAGTGCATCCGGGTTAGTCCCTTCCTGCAGACGCGCGCGGACGAACATCCCAGGTAACAGGGTGTGATCCGGGTTCGGGAAGATGGCGCGTAAAGTGATAGAGCCGGTGGTCTGGTCAACGGTGACATCAGAGAATTCCAGCGTACCGCCCTGCGGATACTTCAGCCCATCGTTGGTAACCAGTTCGACTTTGGCTTTGCCGTTTTCTTGTTTCAGCGTTCCGTTTGCCAGCTCTTGTTTCAGACGCAGGAAATCGTTACTCGACTGGGTCACATCAACATAGATAGGGTCCAGCTGCTGAACGGTTGCCAGCGCAGTAGCCTGACCATTCTGCACCAGTGCACCTTCGGTCACGGCGGATTTACCAATTCGCCCGCTGATAGGTGAAGTCACTTTGGTATAAGCCAGGTTAATACGCGCCGTTTCCACAGCGGCTTTCGCGGCCACAACCGCAGCGTTGCTCTGCTGCGCGTCGGCGACGGCAGTATCATAATCCTGTTGACTGATGTATTTGGTGCCGAGCAGTTTCTGATAACGTTTAACCGTCAGCTGCGCGATATTAGCCGCTGCCTGTGCTTTGGCTAAGTCGCCTTTTGCGCTTTCATAGCTGGCCTGGTAAGTTGCCGGATCGATCTGATAAAGGGACACGCCAGCCTGGATGTCACTACCTTCCGTAAAGTTACGTTTCAGAATAATGCCACTTACCTGAGGACGGACTTCTGCAACACGGTAGGCGCTGGTGCGGCCCGGTAGCTCAGTGGTGATTTGCAGAGGTGCGGATTTGAGCGTCACAATACCGACTTCCGGCATATGCTGGGCTCCTTGCTGAGCCGGTTTGTCGTCACATCCTGTTAGCGCTAAGCTGCCTGAGAGCATCAGAACGACCGCCAGAGGCGTTAACCCTCTGTTTTTGTTCATATGTAAACCTCGAGTGTCCAATTTCAAATTGTTCAGTGGCTCAAACGACCACAAACCCACTACTGTGTTTCTATTATGGTCATGCTATGGTACATACATTCATAAATGTATGTAAACGCAACCTCTATAAACTCATCGACCTATGGCACGAAAAACCAAACAACAGGCACTTGAAACCCGGCAACACATTCTGGATGTTGCTCTGCGTTTGTTTTCGCAGCAAGGCGTATCATCTACCTCGTTGGCAGCAATTGCAAAAGCTGCCGGGGTAACGAGGGGGGCTATCTACTGGCATTTCAAGAATAAATCAGATTTATTTAATGAAATATGGGTGTTGTCGGACGCAAGTATTAGCGATCTTGAAGTTGAGTATCGGGCAAAATTCCCCAACGATCCACTGTCAGTTGTCAGGGAGATCTTAGTTCATATTCTTGAAGCCACGGTGACAGAAGAGCGGCGGCGGCTAATGATGGAAATTATCTTCCATAAATGTGAGTTTGTCGGTGAGATGGCGGTGGTTCAGAAAGCGCAGCGCAGCTTATGTCTTGAGAGCTACGAACGTATTGAACACACGCTAAAGGAGTGCATTGCGGCCAACATGCTGCCGGCCAATTTGTTAACCCGCCGGGCGGCGGTTTTAATGCGCAGCTATCTCTCCGGTCTGATGGAAAACTGGCTCTTTGCGCCGGATTCATTCGATCTTGAAAAAGAAGCGCGCGACTATGTTGCCATTCTTCTCGAAATGTATCAGTTTTGCCCTACGCTCCGGGCGCCCTCAGAGGTCAGGAATTAACGCTCCCGGTAAAATAAAAAAGGTGAGTGTTTGCTGATAGTCGCGGCTATTCGTGCGATGGCAGAAGTGCTATTCTGCGGTCTGCGACGACCCCCGGTATTCTCCGGCTATTGCAACCACTCATGTTAACACTATGCTGCATACTATCCGTTGGCGAAATGCCACTTCCGCTTTTGTAATTGTACTGTTGTTATTTATCGGCTGTCTCAGCGTGAATCAAGCTCTGGCTGCCGATGTCCCTGACCGATCTGATATTCAGAATCAACTTAATACGCTAAATAAGCAAAAGGAACTGACGCCACAGGACAAGCTGGTTCAGCAAGACCTGGTGCAGACCCTTGAAGCACTCGATAAAATCGAGCGGATTAAGTCGGAAACGACTCAGCTGCGGCAACAGGTTGAGCAGGCGCCAGCCAAGATGCGTCAGGCGGTCGATAGCCTGAACGCGTTAAGCGAGGTGTCTGATGATGAGGCGACGCGGAAAACGCTCAGCACGCTCTCTTTGCGGCAGCTGGAATCTCGTCTCTCCCAGACGCTGGACGATCTGCAAACCGCGCAAAACGATCTGGCGACCTACAACAGCCAACTGGTCTCCCTGCAAACCCAGCCGGAACGCGTGCAAAATGCGATGTATGCGGCTTCCCAGCAGCTACAGCAGATACGCAACCGCCTGAACGGCACCACCACCACGGGTGACGAAGCCCTGCGTCCGAGCCAGCAGAGCCTGCTGCTGGCGCAGCAGGCTCTGCTTAACGCGCAAATTGAGCAGCAGCGCAAGAGCCTCGAAGGCAACACCGTGTTGCAGGATACGCTGCAAAAGCAACGTGATTACGTCAGCGCCAACAGCAATCGTCTCGAACATCAGCTGCAGCTGCTGCAGGAAGCGGTTAACAGCAAGCGCCTGACGCTAACCGAAAAAACCGCTCAGGAAGCGGTCACGCCGGATGAGACGGCGCGTATCCAGTCCAACCCGTTGGTCAAACAAGAGCTGGATATTAACCATCAGCTGAGTCAGAAGCTGATTGCGGCGACCGAGAACGGCAATCAGCTGGTGCAGCGCAATATCAAAGTGAAAAACTGGCTCGATCGGGCGCTGCAATCTGAACGTGATATCAAAGAGCAGATTTCAGTCCTCAAAGGGAGCCTGTTACTGTCACGCATCCTTTACCAGCAGCAGCAGACGTTACCGTCGGCGGACGAGCTGGAGGATATGACCAACCGTATTGCCGATCTGCGTCTTGAACAGTTTGAGGTCAACCAGCAACGTGATGCGCTGTTCCAGAGCGATGCGTTCGTCGCCAAACTGGAAGAAGGTCACAGCAATGAAGTGACCCCTGACGTCCATAATGCCCTGCTGGACGTCGTGGATATGCGCCGCGAACTGCTCGACCAGTTTAACAAGCAGCTCGGCAATCAGCTGATGATGGCGATTAACCTGCAGATCAACCAGCAGCAGTTAATGAGCGTCTCAAGCAACCTGAAAGCCATCCTGACCCAGCAGATTTTCTGGGTGAATAGCAACAAACCGATGGACTGGGACTGGATTAAATCCTTCCCGGAAGCGTTGAAAGGGCAGTTTAAGGCGATGAAAATCACCGTAAACTGGGAGAAAGCGTGGCCGGCGGTGTTTGTTGCCTTCCTTGCCGGTCTGCCGCTGCTGCTGATTGCGGGCCTGATTCGCTGGCGCCTGCAGTGGTTACGTAATTACCAGACCCGGCTGGCTTCGCAGGTCGGCCAGTTGCGTAACGACACGCAGCTCCATACGCCCAAAGCGATTCTGATTGACCTGATCCGCGCACTGCCCGTCGTGCTGCTGATTCTGGCGGTAGGGCTGATTCTGCTGACGATGCAGCTGAACATCAGCGAACTGCTGTGGGCATACAGTAAAAAACTGGCGCTGTTCTGGCTGGTGTTTGGTCTGTGCTGGAAGGTGCTGGAAAAAGACGGTGTGGCGGTAAGCCACTTTAATATGCCACCGCAGCTGACCAGCCACTGGCGTCGGCAAATTGTGCGCGTCAGCCTGGCGCTGCTGCCGCTGAATTTCTGGTCGGTAGTCTCTGAACTGTCGCCGCTGAATCTGATGGATGACGTGCTGGGGCAGTTCGTTATCTTCCTCAATCTGCTGCTGATCGCGGTTCTGGTGTGGCCGATGTGTCGCGAGAGCTGGCGTGATAAAGAGTCGCACAGCCTGCGTCTTCTCACCGTCACCGTTCTCTCGATTGTGCCTGTCGCGCTGATGGTACTGACGGCCACCGGCTACTTCTATACCACCCTGCGTCTGGCCGGTCGCTGGATTGAAACCGTCTACCTGGTGATGCTGTGGAATCTGCTGTACCAGACCGTTTTGCGCGGCCTGAGCGTTGCCGCACGACGTATCGCCTGGCGGCGTGCGCTGGCCCGTCGCCAGCATATGGTCAAAGAGGGGGCTGAAGGGGCTGAACCGCAGGAAGAGCCGACAATTGCGCTGGAGCAGGTCAACCAACAAACGTTGCGTATTACCATGCTGGTGATGGTCGCCTTGTTTGGCGTTGTGTTCTGGGCGATTTGGTCCGATCTCATCACCGTATTCGCCTATCTCGACAGTATTACCTTGTGGCACTACAACGGCACCGAAGCAGGAGCCAGCGTGGTGAGAAGCGTGACGATGGGAAGCCTGCTGTTTGCGATCGTCGCGTCCATGGTCGCCTGGGCGTTGATCCGCAACCTACCGGGTCTGCTGGAAGTACTGATCCTCTCTCGGCTCAATATGCGCCAGGGGACCTCCTACGCCATTACCTCGATCCTCAACTACGCGATTATCGCCATCGGTGCGATGACGGTATTTGGCGCGCTGGGCGTCTCGTGGGACAAGCTGCAGTGGCTGGCGGCCGCGTTGTCGGTTGGTCTGGGCTTTGGTTTACAGGAGATTTTCGGTAACTTCGTTTCCGGCCTGATTATCCTCTTCGAACGCCCGGTGCGCATCGGCGATACGGTGACGATCGGCACCTTCTCCGGTACCGTCAGCAAGATCCGCATTCGCGCCACGACCATTACCGACTTTGACCGTAAAGAGGTGATCATCCCGAACAAAGCGTTTGTGACCGAGCGTTTGATCAACTGGTCGCTGTCCGATACCGTAACCCGTGTGGTGATCCGCATCGGCGTGGCGTACGGCTCCGATCTGGATAAGGTCAAGGAAGTTCTGCTGCAGGCGGCACATGAGCATCCGAAAGTGATGCAGGAGCCTGCGCCATCGGTCTTCTTTACCACCTTCGGCGCCAGCACGTTGGATCATGAGCTGCGTTTATATGTGCGCGAACTGCGCGATCGCAGCTATACCGTCGATGAACTGAACCGCGCGATCGACCGCCTGTGCCGTGAAAACGACATCAACATCGCCTTCAACCAGTTGGAAGTCCATCTGCGTAACGAAAAAGGGGATGAAGTGACGGAGCTCAAGCGTGAGGTCAAAGGAGACGATCCGTCTCCGGCTATCGGGTAAGACTCAGCGGGGGCGGCCAGTGCGCCGCCCCGTTTCTGACGCGCTGTCGGTTAGCGTTTATCCGCTTCACCTGACGTCTGCCCGGTGCGATTGAGTTTGTTTTCATAGTCACGTTTAATGATCTCCAGCGCCCCCAGCACGGTTTGCGCTGACACCTGGTTCTCTTCCAGCAGCATAATCAAATCAACGGCCAGCTTGACCTCATCCGGGGCGTTTTCCAGCGACATAGTGACTCCTTCTTAGCGTGTTAAGCGTGCCAGCACGCCTTCTATTTTTTCCAGCGCATCGCGACAGCGTGCTAAACGCGCGGCGCAGGCATCGACCTCTTTCGCCAACCGCTGCTGCTCCTCAAGCGTCGTCGCCTGCGCCAGCTGACGCTGGCGATCGTTACGCATCGCCAGCAGTCGTCGTTCGTACTCCTGATGTTGAAGCCGCCGCCGCTGCCAGCGGTTTATTCCGGACGAGGCGCTGTCCCAGCTACGCAGTGGCCAGGTTGCCGCCTCCCGGCTGAGGGCGGCAACTTGCGCCACCAGCCGCTCCGCCAGCCAGGCGACCTGCGGAAGCTGCTGCTGCTCAACGGCCTGCCGCAGTTCAGTAAAGTGCTGCTGCGCCTCCTCGAGACAGTCCTGCATCAGCGTGCTGCGAGTACGGAACAGCTGGCGATCGAAGCGGGCGCTGAGCGTAGCATGATGCGCCAGCGGCGCAACCTGCGCGGCCAGTTGGGCCAACTGATTTTCCAGCGTGTGTAAAAGCCGGGCTGTTTTCAAATAACTCCTCCCTACGCTGATAGACAACTGTGCTACAGTAGCCATATCTGCTTGATAACGATTCGCATTATGCCACGTATCATTTTAATCATCATAGGCTGGCTGGCGGTAGCGCTGGGGACGCTGGGCGTCTTTTTGCCTTTATTGCCGACCACCCCGTTTATTTTGCTGGCGGCCTGGTGTTTTGCCCGCTCTTCACCGCGTTTTCACCACTGGCTGCTGTATCGTTCCTGGTTCGGCGGTTATCTTCGTCACTGGCAGCAATATCGTGCGATGCCGCCTGGTGCCAAGCCGCGGGCGATTGTGATGATTGTGCTGACCTTCGCCGTGTCGCTGTGGCTGGTTAAGCTTACGTGGGTTCGCATCATGCTGCTGGTGATTCTGGCCTGCCTGTTGATATTTATGTGGCGTATTCCGGTTGTTGACGCGACGCAACAAAAGCACTGATGCACCATAATGAGTGTTGCAATTGTCGCTTACAGACAGTAAATTCGAGCGTTTTCGAGCGCGGGCACGCCTGGTCAAAGGTTAATCAAATGTTTCTTTGACCCGTTTGGCCTGCCCGTGAGTAACACCGTTTTTATCAGGCATAAACTTATGACCGCAACTGCACAGCAGCTTGAATATCTAAAGAACAGCATCCAAAGCATTCAGGACTATCCGAAACCGGGTATTCTTTTCCGCGATGTCACCAGCATGCTCGAAGACCCGAAAGCCTATGCGTTGTGCATTGAGCTGCTGGCCGAGCGTTATAAAAACGCCGGCATAACTAAAGTGGTGGGCACCGAGGCGCGTGGTTTCCTGTTTGGCGCTCCGGTGGCGCTGGCGCTGGGCGTGGGTTTTGTGCCGGTACGTAAACCGCGCAAGCTGCCGCGTGAAACCATTGCGGAGAGCTACGAGCTGGAATACGGTACCGATCAGCTGGAAATTCACGTCGATGCGATCACCGCAGGCGATAAAGTTCTCGTCGTTGACGATCTGCTGGCGACCGGCGGCACCATCGATGCAACCGTGAAGCTGATTCGCCGTCTGGGCGGCGAAGTGCACGACGCCGCCTTTGTGATCAATCTGTTTGATCTGGGCGGCGAGCAGCGCCTGGAAAAACTGGGAATCAACTGCTATAGCCTGGTCCCGTTCCCGGGTCACTAAGCAAATCCCGCCACATAGCCTCGCTGATTGAGCGGGGCTGTGATAGCATGACCCCCTCGTGATTTCACCTTCCAGCGTTTCAGAGCCAGCCCATGAGTTATCAGGTCTTAGCCCGTAAATGGCGCCCACAAACCTTTGCTGACGTCGTCGGCCAGGAACATGTGCTGACCGCACTGGCGAACGGCTTATCGTTAGGGCGCATTCATCACGCTTATCTCTTTTCCGGCACCCGCGGCGTGGGGAAAACCTCCATCGCGCGTTTGCTCGCAAAAGGGTTGAACTGTGAAACCGGTATTACCGCCACGCCGTGCGGCGTGTGTGATAACTGCCGCGAAATAGAGCAGGGGCGCTTTGTCGATCTGATTGAGATTGACGCCGCTTCCCGTACCAAAGTCGAAGACACCCGCGACCTGCTGGACAACGTCCAGTATGCGCCGGCCCGTGGCCGCTTTAAGGTCTATCTGATCGATGAAGTCCACATGCTGTCGCGCCACAGCTTCAACGCGTTGTTAAAAACGCTGGAGGAGCCGCCTGCGCACGTCAAATTCCTGCTGGCGACCACCGATCCGCAGAAGCTGCCGGTGACGATCCTATCGCGCTGTCTGCAGTTCCATCTTAAGGCGCTGGATGTCGAACAGATCCGCCATCAGCTTGAGCATATTCTCGGCGAAGAGCAGATTACCTTTGAGTCCCGCGCGCTGCAGCTGCTGTCGCGCGCGGCGGACGGCAGCCTGCGCGATGCCTTAAGCCTGACCGATCAGGCGATTGCCAGCGGCGATGGTCGTCTGACGGCGGAGTCGGTCAGTACCATGCTCGGCACGCTCGACGACGATCAGGCGCTGTCATTGATTGAGGCGCTGGTGGCGGCCGATGGCGAACGCGTCATGGCGGGCGTTAACGAAGCGGCCTCCCGCGGCGTTGAGTGGGAAGCGCTGCTGGTTGAAATGCAGAGTCTGCTGCACCGGATTGCGATGGTCCAGCTCTCTCCTTCGGCGCTGGGCGCCGATATGGCCGCGGTGGAGCTGCGTATGCGTGAACTCGCGCGCACCGTGCCGCCCACCGATATACAATTGTACTATCAGACGCTCCTGATTGGCCGCAAAGAGCTGCCGTATGCGCCGGATCGGCGCATGGGGGTGGAAATGACGCTGCTGCGTGCGCTGGCATTCCATCCGCAAGCGCCGCTGCCGGAACCGGAGGTGAAGCCGCTACCGGCAACGCTGGCCGCGCCTGTGCAGGCGGCGCCGGTATCTGCTCCGCCGGTACAGCCGCCGCCGCAGAATCTACCGCAAACCACCAGTCAGGTTCTGGCAGCACGCAGCCAGCTGCAGCGTAGCCAGGGAGCACCCACCCCAAAAAAGAGTGAACCGGCAGCCGCATCCCGCGCGCGGCCGGTGAATAACGCTGCGCTGGAGCGACTGAGTTCAATAACCGAGCGCGTGCAGGCTCGTCCGGCCGTTGCTGCGGTGCAGGAAAAGGCTCCGGCCAAAAAAGAAGCCTATCGCTGGAAAGCGACGACAATTGTCGAAACGGTGAAAGAAGAGGTCGCGACGCCGAAGGCGCTGAAGAAAGCGCTGGAGCATGAAAAAACGCCGGAGCTGGCGGCAAAACTGGCGCTGGAAGCGGTCGAACGCGACGGCTGGGCGGCAGAGGTTAATCAGCTGGCGGTGCCGAAGCTGGTCGAGCAGGTGGCGCTGAATGCGTGGAAAGAGCAGGACGGTAATCGTATCTGTCTGCATCTGCGTCCGAGCCAGCGGCATCTCAATTCCGCCGGCGCGCAGCAAAAGTTGGCCGAAGCGCTCGGCGTGTTGTACGGTTCACCGGTTGAATTGACCATCGTGGAAGACGATAATCCTGCGATGCGCACGCCGCTGGAGTGGCGGCAGGCAATTTATGAAGAGAAGCTCGCGCAAGCGCGCGAAGCGATTATTGCGGATAACAACATTCAGACGCTGCGCCGGTTCTTCGATGCGGATCTGGATGAAGAGAGTATTCGCCCCATTTGATTGCAAGTTTGACTTGCGGTCAGCATCCTTAACGATGACTTACTGAGAGAGAAGCCTATGTTTGGTGGAAAAGGCGGCCTGGGTAACCTGATGAAGCAGGCCCAGCAGATGCAAGACAAAATGCAGAAAATGCAGGAAGAGATCGCGCAGCTGGAAGTGACCGGTGAATCCGGCGCAGGTCTGGTGAAAGTGACCATCAACGGTGCGCATAACTGCCGTCGCGTGGAGATTGATCCGAGCCTTCTGGAAGACGACAAAGATATGCTGGAAGATCTCGTCGCTGCGGCGTTCAACGATGCGGCGCGCCGTATTGAAGAGACCCAGAAAGAGAAGATGGCTTCCGTCTCCTCCGGCATGCAGCTGCCGCCTGGCTTTAAGATGCCATTCTGATGCAAACCAGCCCGCTGTTAACTCAGCTTATGGAAGCATTGCGCTGTCTGCCGGGCGTTGGCCCGAAGTCAGCGCAGCGCATGGCGTTTACGCTACTTCAGCGCGATCGTAGCGGCGGGATGCGTCTGGCGCAGTCATTGACGCGCGCGATGTCGGAAATCGGCCACTGTGCCGACTGCCGCACCTTCACCGAGCAGGAGGTGTGCAATATTTGCAGCAATCCGCGCCGCCGTGAAAATGGCCAGATCTGCGTGGTGGAAAGCCCCGCAGACATCTACGCCATTGAGCAGACCGGGCAGTTTTCCGGGCGCTACTTTGTCCTGATGGGCCATCTGTCGCCGCTTGATGGCATCGGACCGGATGATATCGGGCTCGATCGTCTGGAGCAGCGTCTGCGCGACGAATCAATGCAGGAAGTGATCCTCGCCACCAACCCGACGGTGGAAGGAGAGGCGACCGCTAACTACATAGCCGAACTCTGCGCGCAGTATGGCGTAGAAGCCAGCCGTATCGCCCACGGCGTACCGGTAGGCGGCGAGCTGGAGATGGTTGATGGCACCACGCTGTCGCACTCCCTTGCCGGTCGGCACAAGATTCGTTTTTAACCAAACGGAGGCGCTTTTTGGGGCCTCCGCTTGAAAATTTCCCCTTCAGTCCCCATCTCCCCTTCAACGGTTTTTTTACCATTAACAATGGCATTGTTGAGGTTGATTTAGATGAAAGGACAAGAAACTCGTGGTTTTCAGTCAGAGGTTAAACAGCTTCTGCACCTGATGATCCATTCTCTTTATTCCAATAAAGAAATTTTCCTGCGTGAACTGATTTCCAACGCCTCCGATGCGGCCGACAAGCTGCGTTTCCGCGCGCTGTCCCAGCCGGACCTGTATGAAGGCGATGGTGAGCTGCGCGTGCGCGTCTCTTTTGACAAAGACAACCGCACGCTGACCATCGCCGATAATGGTATCGGGATGAACCGTGAGGAAGTGATCGACCATCTCGGAACGATTGCCAAATCCGGGACAAAATCTTTCCTCGAATCAATGGGTTCCGATCAGGCAAAAGACAGCCAGCTGATTGGTCAGTTTGGTGTCGGCTTCTACTCTGCGTTTATCGTGGCTGATAAAGTCACCGTGCGTACCCGCGCGGCGGGTGATAGCGCGGAAAACGGCGTGTTCTGGGAATCTGCCGGCGAAGGCGACTACACCGTTGCTGATATCACCAAAGCCGACCGCGGCACTGAAATTACCCTGCACCTGCGCGAAGGTGAAGATGATTTCCTCAACGACTGGCGCGTGCGTTCGATCATCAGCAAATATTCCGATCATATCGCGCTGCCGGTAGAGATTGAAAAGCGCGAAGAGGTTGACGGCGAAACGGTGATCTCCTGGGAGAAAATCAACAAGGCCCAGGCGCTGTGGACCCGTAATAAGTCGGAAATCAAAGACGACGAATATAACGAATTCTATAAACACATTGCCCACGACTACAGCGACCCGCTGACCTGGAGCCACAACCGCGTGGAAGGCAAGCAGGAGTACACCAGCCTGCTGTACATCCCGTCGCAGGCGCCGTGGGATATGTGGAACCGCGATCACAAGCATGGCCTGAAGCTGTACGTGCAGCGCGTCTTCATCATGGATGAAGCCGAGCAGTTCATGCCGAACTACCTGCGCTTTGTCCGCGGCCTCGTCGACTCCAACGATCTACCGCTGAACGTGTCGCGTGAAATTCTGCAGGACAGCAGCGTGACCCGCAACCTGCGCACCGCGCTGAGCAAACGCGCGCTGCAGATGCTGGAAAAACTGGCCAAAGACGACGCGGAAAAATATCAGACCTTCTGGCAACAGTTTGGCCTGGTGCTGAAAGAAGGCCCGGCGGAGGACAGCGCGAATCAGCAGACGATTGCTAAGCTGCTGCGTTTCGCTTCTACCCATACCGATTCCGCCGCGCAGACCGTGTCGCTGGAAGAGTATGTCTCCCGCATGAAAGAAGGGCAGGAGAAGATCTACTACATCACCGCGGACAGCTACGCCGCGGCGAAGAGCAGCCCGCACCTCGAGCTGCTGCGTAAGAAAGGCATCGAAGTTCTGCTGCTCTCTGACCGCATCGACGAGTGGATGATGAGCTACCTGACCGAGTTCGACGGCAAGGCGTTCCAGTCGGTGGCGAAAGCCGACGAATCGCTGGATAAGCTGGCGGATGACGTCGATGAAAGCACCAAAGAGGCCGAAAAGGCGCTGGAACCGTTCGTTGAGCGCGTGAAAACGCTGCTGGGCGAGCGGGTGAAAGAGGTTCGTCTGACGCACCGTCTGACCGATACGCCGGCTATCGTCACTACCGACGCGGACGAAATGAGCACCCAGATGGCGAAGCTGTTTGCCGCTGCGGGTCAGTCAGCACCGGAAGTGAAGTACATTTTCGAACTGAACCCGGCTCACCCGCTGGTGAAACGCACGGCGGATACGCAGGATGAGGCCCGGTTTGGCGAATGGGTTGAGCTGCTGCTCGATCAGGCCCTGCTGGCCGAACGCGGTACCCTGGAAGATCCTAACCAGTTTATTCGCCGCATGAACCAGCTGCTGGCTTCCTGATCGCTTCGTTGTTTGTTCACCCCGGCCTGCGCGTACGGTGCGCGGGCCGGGGTGGACGCCGCCTCTGATGGCGTAAAATCCGCCTTTCAAGCAAAATAAACCCTCCATTAACCGTTTCAGCCGCTCCGCCTTCCTTGAGCCATCTGCGTTCTGGTGGTATGGTTTAGCGTTTTTGAAAAATTGAATCGACTTTTGAGGGGATTTTCGTAATGCGTATTATTCTGCTTGGCGCTCCGGGCGCGGGTAAAGGAACTCAGGCTCAGTTCATCATGGAGAAATACGGAATTCCGCAAATCTCTACCGGTGACATGCTGCGCGCTGCGGTGAAATCTGGCTCCGAGCTGGGCAAACAGGCAAAAGACATTATGGACGCCGGCAAGCTGGTGACCGACGAACTGGTGATTGCGCTGGTTAAAGAGCGTATCACCCAGGAAGATTGCCGTAACGGTTTCCTGCTCGACGGCTTCCCGCGCACCATTCCGCAAGCTGACGCCATGAAAGAAGCGGGCATCGCCGTTGATTACGTTCTGGAATTTGCTGTACCGGACGAACTGATCGTTGACCGTATCATTGGCCGTCGCGTACACGCGGCTTCCGGTCGCGTTTACCACATCAAATTCAACCCGCCGAAGGTTGAAGGCAAAGACGACGTGACCGGTGAAGAGCTGACCACCCGTAAAGATGACCAGGAAGAGACCGTACGTAAGCGTCTGGTGGAATACCATCAGATGACGGCGCCGCTGATCGGTTACTATCAGAAAGAAGCTGAAGCGGGCAACACCCGGTACGCGAAGGTTGACGGTACGAAAGCCGTTTCCGACGTGCGCGTTGAGCTGGAAAAAATCCTCGGTTAATCCCGTTGGTTCTCATCCTGCCGCGGCGGGATGAGAACATCTCTCATTCTACCTTTTTCTCTGATTGGTTCCGTTTAGCGCCATTTCAGCTACAATTGTCAGCGATTCAAATGGTTAAGAGGCGGTAATGCATCAGACGAAAACAGGTATCTTGTTAGCCAACTTAGGCACTCCCGATGCGCCCACGCCCGATGCGGTGAAGCGCTATCTGCGACAATTTCTCAGCGACAAGCGGGTGGTTGATACGCCCCGTCTGCTGTGGTGGCCGCTTCTGCGCGGCGTGATACTGCCCCTGCGCGCGCCGCGGGTCGCGAAACTTTATCAGTCCGTGTGGATGGACGAGGGCTCGCCGCTGATGGTTTACAGCCGTCGACAGCAGCAGGCTCTGGCCGCGCGCCTCCCCGATACGCCGGTTGCCTTAGGCATGAGCTACGGCTCGCCTGCGCTGGAAAGCGCGGTGGATGAACTGCTGGCCCAGGATGTTGGCCACATCGTCGTATTGCCGCTGTATCCGCAATACTCCTGCTCCACCGTGGCGGCAGTATGGGATGAGCTGGCGAGAATTCTGGCGAAAAAGCGGGCCATCCCCGGTATCTCCTTTATTCGTGATTATGCCGATGATGCCAGCTATATCGATGCGCTGGCTGCCAGCGTTCGCGCATCGTTTGCCGTGCACGGCGAACCGGATGTGCTGCTGCTTTCTTATCACGGCATACCGCAGCGCTTTGCCCAGGAAGGCGATGATTACCCGCAGCGCTGCCGCGATACCACCCGCGAGCTGGTCTCCGCGCTGGGACTTTCGCCGGACCGTGCGATGATGACCTTCCAGTCGCGCTTTGGCCGTGAGCCGTGGCTGACTCCCTACACCGACGAGACATTGAAAATGTTGGGCGAGAAGGGGGTGAAGCATATTCAGGTGATCTGCCCGGGCTTTGCTGCGGATTGTCTGGAAACGCTGGAGGAGATTGCGGTGCAGAACCGGGAAGTCTTCCTCGAGGCCGGCGGGCAGAAATATGAATATATCCCGGCGCTAAATGCGGACAGTGCGCATATCGAAATGATGGTGAACCTGACGGCGCCGTATCGCTAATCGCGTGCGGCAGGGGGAATATGCTATTATTCCCCGCTTGTTCACTGCCATTAAATCGCCACTATGAAATTTCCCGGTAAACGCAAATCCAAACACTACTTTCCCGTTAATGCCCGCGATCCGCTGTTGCAACAAACGCAGCCGGAAAATGAATCCAACGTCGCGTGGGTGGTCGGCATCGATCAAACGTTGGTTGATATCGAAGCCAAAGTAGATGAAGCGTTTATCGTGCGCTACGGCCTCAGCGCCGGCCATTCGCTGGTCATCGAAGATGATGTCGCTGAAACGCTCTACCAGGAGCTGGTACGGAATAATTTAATTACCCACCAGTTTGCCGGCGGAACGATTGGCAATACCATGCACAATTATTCGGTGTTGGCCGATGACCGCTCGGTATTGCTGGGGGTCATGTGCAGCAATATCGAAATCGGCGGCTACGCCTATCGCTATCTGTGCAACACCTCCAGCCGTACTGACCTGAACTATCTGCAAGGGGTGGACGGGGCCATTGGCCGCTGTTTTACCCTGATTAGCGACGCGGGCGAACGAACCTTTGCCATCAGTCCGGGCCACATGAATAAGCTGCGTCCGGAAAGCATTCCGGAAGAGGTGATTGCCGGTGCGTCTGCGCTGGTGCTGACTTCGTATCTGGTGCGCTGCAAGCCTGGCGAGCCGATGCCGGATGCGACGATGAAAGCCATCGAGTATGCCAAAAAGCATGATGTACCGGTGGTGCTGACGCTGGGAACGAAGTACGTCATTGCCGATAACCCGGAATGGTGGCAGCAGTTCCTCAAGGAGAACGTCTCTATTCTGGCGATGAATGAAGAAGAAGCCGAAGCGCTGACCGGACTGTCCGATCCGCTGCTGGCTTCGGATAAGGCGCTGGAGTGGGTGGACCTGGTACTGTGTACCGCCGGGCCAGCGGGGCTGTATATGGCCAGCTTTACGGAAGAGGAAGCCAAACGTAAAACTCAGCATCCGCTGCTGCCGGGGGCGATTGCCGAATTCAACCAGTATGAGTTCAGCCGGGCGATGCGTCACCAGGATTGCGTTAACCCGCTACGGATTTACTCGCATATCGCGCCGTACATGGGTGGGCCTGAGAAAATCATGAATACCAACGGCGCCGGTGACGGGGCGCTGGCGGCGTTGCTGCACGATATCACCGCCAATAACTATCACCGGAATAACGTGCCGAACTCCAGTAAACACAAGTGCAAGTGGCTGACCTACTCGTCGCTGGCGCAGGTGTGCAAATATGCGAACCGCGTCAGCTATCAGGTGCTGAACCAGCATTCGCCGCGTTTAACCCGCGGCCTGCCGGAACGAGAAGATAGTCTGGAAGAGGCATACTGGGAGCGTTAAGCCCGTTTCCCCTCTTGCGCCGCGTGAGGGGGGAGAGCGCAACAGTTGCAAGGCCTGGCTGAGCGCCTCTCGCTATCCGAGAGGCGCCATGGTAGGGGATTATCCGGTAACCACTTCACCCGCCGGCGGCGTCTCCAGTAGCAGCAACATCGCGCGGGCGATTTCTCGCTCGCCCATCACCACCTGGTTTGCGCCGCGTTCGGTAATGTAATCCACTTCATCATCATAATGCGCCCGGGCGATAATCTCGATATTCGGGCATTTCTCGCGGGCGGCAGCGACGATTTCCCCGGCCTCATAGCCGTTAGGAATGGTCAGCAGCAGCCAGCGGGCGCAGTCCAGATGCGCCAGATTCATGATCTCTTCATTCGCCGCATTGCCCAGCACCGCACGAATACCGCGCGCGCGCAGCTCATCGACGCGGGTGCGCGACGTTTCGATAACCACCAGCGGAATACCCTGGGCCATCAGTTTTTCGCCCAGCAGGCTTCCGACGCGGCCAAAGCCTACCAGCAGCGCGTGGTTGCAAATATCGACCGGAATTTGCTTCTCTTCTTCGAGCACTTCTTCGAAGGTCTGCTCATCCAGCGTTTCGGTTTTATCGAGGTATTTTTCCAGCAGCGCGAAGAGCACCGGGTTAAGCATGATAGAGATAATCGCCCCGGCCAGTACCAGATTTTGTCCGGCCTGCGGCAGCAGGTTCAGCGCCATGCCAAGCCCGGCGAGAATAAAGGCGAACTCACCGATTTGCGCGAGGCTGGCGGCGATGGTCAGCGCGGTGCGCGGCGAGTGGCCGAACATCCGTACGAGGAAAAAGGCGACCACCGACTTGCCGAAGATAATGATCGCCAGCGTCGCCAGCACCGCCAGCGGTTGCTCCAGCAGGATCATCGGATCAAACAGCATTCCCACGGAGACAAAGAACAGCACGGCGAACGCATCGCGCAGCGGCAGCGTGTCGTGCGCGGCGCGGTGGCTGAGTTCGGATTCGTTCAGGACCATTCCGGCGAAAAATGCGCCAAGCGCAAAGGAGACGTCGAACAGCTCAACCGCACCGAAGGCGATCCCGAGAGCGAGGGCCAGAACCGACAGGGTAAACAGTTCGCGGGAGCCGGTGGCGGCGCTGCGGGACATAATCCACGGTACCAGACGACGACCTACCAGCATCATAATGGCGATAAAGGCAATCACTTTCCCGATGGTGATCCCCATATCGACGGCCAGCGACGCCAGGCCAACATCGCCTTTCTCCGCCATACCGGCGACGGCCGGCAGCAGAACCAGCGTCAGAACCATTACTAAATCTTCGACGATGAGCCAGCCGATGGCGATCTGCCCTCGTTGGCTATCAATAAGCTGCCGTTCTTCCAACGCGCGCAGCAGCACCACGGTACTGGCGGTAGAGAGACACAGGCCAAATACGATGCCGGTCATCAGCGACCAGCCCAACACGGCAGAAAGCGCCATACCCAGCAGCGTTGCCACGGCTATCTGGGCAATCGCGCCGGGAATGGCGATCGACTTTACCGCCATCAAATCCTTCAGGGAGAAGTGCAGCCCGACGCCAAACATCAGCAATATGACGCCGAGTTCAGCCAGCTCCGGCGCCAGTTTGGTATCGGCAACGAAGCCTGGTGTAAAGGGGCCGGATAACACGCCTGCTAACAGGTAGCCCACCAGTGGCGAAATGCGCAGCTTATTGGCAATCATGCCGAAGATAAAAGCGAGTACGAGCCCACCGACAATGGTGGTGATAAGCGGTGTTGCGTGGTGCATTCCGTCTCCTTGTATGTGGTGAGCCAATCCATTTTCAGTATTAAACACGCGATCCTTCAGGCTGCCTCTGCGTTAGCTTCGCGCATTCACCGAATCATCCCTGCGCCAGAGATTCACGCGCGCTACCTTGCGGCAACCCGGAGGTAGGTGTCTAAACCTAAAAAACCGAGTAATAGTTTATGACAGTTTTAGCCGTTTTGTTTATGAATAATTGTTGAATTATGCAGAAAAATGGAATTAACCCGCAAAAAGGCACAGATCGGAAAACTACGGCAGCTAATCAGCGGGAGTGCTGACAGGATAAGGGATTACGGCGGCCAAAGTTTCACTTTAGCCGCCATATAATCAGGATTTTTGGCGGTTGTCAGGAAGGAATATCGTCAATATGCCGAGAAGTGGCAGGAAAGCACAGATTTTATAAACCAGCTCGATACTGGTGTGGTCCGCTAACAGCCCCAGAACGGCGGCTCCGAGGCCACCCATACCAAATGCGAAACCGAAAAACAGACCAGAAACCATGCCGATACGTCCCGGTAACAGCTCCTGGGCGTAGACCAGGATTGCCGAAAATGCCGATGCGAGGATAAATCCAATGATCATGGTCAAAATCCCCGTCCACTCCAGCGTGGCGTAGGGTAAAACAAGGGTAAAGGGAGCTACGCCGAGGATCGAGCCCCAAATTACATATTTACGCCCAATTTTATCGCCTACTGGCCCGCCAATCACCGTTCCTGCGGCAACGGCAAACAGGAAAATAAACAGATGAACCTGCGCATTCTGGATCGATAATCCGAATTTATGCATCAAATAAAAGGTGTAATAGCTGCTGATGCTCGCCATATAGAAATATTTCGAGAAAATCAGCATCAGCAGGATGCCGACGGCAAGAATCACTTTGTTTTTCGGCAGCGGACTGGCGACGACGGTCTTCGGTTTACCTTTATTCATCCGATGCTGTGCGGCATACCAACGGCTGATTTGCGACAGCACGACGATGGCCAACAGCGCGGCCAGGACGAACCACGCGACGTTACCTTTGCCGTAAGGGGCGATAATCACCGCCGCCAGCAGCGGACCCAGAGAACTGCCAAAGTTACCGCCGACCTGGAATAGCGACTGAGCCAGTCCATGACGGCCGCCGGAGGCCATCCGCGCCACGCGCGACGATTCCGGATGGAATACCGAAGAACCGGTACCCACCAGCGCGGCGGCAAGCAGCACCATGCCAAAACTTCCGGCCAGCGCCAGCAGCACCAGACCGCTGAGGGTGAAGCACATGCCGATCGGCAGCGACCATGGCATCGGGTATTTGTCGGTCCAGTAGCCGACCACCGGCTGAAGCAGCGAAGAGGCCAGCTGGAAGGTCAGGGTAATCATCCCGATTTGCACGAAGGTCAGGGAGAACTCCGACTGAAGCAGCGGGTAAATCGCCAGAATCAGCGACTGGATCATATCGTTCAGTAAATGGGAAAGGCTGATGGCGCCCAGAATACCAAACGAGGTGCGTGCTTTTTGCGGCGCAGCAGCGGGGCCGGATAAGGGTTGAACGGTCTGATTCGTCGCCATAGGTTCACTTTGAGAGCGTTATTGTGGATGCAGGTAGAATTATTATCTGACTAACATACCTGCCCCTAAGGTTTGAAGGAAGTCTCAATTCGGAAAACATATTTGTCTGTCGACGTAACTCGCTATACTTTCGGCACTTGTTTATTAAGTCAGGGAGAGAAATATGCATTTTTTAAAACGGGCGCTAGCGCTGGGGCTATTTACCGCGCTGTCTTTGGGAAGCTTATCCGCACAGGCTTATGAGCAGGATAAAACCTATAAAATCACTATCCTGCATACCAACGATCACCACGGGCATTTCTGGCGTAATGATTACGGTGAATATGGTCTGGCGGCGCAAAAGACGCTGGTCGACGGGATCCGCAAAGAGGTCGCCGCTGAGGGCGGAAGCGTTCTGCTGTTGTCCGGCGGCGATATAAATACCGGTGTGCCGGAGTCGGATTTGCAGGACGCAGAGCCAGATTTTCGCGGCATGAACCTGATTGGTTATGATGCGATGGCAGTGGGCAACCATGAGTTTGATAATCCGCTCAGCGTACTGCGCCAACAGGAGAAGTGGTCTAAGTTTCCGTTCCTCTCCGCCAATATCTACCAAAAAAGCACCGGCGAGCGCCTGTTTAAACCCTGGGCGCTGTTTAAACGCGGGGGATTAAAAATTGCGGTTATTGGCCTGACCACCGATGACACGGCCAGGATAGGTAACCCGGAATATTTCACCGACATTGAATTTCGCAAACCGGCGGACGAGGCCAAACTGGTTATCCAGGAGCTGCAGCTGAATGAAAAACCGGATGTGATTCTGGCGACCACCCATATGGGCCATTACGACAACGGAAATCATGGTTCTAACGCCCCGGGTGATGTCGAAATGGCGCGCAGTCTGCCGGCAGGATCGCTGGCGATGATCGTCGGCGGTCATTCGCAGGATCCGGTCTGTATGGCCTCGGAGAATAAAAAACAGGTCGATTATGTACCGGGCACGCCGTGCGCGCCGGACAGACAGAATGGGATCTGGATCGTTCAGGCGCACGAGTGGGGGAAATATGTCGGTCGTGCGGATTTTGAGTTCCGCAACGGCGAGATGAAGCTGGTGCACTATCAGCTGATCCCGGTCAATCTGAAGAAGAAGGTGACCTATGATAACGGCCAGAGCGAACGCGTGCTCTATACGCCGCAAATCCCGGAAAACCCGCAGATGCTGTCGCTGCTGACGCCATTCCAGAATAAAGGCAAAGCGCAGCTTCAGGTCAAAATTGGCAGCGTGAATGGGCATCTTGAAGGCGATCGCAGCAAGGTACGTTTCGTGCAGACCAATATGGGACGCCTGCTGCTGGCGGCGCAAATGGCGCGTAGCAATGCCGATTTTGCCGTGATGAGCGGCGGCGGTATTCGTGACTCCATCGAAGCCGGGGATATTACCTATAAAGATGTCATGAAGGTGCAGCCGTTCGGTAACGTGCTGGTGTATGTCGATATGAGCGGCAAGGAAGTGACGGAATATCTGACCGCCGTGGCGCAGATGAAACCTGACTCCGGCGCCTATCCGCAGTTCGCCAACGTCAGCTTCGTGGCGAAAGACGGCAAGCTGAATGATCTGAAAATCAAAGGCGAACCGGTCGATCCGACGAAGACCTACCGGATGGCAACGTTGAGCTTTAACGGGACCGGCGGTGACGGCTATCCGCATATCGACACCAAACCGGGTTATGTGAATACCGGTTTTATCGATGCCGAAGTGCTGAAAGAGTATATCCAGAAAAACTCACCGCTGGATGCGGCCGCCTATGAGCCGAAAGGCGAGGTGAGCTGGCAGTAACGCGTGAGGATAACCCCGGTGGCGCTGCGCTGACCGGGCTACGGATTCGCCACGATCTGGGGGATGAGTAGCCTGGTCAGGCGCGACGCGCCGCCTTCGGGATAGCCCCGTTTTACAGGTCCCTGTACGCTGAGGCGCGATTAATCGCGGCGGGCGATATCGGCGAATTTGGCGTCGAGAATCTTCGCTAAATCGCTGGCCGCCAGTTCAATGTCCAGCCCGCGCTTGCCGCCAGAAATATAAATGGCGTTAAACGCCTGGGCCGGGGCATCAATCAGCGTCGGTAGCCGTTTCTTCTGTCCGAGCGGGCTGATGCCGCCGACCAGATAGCCGGTCGTACGCTGGGCGACCATGGGATCCGCCATGTCCACCTTCTTCGCGCCCAGCGCTTTGGCCACTTTTTTCAAATCCAGCTGCCCGGCCACCGGCGTCACCGCCACGGCCAGATGTTTCATATCCCCGTTGACCGCGACCAGCAGCGTCTTATAAACCTGGTCTGCGTTCAGCCCCAGCTTGCGTACCACTTCATCGCCGAAGTTGGTTTCATTGGGGTCGTGATCGTAGCTGTGGATCTTAAAAGCAATTTTGTTTTTTTCGAGTAACTTAACGGCGGGAGTCATACTTATCCTTCTTACCAACCGATCTCAGGTGCTGTCAGCATACGCCCGTTGAATGTGTAAAAAATAGTACCATCTTGCGCAATAGTATTGGCAGTGATGGTCACTTTGAGCGACAATCGAACGATCCGGAATGCAAATTCCGGGATAATAATAATGATGAAATTCCTCTTTGACGGGCCAATAGAAATATTGGCCATTTTTTTACGTCAGCATATCAGGCAGATTCCCTTCACCGTATAAATGCAGCGCCCCGACGGCGACAACATAGCGCCCCGGCGGCAGCGCCAGCAGCGTCTCGCGCCACGCCTGATTGCGCTGATGCATGAGCACATCGTACAGCGACTGGCTGAAGGTTGTCGGCAACGTGGTGACGCCTTTGGCGGGCGGCTGCTCCAGCCACCAGCCGATCATCACCTGCAAAAGACGGGCGTTGGTGCGCCAGTGGGTCAACGTATCCTCCAGCAGCGCCAGTCCGCCGTCCGGAAGGTCGCGCAGCAGCGCTATCTGGCTGTCGGTGCCTTCAAGCTCCATCACCCGCACCTTGCTCTCACGCGCGGCCATCAGCAGCTGGTAGTCAATGCCGTAATCCGCACGCAGCCCCAGCTTCTGAGCCTGCGTTGCCTGTAACACCATCGCCACCTGCCAGAGCGGCTGGCTGTCAAACGGCGCCGTCGACAGCCCGAGTTCCGCGGCCCGACTCTCCAGCTCGACGAACTGCTGCGGGGTTAAACGCTCGGCCAGCGGCGGGCAGGCGGGGAGGTCAGCAAAGGGCGTTTCGTTGCCGGTGATATCCGCCTCCACGATGAGGGCGTCGGCCTGACGAATTTTTTTCAGTAGCCTGGCGGGAGGAGGGGACATGTCGCGTGTGCCCATATGAATACTGCCGACCAGATGCAAATAGCGCTCTCCGGGAAGGGTAATATCCAGTGCGGGCCAGGAATAAGACGCGCCGACGGCGGCACGCCACAGCATTTTTATTCGGTTTAACAGGCCCATACGCGCTCCGTAGTGTGAAGTCTTCATGCTAGCGCGTATGGGTCATAACATCTAGTCTTTCGGTTTAAAGCGCAGCAGCCGGTTGGCGTTGCTGACCACGGTAATGGAAGAGAGCGCCATAGCGGCACCGGCTACCACCGGGTTAAGCAGAGTTCCGGTCAGCGGCCATAAGATTCCGGCGGCGATGGGGATCCCCAGCGAGTTGTACACAAAGGCGCCCAGCAGGTTCTGCTTCATGTTGCGCAGCGTGGCTTTGGAAATCGCCAGCGCATCCGCGACGCCGTTCAGACTATGGCGCATCAGGGTGATGGCCGCCGTCTCAATGGCAACATCGCTCCCGCCGCCCATCGCAATCCCGACGTCGGCCTGGGCCAGCGCCGGCGCGTCGTTGATGCCGTCACCGACCATCGCCACCTGATGCCCCTGGCTTTGCAGACGCTTGATAGCGTCAGCTTTGCCGTCCGGCAGCACGCCGGCGATCACTTCGTCGATGCCTGCCTCTTTGGCAATCGCGTTAGCGGTCGTGGGGTTATCCCCGGTCAGCATCACCAGACGATAACCCTGGCGGTGCAGGCGAGCCAGCGCAGCGACGCTATCGCTACGCAGCGGATCGCGAATAGCGAACAGTGCGCCGACCTGGCCATCGATCGCCAGCAGCACCGGCGTTGTCCCTTGTGATGCCTGGGCGGCAATCTCGCTTTCTACGGCGGCGGTGGCAATCTTTTGCTCATTAAGCAGCGCCTGGTTACCGAGCAGCAGGGTACGGCCTTCTGCCTCGCCGCTGACGCCGAGTCCGCGCAGAGTGCGGAAGTTGTTGACGACCGGCAGCTGACTATCGGCGGCTTTCTCGATGATCGCCCGCGCCAGCGGGTGGCTGGAGCCTTGCTCCAGTGCCGCCGCAAGACGTAGCGCGGTGGGCTCATCAACCTCGGCAAAGGTTTTTACCGCCACCACCTGCGGTTTACCTTCGGTCAGGGTGCCCGTTTTATCAAAAACGATGGTATCGAGCTGGCTGGCGCGCTGCAGCGCATCGGCATCGCGAACCAGCACGCCATATTCCGCCGCGCGACCCACGCCGGAGATAATCGACATCGGCGTCGCCAGGCCCAGCGCACAAGGGCAGGCGATAATCAGCACCGTAGTGGCGATCACCAGGGTATAGACAATTTGCGGTGCCGGCCCGAAGAAGTACCAGATTGCCGCACTGAACAGGGCGATAACCACCACGGCCGGCACGAATACGGCGGAGATTTTATCCGCCAGCTGGCCGATTTCTGGTTTGCTGCTTTGCGCCTGGCGCACCATGCGGATGATACGGGCAAGCGTCGTCTGGCTGCCGACGGCGCTGGCGGTAAACAGAACGCTGCCGTCCTGGACCACGGTACCGGCATGCAGCGTGTCGCCATCCGTTTTTTGTTGTGGAATCGGTTCGCCGGTCAGCATCGCCTCATCCAGCCAGGCTTCGCCCTGGCTTATCACTCCGTCAACCGGAACCCGGTCGCCGGTGGTCAGACGCAGGGTCATCCCCGGCTGAACGTCGGCCAGCGGCACGCTTTTTTCACCCTCTTCGCTGACAACCCGCGCCGACGGTGGCGTCAGGTCGAGCAGTTTTTCCAGCGCTTTTGAGGAGCGCTGACGGGCGCGGGCTTCCAGCATATGACCGAGATTAATTAAGCCGATAATCATTGCGCTGGCTTCATAGTAGAGATGGCGAGCCTCCATCGGGAACCACTGTGGCCACAGGTTGACGCTCATGGAATAGAGCCATGCTACGCCGGTTCCCAGCGCTACCAGCGTATCCATGGTGGCCGTCGCGTTTTTCAGGCTTTTCCATGCGCTGCGATAGAAATGGCCGCCGGCGAAGACCATCACCGCCAGGGTGACAAGCCCGATAACCAACCACAGGGAACGGTTATCATCGCTGACCATCATATTGTCACCGATCATTCCCCAGACCATGACCGGCACCCCCACCAGCAGGGCAACAATCGCCTGCCAACGGAAGCGTTTCATGGTGGCGATAGCGGTTTCCTGCTGGCGTTCGCGGCGTTGCTGGTCATCTTCGATCGCTTCGGCGCCGTAGCCTGCCTTCTCCACCGCCTGGACTAATTCTGCGGCGGACGCGCTGCCCATAACCAGCGCAGTGCGTTCCGCGAGGTTTACCCGTGCCTGCGTGACGCCCGGTACGCTTTGCAGCGCGTTTTGTACCCGGGAAACACAGCTGGCGCAGCTCATGCCGCTTAACAGCAGCTGTTGGCTTTCATCATCAGCCGTCGCTGCCGGAAGCTCAGAAGAGACCGCTGTCAGCGCTTCCGACGGGATTGATGACTCCGCCAGCGGTTTAGCCTTTGGGTGGCTTAACTCTGCGCCGTAACCGGCTTGCTTGATGGTTTCGATAAGCGATTCTGCACTGGCGCTACCGGTCACGTGCGCTTCGGTGACGGTGACTTCCGCCAGCTCAACGTCCGGGCGCTGTTCGAGACTTTCTTTTACGCGTTTGACGCAGTGACCGCAGGACAAACCGTCCAGGGCCAGGTCGATGGTTTGAGACATAACACACTCCTTTATGACAGGGATGACTGACTGTGATAAAGGTTAAACCTTCCAGCAAGGGGAAGGTCAAGGTGTTTATTTGCCGCGGCGTTTTTAGTGTTCCAGCGCAATCGCGCAGACATGTTCCAGAGAAGAAAGGCTGCTGTACAGTTCGGGTAAGGTCATTTTTTTCCTCACCACCAGCTTAAGGTTGACCTCTATTTTTCCCTTTTTTAAATCACGGATCGTGATGGTTTCGATAATATTTTTTTGCTGCGTAATACCCGTTATTAGCGTTTCTAAGCCGGATTTTTCATCAAGGATAATGCGGATTTTTACTTTGCCGGGTGACTGATTTTTAGTTTGTAAAAAAATGACGAAATAACTGAGCTTGATCGCCAGCAGGAATAATCCGGTGGCGAGAAGAGCATGCAGATAAAAACCGGCGCCGCTGGTAATGCCTACCCCTGCGGAAGCCCATACTATTGCCGCTGTCGTCAGCCCGGAAATCGCATCATCATGGCGGTGGAGGATCACCCCCGCGCCGAGAAATCCGACGCCGCTGATGATCTGCGCCGCCAGGCGCATCGGATCGCTGCGGATGTTGGCGGAGATCTCAGCGTAATACTCCGCCGACTGGATCGAGACAATCGTCAGGACGCAGCTGGCTACGGAAATAATCACGCAGGTTTTAAAGCCAACCGGCTTACCTTTTGATTCTCTCTCCAGGCCGATGATTCCGCCGAGAATAAAAGCCACGCCAATTTTGCATAGCGTAATGAAAGCAGATTCTCCCTCGCCAGATAAGATGAGCGCCAACGTATTCATTTTTCCTCCGCAAAACCCTGCCCGCGCAGCGCGTGCTGTTCCTCTTGCCTGTGCCGGAATGCTAGGCGCGGTAACGGTGAATATAGTGTTCGAGCAGCGCCAGAAGATGGTTATTATCGATACTTTCGAGGATGCGTACTGTCGCGCCTTGCGGCTCGGGAATCCCCACCTCCAGGCGCAGGCCGTCACGCCCGTAGCGGCAGGTCATACCGCGAGTGATGCCTTCCAGGGAGACGTCGAGGTAATCTTCTGTGGTCGTCGCCATTGTCGGATCAAGTAACCAGGCAACGGTTAACACATCATGGATCCAACATCCGGGCAGGTTGCGGGTCTGCATTGAGTAGGCGATCCACGGGCGAACAGTCTGGGCCAGATAACGACTAAGCCCGTTATTTACCGAAGTCAGACGATCCAGATCGCGATGAAGCATTTGCGTTTTCGTGGTGACATCCATCGGCACCAGCGTGACAGGGGCGCCGCTGGTGAGTACGGCGTGTGCCGCTTCAGGATCCAAACCAAAATTGGTGTCCTTTATATAGCCCGCAACGTTGAACACCCCGCCCATGATCACGATGTTTTTAACCGTACCAACGATGTCGGGATAGAGCTGTAGCGCTATCGCCACATTGGTGAGTGGTCCGGTGGCAATCAGCGTTATCTCGCCGGGATGGTTGCAGATCAGCTCGCCGATGGCCTGTGGTGCCAGAGGCTGCACGGCCTGGCAGGTTGGCGGGGCAGGGACGTCCGACCATAGCTGGCGTAAGCCAGCGCGATCGACGCCATGATCGAGTTTTTCGCGCCACGGCAGCGGGTCTTCTCTGAGGGCGCGGGCGGCGCCGCGATAGACCGAAACCGGGATATCTAGCTGTCGGACGAGCTCTTTGGCGACGGCATAGCCGGTTTCTACCGGCGTATTGCCTGCCACGGTGGTGATCATTTCCAGGGTGATTTGCGGTGCGGCAATCGCCAGCGCCAGCGCCAGGCCATCATCGATATTGGCACCCGGAACGCCGTTCCCCGGGTCGCAGTCGATAATCACGCGCATGGATTCATTTTCATCTTGTCTCAGGTTGTACTTCATGTCCCTGGCAGCCACACGACTCTCCCACTCGTAAATAAAACTCAAATTCAACGCGGCGAACCTTACCGTCCCAGTTTTTCAGCATGTCGATCGCCGCCCGGGCCATTTTGTCGACGGGCTGGCGGACGGCCGTTAAGGAAGGGACGTTGTAAGCCGATTCTTGTGTGGCGTTAAAGCAGACCAGCGCCACATCCTGGGGCACACGCAGCCCGTGCTCTGCCAGCGCGCGTAAGCAGCCGATCGCCTGCTGTTCATTGGTGGCGAACAGCGCGCGCGGAGGCTTTCCCTGCAGCATACGTTTTGTCGCCTCATAGCCTCCTGCCCGCGTATAGTTGGTCGAAAAAATCCAGCCAGGAGTGACCGCCAGCGACGCTTCTTCCAGCGCTAACTGCCATCCCCGAATACGATCCTGGGTGTTGAGCATTTCACGCGGGCCACAGATAATGCCGATATCGCGGTAGCCGTGATCGATAAGATGTTTCGTCACCTGCCAGGCCGCCAGCTGTTCATCCACCTGAATAACGCTGACGTTTAATCCGGCATCGACGCGATCCAACATCACGCAGGGCGTGCCGCTCTCTTCAATCAACTCAATATACGGGTGCCGGTCAACGCTGGTATAAATCAGGCCGTCAACCTGGCGATTGAGCATGTTGTTGATCAGTTCACGCTCCCGTCCGCTGTTATCACCCGCATCCCCCAGCAGGAGGACCTTGCCGTCAGCAAACGCTTCGCGCTGCAGGGCGTGCGCCATGGAGGCAATAAACGGGTTTGAGATATCCGGGGCCACAAGCCCGTAAGTTTGCGTACTCCCCGAGGCCAGAGCGCGGGCGATACCATTGGGCCGGTAACCGGTTTTCTTGATCGCCTGCAACACGCGCTGCCGGGTTGCCTCGGCAACGGGACGTGGACCGTTATTAATAACGTAACTCACGACAGCGACAGATGTTCCCGCCTCCTTTGCGACATCGGAACGTGTTACGCGTTGTGAATGTGATTGGGTCACGAGGCACCTACCTGGTTGAGTTCAGAGCATTCTCTTTTCCGCACAGCATAAGGTGTTGTCCCCCAAAAATCTTGGGTAAAGAACGCGCATCCAGCGTTCTCCGTGCTCAAATTGCGTCCTCAGGTAAATTGAGATCGCGTCCGCGCGTCTCCGGAGCGAAAAAGGTGGTCACCAGACCGATGGCAGCCATCAGCGAGAAATAGACTGCGATAGGCCACCAGTGCCCGTAAAACGAGAGCAGCGCCGAGGCCACCAGCGGCGCGGTACCGCCCGACATAATTGAGCCCAGCTCTTTGGCGAAGGCCATTTTGGTATAGCGATTAGTCACGCCAAAAAGCTCAACGCCCCAGGCCGCCTGGACACCGAAAATACCCAGCGAAGCGAGCCCCATACCGGTAATGATGGTGGGGATAACAATCCACGGCTCACGGGAGTCGAGCAGCATAAAGGCCGGGAAGGCGTAGAGGATCAGTAACAGACAGAACCAACGATAGATGATGCGCCGACCGAAGCGATCGGAAAGCCAGCCCGCCAGCGGAATAATGGCGAATCCCAGAATCGACGCGATAAACACGGCCACCGTCGGGACCGATTTATCGACCATCAGAACCCTGGCGACATAGCCAATGATAAAACCCTGGGCGAGGTAGGATGGGCCATTTTCGCCGATGCGTAAGCCGACCATTGTCCAGAACGCACGGGTGCGTCGCCAGAAGCCACGGGTGTCCTGCTGTTTCATGGCCTGGCCGCGGCGCAGCGATTTTTCACGTTCGGCCTTGAGCAGCGCTTTTTGTCGTTCAAAGACCGGAGTTTCACGGATATGGCGACGAATGAACAGCGCCGTCGCGGCGATGAGAATGCTGCTGAGGAAAGGGATGCGCCATCCCCAACTGAGCAACGCATCTTTGTCCATTTGTAAGACAACGAGCCAGACCAGAGAGGCGAGTAAAGTGCCGCTGTTGGAGCCGAGAGCGATAATGGAAGAGACCAGCCCGCGGCGCTTCACGGGGGCGTATTCACCGAGCATCACGGTGCCGCCTGAGAGTTCTGCTCCGGCCCCCAGCCCTTGAGTAAATCGCAGAATAACCAGGCACACCGGCGCCCATACGCCAATCTGGGCGTAGCCGGGAATTAAGCCGATTAGCATGGTTGAGAATCCCATCAGGCCGATGGTGATCACCATGACAATTTTGCGTCCGTGCCGGTCGCCTATCCAGCCAAACAGCAGCGCGCCGATGGGCCGGGCAATAAAACCAACGGAATAGGCGGCAAAGCTGGAGAGAAGCGCCATGACTGGGGTGGCCTGTGGAAAAAAGACATCGCCAAAGATAATACCGGCGGCGAGTCCGTAGAGCGCAAAATCGGCATATTCCATCGTGGTGCCTAACCAGCAGGAAAACGTCGCTCGCCAGAATTCGCGGCGCCCTTCGGGGGTTTCCATGCGCTCCTGGGCAGCCTGCTGGCCGTCAGTCAGGGGAACAGAGGATGAATGCGTGTTCATAAGAACTCCTTGAAGTGAGCTGTCGACAAAAGCCGCAGGTTTTAACTCTTCATGTTCTACTCGCGTAGATATTATATTTCTTCGGCAGATTAATAGATCTACCCGCGTAGAATTGAAAGATGAAAGAGTCAGGATTGCGAAAGCGATCACTTATAACAGGCAATTGTTACAGAAAATGATGCCCCGGACGCGCTACTCTGAAAGGAAGAAGGCTTCCTGAGGCGTCGCCCGGTAGGCGATGGCGGGAAGTGAGTTATAATGATGCTCTGTAGGCGCCAATCGACGGAGGACACGTGAATATCAGCGATGTGGCAAAAAAAACCGGCTTAACCAGTAAAGCGATTCGCTTTTATGAAGAGAAGGGACTGGTCACGCCGCCGCTGCGCAGTGAAAACGGCTATCGCAGCTACAGTCAACGGCACCTGGATGAACTGACCTTACTGCGCCAGGCGCGGCAGGTCGGGTTTAATCTTGAGGAGTGCCGCGAACTGATCTTTCTGTTTAACGATCCGTCGCGGCACAGTGCGGACGTTAAGCGCAGAACGCTGGATAAAGTTGCGGATATTGAGCGCCATATCAGCGAGTTGCAAAATATGCGCAGGCATCTGCTGGCGCTGGCGGAAGCCTGTCCCGGCGATGACGGCGCCGATTGTCCAATTATCGACAACCTTTCCGGCTGCTGCCACCGCAAGGCGCAGGCTTAGCGGCGTGGCGCGGTGGCCCGCACGCGCAGCGTAATACCTTCGACGGCCAGTACCTCTACGTGGCTGCCTGCGGCAAGGTCCTCATCGGCCACCACCGGCCACGAGCTGTCGCCAACCCGTACGTGACCATGGCCGTTGATCAGCGGGCTTTCCAGCATGAAGACGCGGCCGACCAGCTGCTTGCCGCGCTGGTTGAGCTGCGCGTCGGCCGGTTTCTGGCGCGCGACCTGCCTGCGCAGCCAGTGTGACCACAGCCAGGCGGCCAGCAAGGTCATCGCGGCGAACAGCGTGCCCTGCCACTCCCAGCCGAAGGGCAGCCCCCAGGAGAGGAGTCCGGTGACTACGCCGGCGATGCCGCTCCACAGCAGATAGCCGTTGCCGCCCAGCATTTCAGCGGCCAGCAGGAGTCCGCCGAGGCTCAGCCAGAAAATATGCGGATGGGCGAGAATGAGCGCGATCATGATTTTTTCCGTTCGCCAGAACCTTCTTTGATAAGCTCGCTGATACCGGCGATAGAGCCCATCAGGCTGCTGGCATCGAGCGGCATCATCACCACTTTGCTGTTATTGGCGGAACCAATTTTCTGCAGCGCATCGGTGTATTTCTGGGCCACAAAGTAGTTAATCGCCTGAATATCGCCGGAGGCGATAGCGGACGAGACCATCTGCGTCGCGCGGGCTTCCGCTTCCGCAGAACGTTCGCGGGCCTCGGCCTGCAAGAATGCCGACTGGCGTTCCCCTTCCGCTTTCAGGATCTGCGACTGCTTTTCCCCTTCGGCTTTGAGAATTTCGGCCTGGCGTATCCCTTCGGCTTCAAGAATATAGGCGCGTTTGGTTCGTTCGGCTTTCATCTGGGCGTTCATCGAGGCAATCAGTTCAGCCGGCGGGCGCACGTCGCGAATTTCGACGCGGGTAATTTTGACGCCCCACGGGTTCGTCGCTTCGTCGACAATATGCAGCAGGCGGGTGTTAATGCTGTCGCGCTGGGAGAGCATTTCGTCAAGTTCCATCGAGCCAAGAACGGTACGAATGTTGGTCATCGTCAGGTTGACGATCGCCTGCTGTAAATTGCTGACCTCATAAGCCGCTTTTGGCGCATCAATGACCTGAATAAAGCACACGGCATCAATAGTAACGTTGGCGTTATCGCGTGAAATAACCTCCTGGGAGGGAATATCAAGCACCTGTTCCATCATATTAATCTTACGGCCAATCCGATCCATAAATGGCACCACCAGGCTTAAACCCGGTTGCAGCGTCATGGTGTAGCGGCCGAAACGCTCAACGGTCCACTGGAAGCCCTGGGGGACAATTTTAACGCCCGCCATGACGATAACCAGCGCGACGAAAATGAGTACGGGGATAAAGATCAGCATCAAAAAACCTCCTGTTTTATTGCCTGATGAGGCGCCAGAAAAAATGACGCAGGTTTAAATTGAGTATATCTTTCTCCTCACCCAGGCGAAAGGAAACTGGAGTAAACTAGCAGGGTTGTGAGAAAAAAGTGGAACAATAATGAAGGAAAATAACGCTATTTTGCGTCTTGCGAATGTTGGCTTTCAGGTCGACGAGACGGTCATTCTTAATAATATAAATCTCCAGCTGCGGGCCGGAGAATTTAAGCTGATTACCGGGCCTTCCGGCTGTGGAAAAAGCACCTTGCTGAAAATTATCGCCTCGCTGCTGAGCCCTACCTCCGGGCAGATTTTTTTTGCCGATCGGGATATTACGGCGCTCTCGCCGGAAACCTACCGCCAGCAGGTCTCCTACTGCGCGCAGACCCCGGCGCTGTTTGGTGACTCGGTTTATGACAATCTGATTTTTCCCTGGCAGATTCGCCATCAGCAGCCGGATCCAGCGGCGCTGGTCGCTGATTTACAACGCTTTGGTCTTGCGGAAAATACGCTGGAAAAATCAATCAATGAGCTTTCTGGGGGAGAAAAGCAGCGGGTTTCGCTGATCCGTAATTTGCAATTTTTGCCCCAGGTATTGTTGCTTGATGAAATTACCAGCGCGCTGGACGAAAGTAATAAACACAACGTCAACGATATTATTCATCGTTATGTGACGGAAAAAAATATTGCGGTGCTGTGGGTCACCCACGATCGCAATGAAATTGCCCATGCTGATGAGGTGATCACGCTGCAGCCCGCCGGCGGCAGCGCTCAGGAGGTGTCTCATGAACGGGCATAATATTACCAACGAATCGCTGGCGCTTTCGATGGTGCTGGTGCTGGTGGCGATTATTGTGAGCTACCGGGAAAAACTGGCGCTGGAAAAAGATATCGTCTGGAGTATCTGTCGGGCGGTGGTGCAGCTGATTATTGTCGGCTACGTCCTGAAATATATCTTCAACGTCAATCACGCGCTGCTGACGCTGCTGATGGTGCTGTTTATTTGCTTTAACGCGGCATGGAACGCGCAAAAGCGCAGCAAATATATTGATAAGGCCTTCCTGTCGTCATTTATTGCCATTACGACCGGCGCCGGACTGACGCTGGCGGTGCTGGTCTTCTCCGGCTCCATTGCTTTTGTGCCGATGCAGGTGATTCCGATCGCCGGGATGGTGGCCGGGAACGCGATGGTGGCGGTCGGGCTGTGCTACAACAATATGGGACAGCGCTTCAACAGCGAACAGCAGCAAATTCAGGAGAAGCTCAGCCTGGGCGCTACGCCGAAAATGGCGGCTGCCGGGTTAATTCGCGACAGTATTCGCGCATCGCTGATCCCGACTATCGATTCGGCTAAAACGGTGGGGCTGGTGAGTTTGCCCGGCATGATGTCAGGGCTGATTTTTGCCGGCATTGATCCGGTGAAGGCCATTAAATACCAGATTATGGTGACGTTTATGCTGCTCTCTACCGCCAGTCTGTCGACGATCATCGCCGGCTATCTGACCTACCGCAAGTTCTTTAACGCCCGCCATCAGCTGGTGGTGACGCAGTTGAAAAAGCACTCATAAACGTAACGACTCCCCGGATGGCGGCACGACAGTGCCGCCCATAGCCCCGGTAAGCGTAGCGCGACCGGGGGGATTGACTTGGATAAGGGGATTAGTACAGCAGCGAATAGAGCTGACGGCGGTACTTCGCCGCCAGGGCATCGCCGGTACCCAGTGCGGCAAGGATCTCCTGCAACATCTTGCGTACCTGGCCGTCTCCGGCGCCTAAATCCTTCTGCAAATGACTGAACAGCAGCGCCAGCGCTTCTTCATTGCGGCCAACCTGATGCAGCTGCAGCGCGAGCTGAGCGGCCAGCGCGGCATCTTCAGGATGCTGTTCAACCTGCTGCTGCAGCTGTTGAATTTCCGGCGTATCGGCCGCCTGTTTCAGCAGCTCAATCTGCGCGACCAGCCCCTGATAGCGGGTATCCTGATCCTGCATAGGAACGGTTTTCAGCACCGCTTCGGCTTCGTCGGAACGCTGCAGCGCGATCAGCGTCTCCGCCAGCAGCAGGCCAATCTGGCTGTCCTGGTTCGACATCTGCCACGCGTCTTTCAGCAGCGGCAGAGCCTCAAGATATTTTTCTTCCTGCATCAGCGCCAGCGCCTGCTGAGCTTTGAGCTCCTCTTCGCGGGGCAGCACTTTATCCAGCAGCGCACGGATGGCTGATTCCGGCTGCGGGCCTTCGAAGCCGTCTACCGGCTGGCCGTTCTGGAACAGATAAACCGTCGGGATTGAGCGCAGGCCAAACTGTGAGGCAAGCATCTGCTCAGCATCGCAGTCCACTTTCGCCAGCGTAAACTGCCCGTTGTATTGCGCAGCCAGTCCTTCCAGAACCGGCGTCAGCTGCTCGCAGTGCTGGCTGCGCGCTGACCAGAAATAAAACAGCACCGGCGCAGTAACGGATTGCTCCAGCGTCTGGTGCAGGTTAGCTTCGGTAATATTGATAACATTCTGTACTGACATGAGCGCATCTCTTTAGTCGATTTTGGGTATACATGGGGGCGACAGCCGGAGCTTCAACTCAGCCCTGGATAATTTTGTCCATCAGTCGCGTCGGCAGCAGGCGTTTGAGCAGCGCCACGGCGTGGGTGACAAGCGTCACCGGATAGCGTAATTGCGGTTTGTCGCTGGTAAAAGCATGGCGCACTTTTTCCACCACCGCTTCCGGGCCGAGGGTAAAGCGTGCGGCGATACCCGGATTCTCCACCGGCTTATCGCGCTGGGTTTGGTTGACGTTGGTGGTAAAACGGGTGTTGATGGGACCGGGCTCAATCAGGCTGACCTTAATGCCGCTATAGCGCAGCTCCATACGCAGCGCATCGGACCAGGCTTCCAGCGCATATTTGCTGGCCGCGTAGGCGCCGCGACCGGGGCTGGAGATGATCCCCATGACCGAGGAGGTCATGACGATACGCCCTTCGCCGTGCGGCTCCATTGCCGGCAGAAGTAACATCGTCAGCTGGTGTGCGCCAAAAAAGTTGGCGGAAAACTGCGCCTCCATCTGTTGACGGCTAATGGTGGCGAGCGGGCCATAGACGCCGTATCCGGCGTTATTAAACAGCCCGTACAGGCGATTATTGGTCAGGGCGATGACCTCCGCAGCGGCGCGTTCAACGCTTTGCGGATCGTCGAGGTCCAGCAAAATACCGGTCAGCCCGAGCTCCTGCATCCGCGCCACGTCGTCCGCTTTACGGCAGGCGGCCAGGACGTTAAAGCCCTGGCGTTTTAAATCGAGGGCGCTTTCAAGACCAATACCGCTGGAACAGCCTGTAACTAAAACCGATTTTTGCATAACTTTACCTGCAAGCGACGCCTGAAGATCAGGAGTCATGATTAACTAAGGGAGCCAGCCGGGTTGCCATCCAGTCGGCAATAAAAGGCTGGGCATCGCGATTGGGGTGGATGCCATCATCCTGCATCCACTGGGGTTTCAGATAGACCTCTTCCATAAAAAAGGGCAGCAGAGGAATATCAAACTCTTTGGCCAGGGCCGGATACAGGGCGCTAAAGGCTTCATTATAACGACGGCCATAGTTGGCGGGCAGGCGAATTTGCATCAGCAACGGCTGAGCGTTGGCGGCTTTGATATCCTGAATCACCGTCCGCAGAGTTTGTTCGGTTTGCTGGGGCGGGAAGCCGCGTAGCCCGTCGTTGCCTCCCAGTTCGACCAGCACCCAGCGCGGCTGATGCTGCTTGAGCAGCGCCGGGAGTCTTGCCAGCCCTTGCTGCGAGGTGTCGCCGCTGATGCTGGCGTTGATGACCGGCGTGGTGGTCTGCCACTTATCGTTGAGTAGCGCAGGCCAGGCGGCGCTGGCGGCCATGCGATAACCGGCGCTCAGGCTATCGCCAAGAACTAATAGCTTGTCTGCGGCCATGGCGCGGCAGGCAAAAAAAATCAGAAACAGGAAAGGCAAATGCCAGCGGAAAACATACTTGAAGTTCATCATCTTAAGAAGTCCGTCGGTCAGGGAGAGCATCAGCTTTCCATCCTTACCGGAGTTGAGCTGGTTGTCAAACCGGCGCAGACCATCGCCCTGATTGGCGAGTCGGGGTCGGGGAAATCGACCCTGCTGGCGATACTTGCCGGGCTGGATGACGGCAGCAGCGGTGAGGTCTCCTTACTCGGCCAGCCGCTGCATACGATGGATGAAGAGGCAAGGGCGCGGCTGCGGGCCAAACATGTCGGCTTTGTCTTTCAGTCATTTATGCTGATTCCAACGCTTAATGCTCTGGAAAACGTCGAGCTTCCGGCGCTGCTTCGCGGTGAGACCGATAACCAAAGCCGTGGCAGCGCCCGAGCATTGCTGGAGCAACTGGGTCTGGGTAAACGTCTTCATCATCTGCCGGCGCAGCTTTCCGGCGGTGAGCAGCAGCGGGTGGCGCTCGCCCGCGCGTTTAACGGTCGGCCTGAGCTGCTGTTTGCCGATGAGCCTACCGGCAATCTTGACCGCCATACCGGCGACAAAATTGCCGATCTGCTGTTTTCCCTTAATCGAGAGCATGGTACCACCCTGATCCTGGTGACCCACGATCCGCTGCTGGCGGCGCGCTGCGATCGGCGGCTGCGCCTGGTGGACGGCCTGCTGCGGGAGGAAGCATGATTGCCCGCTGGTTCTGGCGCGAATGGCGCTCGCCCTCGCTGTTGATAGTCTGGCTGGCGCTGAGCCTGGCGGTGGCCTGCGTGCTGGCGCTGGGGTCGATCGGCGATCGGATGGAAAAGGGGCTCAGCCAACAGAGTCGCGAATTTATGGCCGGGGACCGGACGCTGCGCAGCTCGCGTGAGGTGCCTGCCGAGTGGATTGACGAGGCGCGCAGGCTCGGACTCACCGTCGGAGAGCAGCTGAGCTTCGCCACCATGACCTTTGCCGGCGATACGCCGCAGCTGGCGGATGTGAAGGCGGTGGATGATACCTATCCGCTTTACGGTAAGCTGGAGACGCAGCCGCCGGGCCTGAAACCGCAGGCCGGAAGTGTGCTGCTGGCCCCGCGCCTGATGGCGCTGCTGAACTTAAAAATCGGCGATACTCTTGATGTCGGCGATGCCACGCTGCGTATTGCTGGCGAGGTGCTACAAGAGCCGGATGCCGGCTTCAACCCTTTCCAGATGGCGCCGCGGCTGATGATGAACACCGCCGATGTGGCGAAAACCGGCGCGGTACAGCCCGGCAGCCGTGTCTCCTGGCGCTATAAGTACGCCGGAACCCCGCAGCAGCTGGCGGACTATGAAAAGTGGCTCCTGCCGAAGCTGGGGCCTGAACATCGCTGGATCGGCCTGGAGCAGGACGACAGCGCCTTAGGCAAATCACTGGAACGCTCGCAGCAGTTTTTACTGCTGTCTGCGCTGCTGACTCTGTTGCTGGCGGTGGCCGCGGTGGCGGTGGCGATGAGCCATTACTGCCGCAGCCGCTACGATCTGGTGGCGATCCTGAAAACTCTTGGCGCCGGACGCGCGCAGCTGCGTAAGCTTATTGTCGGCCAGTGGCTGATGCTGCTGGCGCTGGCGGCGGTGACCGGCGGCGCGATGGGGGCGGGGCTCGAGCAGATTCTGCTGCTGATGCTAAAACCGGTGCTACCGGTGGCTTTACCGCCGGCCAGCGGCTGGCCGTGGCTGTGGGCGATCGGCGCGATGGTGGTGATTTCGCTGCTGGTGGGGTTACGACCTTATCGCCTGCTGCTGGCAACGCTGCCGCTGCGGGTACTGCGTCAGGATGTCGTTGCCAACGTCTGGCCGCTGAAATTGTATATTCCGCTGGTGTGTGCGGTGGTGGTGATTCTGCTGGCCTGGCTGATGGGCGGAAGCCCGCTGCTATGGGCGGTACTGGCCGGTGCCGTGGTACTGGCGCTGCTGTGCGGCGTGTTGGGCTGGGGGCTGCTGTGGATGTTGAAACGGTTGACCTTGAAAGCGCTGCCGTTGCGTCTGGCGGTGAACCGTCTGCTGCGCCAGCCGTGGTCAACCCTGAGTCAGCTGGCGGCATTTTCGCTGTCGTTTATGTTGCTGGCGCTGCTGCTGGTGCTGCGCGGCGATCTGCTGGATCGCTGGCAGCAGCAGCTGCCGCCGGAAAGCCCCAATTACTTCTTAATCAACATTGCTCCGGAGCAGGTCGCTGCGGTGAAAACGTTCCTCGCCGGGCATCATGTTACGGCGACCGAGTTTTACCCGATTGTGCGCGCCCGCCTGACGCAGATTAACGGTCAGGCGGCGGAGAACAATAAAGACGAAGCGTTGAACCGTGAGCTGAATCTGACCTGGCGCAGCGAGCGGCCGGATCATAATCCGCTGGTGGCCGGAAGCTGGCCGCCGAAAGCCGGGGAGGTCTCGATTGAAGAGGGGCTGGCGCAGCGGTTGGGCGTCAAGCCTGGCGATAGCGTGACGTTTACCGGGGATACTCAGGACTTTAGCGCGAAAGTGTCCAGCGTGCGTAAAGTTGACTGGGAGAGCCTGCGGCCAAACTTCTTCTTTATCTTCCCGCCGGGGGCGCTCGACGGGCAGCCGCAAAGCTGGCTGACCAGCTTCCGCTGGGATAACGGCAATACGCTGTTGACGCAGCTTAATCGCGAATTCCCCACCGTCAGCCTGCTGGATATTGGTGCGATTCTGCGTCAGGTGGGCCAGGTATTGACACAGGTCAGTCGGGCGCTGGAGGTGATGGTGGTGCTGGTGACCGCGTGCGGCATTTTACTACTGCTGGCGCAGGTTCAGGTCGGTATGCGCCAGCGCTATCAGGAGCTGGTGGTCTGGCGCACGCTGGGGGCCGGAAAGTCGCTGTTGCGTACCACGCTGTGGGCGGAGTTTGCGTTGCTGGGCGTGGTCTCCGGCGTAGTGGCGGCCATCGGCGCGGAGGTGGCGCTGGCGATGCTGCAAACCAAAGTCTTTGATTTTCCGTGGACGCCGGACTGGCGACTGTGGGTGATGTTGCCGCTGTGTGGTGCGCTCCTGCTGTCGTTATGCGGTGGCTGGCTAGGGTTGCGTTTGTTAAAAGGCAAAGCCTTGTTTCGCCAGTTCAGTCAGTGACTGGATGGAGACGTCATCGGACAAGCGTCTGGTGACGCTGCGCTTGCCCGGACCTACGGGAAAACGCAGCCTGCTGATATACAGGAACACAGGCCGGGTAAGGCGTCAGGCCGCCACCCGGCAAAAATACGAGCTCCGTCGCGAAATGAACGCTACTGCAGATGACCGTGGTTCAGTGCGGTGAGCGGTTCATTGACGTCGAAAACTTTGCCGATAACTTCATCAACGCCGAGCGATTTCAGGCGCGCGGTATGCTTATTGAGGTAAGCGAGGGCGGTCTCTTCATCCTCGAAAAGATAGATCCCGCCCGCCTCGTGGTTCTTTTCGCTTTCCGTCCAGACCTTCCAGATAAACCCCGGCTCCTGATTGATCGACTCGGCCAGCTCCACGAGCTGGCGGGACATCTCGCTGCCGAAGGGGCCGTTAAAGGCAAAGTGCAGCTGCAGTAGTTTTTTCGACATAATTCCTCCATGGATAATGTTTGAGCGTCAGTACTTCATTTTAATGACAGAACGATGAAATGATAATCGCTGATTTTTTAAGCGCACAAAATGATAACTCACTGATTTTTAAGAGCACTAAACATTAAAAACCCAACAACACGTCATGCCAAATCACGGTTAATATTCAGCTGGAAACTATAAGGTTGCTTATTACTCAAGGAAAAAGCATGGCACATAAAATAAAAACGCTGGCGATAACGATCGGCGCAGCACTGGCGTTAACCTCTTTCGCATCCCAGGCTGAGATTACGTTACTGAAACAGGACCCGCAGGCCGGAGATCCGCTGAGCCGCCTGAACTTTACCGTCGGCGGGAGTATTCGTCCGCAGTTCAACATGATGTCCGGCGACGGCGATAAAGGGTCTTATAAACGTAATGGTTTTGATGGCGGGACCCGTTTCCGCTTCGCCGCTGATTATTATCTGTTTGATGATATCAGCTGGATCAGCTATTACGAGCTGGGGGTCAATATTCCGGCATTGTTTGACTGGGATAACCACTATGCGGAAGGCGCCAATAATACGACCCGCCGTATGTTGTACACCGGGCTGAAGAGCGACACCTGGGGGACATTAACCTACGGTCAGCAAAACAGTATTTACTACGATGTGGTTGGGGCGAAAACCGATATCTGGGATTACGACATGATCGCCCAGGCGCCGGGTAACGGCATCAACGGCGACTACGATGGTTCGTACCGTTCCCGTAATATGCTGAAATATAAGAAAACGGCGGGTGACGTTGACCTCTATGCCTCTTATTTGTTTGAAGATAATGAATATCTGCCGGGCAATGGCCTGCGCTATAAGCGTAAAGGCGGCGGTTCCGTGGGCGTGGATTATCACATCACCAGGGACCTGACCTGGGGGACCGCGTGGAACTACACCCGTGCCGAGATGCGCGACCCGTCAACAGCAGACAACAAAACCTATGATCAGAATATCCTCGGTACGGCGCTGAGCTGGAAGCCGGATAACTGGACCTTCTCCTTCGGTGGCGGTTGGTATCAGAACTTTATGACCACCAAAAAAACCGATGTTTACGACTATTTCGCCGGGGATGCCTGGGGGATTGAGTACTTCGCCGGTTATACCTTCCCGATTGGTCAGTACGCGGTGAAAACGATTCAGCCATACTTTATGGGCGACCGCCTGGAGTACGTCAACGGCCGTAACTATCAGCGAATTGATAACGGACTGGGGATCAGCTTCCAGCTGGATTACGGTTTCCGCGTTGATTATGAGCACGTCTTTACGTCCAGCACCGACAACCTGGGAGATATGAACCTGGTGCGTCTGCGCTACGACTTCTAAGCGGCTGCGGCTCCCCGGTGGCGCTGCGCTTACCGGGCCGCAGTCTTACTCCCCGGTGGCGCTGCGCTTACCGGGGCTACAGTCTTACTCCCCGATGGCGCTGCGCTTACCGGGGCTACAGTCTTACCGCCATCGGCGGACCTTTAGCCCGGCTAAGGCGTTTACGCCGCAAGCCGGGCAGTAGGGCGTTTGATTACTTCGCCAGCCAGGAGGCGACGTCATTCCAGCTGCCGCGAAAGATAATTTTTTCCGCTTTTTTACTCAGCTGATAGCGATACATCGGGTCGTAGTACTCTTTCAGCAGCGGCACCAGCCAGGCAAAATGGGCATCGGTCGTGGCGCCTCGCTGCTGCGAAGCCAGCGCCTCATCAAGCAGGGTCGTGAGCTGGGCAAAACGCTGTAGCCCCAGGCGACGGCGAATGGCAAACAGACCGTGATGCAGATACTCGCTATACTCCTGCCAGCCTTTCTCTTCACCGAAAGCATCAATAAAATCACGGTGCATACGGTCAAAATACTCTTCCCGCAGGCGCTCCAGGCGGATCTCAAACGGGTCTTCCACTACCGCCAGCGGCGACTGCGCCATGCGCTCACGCATGCATTCCGGCAGGTGGTTTGCGCCGATCATATGTCCTTCATCTTCCAGCACCCAGCGGCGATGCTGCCCGACTGTTTTCAACATCGCCACCGCCAGATGGTTTTCAAATGTTGCCTGGGCGTGCTGTTCACGCAGCGTGCGGCCGAACGATGAGCCGCGATGGTGGGCGAGTCCCTCCAGATCGATACCGTCGGGTCGGGAGCAGACCAGCTGGGTCTTGCCGTTGCCGGTACAGCCGCCGATCAGCACGATAGGGCGCTGCACCAGCTCTTCGGTGAGCCGGATGGCGGCCTGGCGCAGCGCCTTATAGCCGCCGACGATCAGGGGGTAATCCACGCCCGCTTCCTTCAGCCACTGCTGGACGATATGCGAACGCTGACCGCCGCGGGCGCAGCACAGATAGCCCTGTGGATAACGTAAGCAGGCGTCGCGCCATGCGGCGAGACGCTTTTCCCGCACCTCGCCGCTGACTAACTGATGGCCCAGCGCTAAGGCCGCGTCTGCGCCGTGGCGTTTATAGCAGGTGCCGACGGCGGCGCGCTCGGCGTCGTCCATCAGCGGCAGGTTCAGTGCCGCGGGAAGTGCGCTTTGGCGGAATTCGATCGGGGCGCGGACGTCAATGATTGGCGTGTCCGCTGTGAGAATAGTGCGGTAATCGGTCCCATTTTTCATGGGTCATCCTTCTGAAGTCAAACTGAAAGCGTCTTTAAATAAGAAAATCTTTAAAGCAAGGAGGGGATTCTACGCGCCTGAATGTCTGCCGGGGAAGGGCGAAGATCAATTCCCCGGCAAATAGCCGTTTTCATTCGGGCGAACGGGCGGCGGATGCGCTGCTCGCCCGAAGGGGTCAGGAGGATTACGCCAGCTGGGATTGCGCCCAGAAGATACCGCTGGCGTACTCCGGCGGCAGGATAGGTTTTAACGCTTCCAGCGTGGCGCTCAGGCGGTCGGTATCGCTGTCGGTCAGGTTAAGGTGACCCACTTTGCGCCCCGGACGCACCTCTTTGTCGTACCAGTGCAGATGCACCAGCGGCAGCTTCAGCCAGTCGTAGTTCAGATCGGTACCGATCAGGTTGATCATCACCGAAGGGCTGTTCACGACCGGCGGCGGCAGCGGCAGGCCGGTAATCGCCCGCAGATGCAGTTCGAACTGGCTGATCGAGGCCCCGTTCTGGGTCCAGTGACCGCTGTTGTGCACGCGTGGCGCCAGCTCGTTAATCAGCAGGCCGTCCGCGGTGACAAAACACTCCATCGCCATCACGCCCACGTAGTTCAGCGCGTTCATAATGGCGGTAAGCATGCTTTCCGCCTGGTCCTGCTGGCGGGCATTGGCCTGCGGGAAGGCGACGCTGGTACGCAGAATGCCCTCCTGATGCAGGTTGCGGGTCAGCGGGTAGAACACCGTGCTGCCATCCTGCGCGCGGGCGCCAACCAGCGACACTTCGGCGGAAAAGTTGATGCCTTGCTCAACAATGCATTGGCCATAGTTTTCATCCGGCAGCTGCGCAATGTCGTTTTCGCGCAGTCGCCATTGGCCGCGACCGTCGTAACCGCCCACGCGACGCTTAACGATAGCCAGTTCGCCCAGACGTGCGAATACCGCCGGCCACTCGCTTTTATCTGCCAGCAGCTGCCACGGCGCGGTGGCGAGCTCCAGCTTATCAAACAGCTGTTTTTGCGTCAGACGGTCAGCAATGATCGGGAACACATCGCGGTTAACAAACGCCGGGTGGCGCGCCAGTTCACGCGTGAGCGCCGTTTCCGGCCAACGTTCGATTTCGGCAGTGATCACGCTTTGCTGAAACGGCACCGCTTCAGGATCGGCTTCCAGACCGACTGGCCAGACGGCGATACCCAGCGGTTCACCGGCCTGGCGCAACATCCGGCCTAGCTGGCCGTTGCCAAGGATGCAAACCTGCTTCATGCCGCACCCCGCGGATCCGGATTCTCCAGCACCTCATCGGTCTGGGCCTGACGCCAGGCGCTCAGGCGCTGATGCAGTTCAGCGTCGTGCAGCGCCAGAATCTGCGCCGCCAGCAGAGCCGCGTTGGCGGCACCGGCTTTGCCGATGGCCAGTGTACCGACCGGAATTCCGCGCGGCATCTGAACAATAGAGTAGAGACTGTCTACGCCGCTTAACGCCGCGCTTTGGACCGGCACACCGAGCACCGGCACCAGGGTTTTCGCCGCAATCATGCCCGGCAGATGCGCCGCGCCGCCCGCACCGGCAATAATCACCTGATAACCGTTGCTTTCCGCGCCTTCGGCAAAGCTAAACAGCTTATCGGGCGTCCGGTGTGCGGAGACCACTTCAACATGGTACGGAACGTTCAGGGCATCAAGGATTTCTGCGGTAAACTGCATGGTAGCCCAGTCGCTTTTGGACCCCATCACGATGGCGATACGCGCCGTATTATTGCGGGAAGACATGCGTCTTAAAACTCCTGTGGGTGTGCTTCACACTGCTTTAGAGGCCACAGAGAATAACATGATCTTTCGGTAAGGAAAACGGTTGCGTCACCGGTGATGGGGTGAAAATGGGCTGGAAATTAAAACGGGAATGAGATCAGTTCGACGTCGTCTTTGCTGACTTTGACCATCGACCCTTCGCTGTGCCAGGCGCCGAGGACCACGCGAAACGCCGGTTTGCCGTTGGCCTCTAGCGGGTGGACGGCAGGACGATGCGTGTGACCGTGAATCAGCCACTGTACCTGATGCCTCTCCAGCGCTTCGACCACCGCCTGCGGATTGACATCCATTATTTCCAGCGACTTGCTGCTGTTGGCCGCTTTACTGTCGGCGCGCATTCTGGCGGCGATGCGGCGGCGAATAAACAGCGGCAGGGCAAGGAACAGACGCTGAATCCACGGCGTATGGACTTTGGCACGAAAAGCCAGATAGCCCGGATCGTCGGTGCAGAGCGTATCGCCGTGCATTATCAGGACCCGACGGCCGTACAGGTCGAGCACTTTTTCTTCCGCCAGCAGCGTCATCCCGCAGGCGCGTGCGAAGCGCTGGCCAACGAGAAAGTCGCGGTTGCCGTGAACAAAATAGCAGGGCACGCCTGATTGAGTTAATGCGTTGATTGCCGAGGCGATTTGCTGATGCAGCGGGTTCGGATCGTCATCGCCAATCCAGGCTTCAAACAGATCGCCAAGGATATACAGCGCGTCCGCCTCACGGGCTTCGCCGGCTAAAAAGCGTAGAAAACCGGCGGTGATCGCCGGTTCTTCTGTTTGCAGATGCAAATCCGCAATAAAAAGTGTCGCCACGAATTACTCGCTGACGGTGACGCTTTTGATCACAACATCTTCTTTCGGCACATCCTGATGCATGCCGCTGCGGCCGGTAGCGACCGCTTTGATTTTGTCGACCACGTCCATGCCTTCAACCACTTCGGCAAATACGCAGTAGCCCCAACCCTGCAGGTTTTCACCAGAGAAATTCAGGAAGTCGTTATCGACAACGTTAATGAAGAACTGCGCGGTGGCGGAGTGAGGTGCCTGAGTACGGGCCATGGCCAGAGTACCGCGGGTGTTTTTCAGACCGTTGTTGGCTTCGTTCTGGATCGGGGATTTGGTGGTTTTCTGCTCCATGCCTGGCTCAAAGCCGCCGCCCTGGATCATGAAACCGTTGATAACACGGTGGAAAATGGTGTTGTTGTAGAAACCTTCGCGGCAGTAATCCAGGAAGTTTTTAACTGTTTCCGGCGCTTTGTCGTCAAAGGTTTTGATGACGATATCGCCATGATTAGTGTGGAAAGTAACCATTTTTGCATCCTGTTCCGATGATTGTGGTGCTTAAACCCAAAGTTGGGCGTGACATAGGGGGCTGTTATAGCATAACCGCCGGGTTCGATCACCTTGCATTGTGTGCTGCTTCGGGGTTGAATTAAGGTTAGAATACGCGACTTATATCCACACACGTCTACACGGAATCTTCGATGTTAAAAATTTTTAATACACTGACGCGCCAAAAAGAAGAGTTTAAACCTATCCATGCCGGGGAAGTGGGCATGTACGTGTGTGGAATTACCGTTTACGATCTCTGTCATATCGGCCATGGCCGTACTTTCGTCTCTTTTGACGTGGTTGCCCGCTACCTGCGTTTTCTCGGTTATAAGCTGAAGTACGTGCGCAACATTACCGATATCGACGATAAAATCATTAAGCGTGCTAATGAGAATGGCGAAAGCTTTGTCGCGCTGGTCGATCGCATGATTGCCGAAATGCACAATGATTTCGATGCGCTGAATATTCTGCGTCCGGATATGGAGCCTCGCGCCACCCATCATATACCCGAGATCATTGAAATCACCGAACAACTGATCGCACGTGGCCATGCGTACGTAGCGGACAACGGTGATGTGATGTTCTCGGTACCGACCGATCCGAATTACGGGCAGCTGTCGCGCCAGGATCTGGATCAGCTGCAGGCTGGCGCGCGCGTTGATGTCGTTGACGTCAAGCGTAACCCGATGGACTTCGTGCTGTGGAAAATGTCGAAAGAGGGCGAGCCGAGCTGGCCGTCGCCGTGGGGCAACGGTCGTCCTGGCTGGCACATTGAATGTTCGGCGATGAACTGCAAACAGCTGGGCAACCATTTTGATATTCACGGCGGCGGTTCGGATCTGATGTTCCCGCATCATGAAAACGAAATTGCCCAGTCCACCTGTGCCCATGACGGGGAATACGTTAACTACTGGATGCACTCCGGGATGGTGATGGTTGACCGCGAGAAAATGTCAAAATCGCTGGGCAATTTCTTTACCGTGCGCGACGTGCTGAAGTACTACGATGCGGAGACCATTCGCTACTTCCTGATGTCCGGCCACTATCGTAGCCAGCTGAACTACAGCGAAGAAAACCTCAAGCAGGCGCGTTCTGCGCTGGAGCGTCTGTATACCGCGCTGCGCGGAACCGACAAATCGGCAGAGCCGGCCGGCGGCGACGCCTTCGAAGCGCGCTTTATTGAAGCGATGGATGACGATTTCAACACCCCGGAAGCCTATTCCGTGCTGTTCGATATGGCGCGTGAAGTGAACCGCCTGAAGACGGAAGATGTCGCCGCGGCTAACGCCATGGCCGCCCATATGCGCAAGCTCTCCGGAGTGCTGGGGCTGCTGGAGCAGGAGCCGGATGTCTTCCTGCAAAGCGGCGCGCAGGCTGACGACGGTGAAGTTGCGGAAATCGAGCAGCTGATTCAGCAGCGTCTGGATGCGCGTAAAGCGAAAGACTGGGCCGCTGCGGATGCGGCGCGTGATCGTCTCAATGAGATGGGGATCGTGCTGGAGGACGGCCCGCAGGGCACTACCTGGCGCCGGAAGTAAGCGATAAAAAACGCCCGGCTTGCCGGGCGTTTTATTATCAGTCTTAGCCCACCTCCTGTTGGAGGTGGCGATCATTCATTTAGCAGGATCAGGCAGTAACGGTGACGCTCTGGCCTTCAAAACTCACCGTCTGACCGGCGACGATTTTGCAGCGTTTGCGGGTTTCTACCGCGCCGTCAACCTTCACCAGGCCATCAGCAATCGCGATTTTTGCCTGCGCGCCGCTCTCACTCCAGCCTTCCAGCTTCAGTAGATCGCACAGTTCAACGTGTGGGTGTTTGCCCAGAGAAAAATTCGCCATCTCAGGCCTCCTGAATGTCGTGATATTCTTCGCACGCCTGTAGCGTGTTTTGAATCAGTGTAGCAACGGTCATCGGGCCAACGCCGCCCGGGACTGGCGTAATGTATGACGCGCGTTCCGCGGCATCTTCGAAGACCACGTCTCCGACCACTTTGCCGCTTTCCAGACGGTTAATACCGACATCCACAACGATGGCGCCTTCTTTGATCCACTCGCCCGGGATAAAGCCCGGTTTACCGACCGCAACAATCAGCAGGTCGGCATTTTCGACATGCTGACGCAGATTCCGCGTAAAGCGGTGGGTTACGGTAGTGGTGCAGCCCGCCAGCAGCAGCTCCATGCTCATCGGACGGCCCACGATGTTCGATGCACCGATAACCACGGCATTCAGGCCGTAGGTGTCGATATTGTAACGCTCGAGCAGAGTGACGATTCCGCGCGGCGTACACGGGCGCAGTCGCGGGGCGCGCTGGCACAGACGGCCGACGTTGTAAGGGTGGAAACCGTCAACATCTTTGTCCGGGGCGATACGCTCCAGCACTTTCACGTTATCAATTCCGGCAGGCAGCGGCAGCTGTACCAGAATACCGTCGATAGTGGTATCGGCATTCAGCGTATCAATAAGCTCCAGTAATTCCGCTTCGCTGGTGGTTTCCGGGAGATCGTATGAGCGGGAGACAAATCCCACCTCTTCACACGCTTTGCGCTTGCTGCCGACATAAATCTGCGACGCCGGGTTGCTGCCGACCAGTACGACGGCTAACCCTGGGGCGCGTTTTCCGGCCGCTGTGCGGGCCTTCACTTTTTCCGCAACCTCAGAGCGTACCTGCTGCGCAATCGTTTTACCGTCAATAATTTTTGCTGCCATCAGAGAGAGGATTCCATCTGTATCGTAACGAAAGGGGGATGCGGATATTTTGTCAGAAGCCAGCCTCGCTGTCAGTCCTCGTTTGAGTTTTTATCCCTCTTTGACAAAACTTGTGGCTAAAGACACTGCGGTTTAAAGGGATATTGGGGGCATTTATGGGGAATTGGGACGCGTTATTGTCGTCGATGATAGATAAGTGCTGAAAACAGGTGTCGGGCGATCTTTGCGCAACCTTTGTCGCATATGTAGGCAAGTTAGTTATGCCGCAGCAGTTTCATGGCAAAATGCATTGACTCACTGAGCGTTGACCGTATAATTCCAGGCGGTTTCATCCCATGAAGCATCCGCATTTCAGTGCGCCCTTAGCTCAGCTGGATAGAGCAACGGCCTTCTAAGCCGTAGGTCACAGGTTCGAACCCTGTAGGGCGTACCATTTTCACTTCTCTTAACGTCTCCTGAAGTCTACTAAATCCAGCATACACGCGGCTTTCGCCAATATCTCATTATCTCAACGTCTACTATGGTCTATTGAAATCTACATTCATGTGGGGGTACATTTGGGGGTAGATTCCTGTTCAATGAAATGAGATACCCCCAAAATGAAGCTCACAGCCCGCCAGGTCGACACATCCAGGCCCAAGGACAAACCCTATAAGCTGTCTGATGGCGGCGGTCTTTACCTGCTGGTGAACCCTAATGGCTCGCGATACTGGCGCCTGAAGTACCGCATCGCTGGTAAAGAGAAGTTACTGGCGCTGGGGGTATATCCAGATATCACTCTGGCGGTAGCCAGACAGAAGCGCGCAGATGCAAAAAAAATTCTCGCTGCTGGTGGTGATCCGGGGCAGGAGAAGCAGGAAGAGAAACAAGCGAAAGAGCAGGCTGTGGCAAACAGCTTTGAGCGCCTGGCGATGGAATGGCATTCCCATAAAAGCACATCGTGGTCAGAAGGCTATGCCGAGCATCTCCTGATGTACCTGAAGAAAGACATCTTCCCCTTCATCGGACAAAAGGCGATTACGGATATCAGCCAGGTTGAAATGCTTAACGTCCTGCGAAAGATGGAACAACGTGGCGTTCTGGATAAACTCAAGAAAACCCGTCAGGCCTGCCGGCAGATATTTACCTATGCCATTATTACCGGTAGAGCCGAGCACAACCCTGTATCAGACCTGGCAGGCGCGCTTAAGCCGCCCAAGCAACAGCACTACCCACACCTTTCAGCCGACCAGATCCCGGATTTTCTCCGTGCGCTAAGTGAATACAGCGGCAGCACAATCACTCGTAACGCCACACGATTGTTAATGCTGACCGGACTCAGGACAATTGAGTTGCGAGCGTCTGAGTGGGTTGATATCGACTTTGACAAAGGCGTCTGGAATATCCCCGCAGAGCGAATGAAGATGCGGCGCCCACATCTCGTGCCTCTCTCGATTCAGGTTCGCGACTTGCTGGAAGAAATCCACCAGCTTACCGGGCGAGGGAAGTATGTTTTCCCGGGTCGAAATGATGCCGGCAAGCCAATGAGTGAAGCCAGCATTAACCAGGTGATTAAGCGTATTGGCTATGACGGTAAAGCGACCGGGCACGGCTTCAGGCACACCATGAGTACCATACTCCACGAACAGGGCTATAACACCGCCTGGATTGAAACGCAGTTGGCCCACGTCGATAAGAACTCAATCCGCGGGACATATAACCATGCCCAGTATCTGGACGGCCGCCGGGAAATGCTCCAGTGGTATTCCGACTATATGGGGGCTCTTGAGAATGGTGAAAATGTGGTCCATGGCTCGTTCGGAAAACGTGCCTGACTGGATGCATAGACAGTATATACAGACGATAGTAGACTTAGGCAGACGAACAAAGAATAGGCTATGTCTAGGCTGATCCCCGAAAACCCGTACACCTCTGCGGGCTGACATAGCCGCCAAAATCAGAGGGCGTGAGGTGGCGTTATGGTCGTGTCTGTCGCGCAGTTATTGGCAGAGAAAAATAGTGTTATTTCTTTCTCGGATACAGTTTCCTTTATATTAGAAGACAATGATTTTCTAAATTTTCATGATGTTGTTCAGTTTATTTATAGGAATTTCAATCTTGTAAGTGATGATGTTTCTAATTGCTTGGCAAGTTGTTCTTACGATAGAGTTAAAGGAGTGTCTGAGTCTGATGAGATTGCAGCAGAAAGCCTCGAGACATTAGAATATTTGATATCATCAAACTGGATATCAGGTATAGATAATGAAGGGCAAGGTGGATATTTTTCTATTTATAATAACGAAGGGTATGAAAATGGTTCGCGTAAGGATTTCTTCTTTCGTAAGAATGAATTGATTCATGTGCTTACTACTGCCGGGATTACATTCAGGTTTAATGAACAACTTGATAATGAAAATTCAGCAGAAAGCAGTGTGCAGGAATATGAAAAGAGAATTAAAATATTATCGGATGAAAATAAAAAATTAAAAAGTGAAGTTGATGAACTAAGGCATGATAAGCCCAAGTATCTTGGTGTGTTTAGAGACGACGATCCATTATTAATTGCTATCAACATAAGGAATGTTGAGTGGGAATTGTTTGATGAGAATAATGCTCGAGTCACGACGCCATCTGCAGATTATGTAATCGAGAAGTTGAAAGAGCAATATGGAATGTCACATGCACTTGCTAGTGCCATTGAAAGAGTTGCCTGCCCAATTGTTAGAAAGGCGTCTTAGTTCGTTTGAGTACCACCATGAGTCATGATGTATCATAGATGTCAGTCCTTGATACATATCTCACATATCAATCTACCCTAACCCATAGGGTAGAATAACTCATTAAATCAGCCGCCTACCTTAACCCTAAGGGTGAAATCCATCCTGAGTCCCTTACCCTCAGGGTAAAATGTACCTAAATATCCTTAACCCTAAGGATATAAAAACATCGTCTTTTTTATGCAATGATATACCTCGTAAACCGCAATAGACGTTACGAGGTAAATATGGCTCAGTCATTGATAAGATTTTCTGAAGTACAACGAAGAACTGGATATAGTAAAGCGTGGTTATATCGCCTCATGGAGCAGAACCGATTTCCTTCTGCAATAAAAATTGGTTCGCGCTCAATTGCTTTCATCGAAAGTGAAATAGATGATTGGATTAATCAACGTATTGCTGAGTCACGCGGTGGCTTGTCCGAATAATTAAAGAGTAACATGGACTTTTTCTGTGGGGCTGGTGGTACTGCAGAAAGATAGTGTGAATATTTAATTCTCTACTGTGTAGCGGAACGAGGATAAATGAAAATCGAAAAATTCAGATTCAATTCTGAGGGCGCGTCTCAGCCTGTGGTTAGCCAGAAAAATATATTCAAGGCTGAAGTGAATGATATTTCAGTCATTAAATTCGAGAGGCATTCCGTGCGCATTGTGAATGTCGATGGTGAACCGTGGTTTGTTGTTTCTGACGTTTGCCAGGCCCTAGAAATTAGCAACCCAACCAGTGCTGTTACTTCTTTGGATTTCGATGAGGTAATGACCCTAACTTTAAATGAGGGGCATTCAGGTAAGCGTGGCGGAGCACGTAGTTGGAATATGGCCGCTGAGTCAGGTTTCTACAAACTGATAGCTCGCAGTCGCAAGGCCACCACTCCCGGCACGTTCGCCCACCGCTTCAGCAACTGGGTATTCCGCGAGGTTGTGCCTTCTATCCGTAAAACTGGCTCCTACGGTGTGCCGTTCGCGCTCCTTAATGACCATACCCGCCGCAAAGAGCTTTACACGAAGAGGGCCAGCCGGTGCGGTAAAGACCTTCAGTCATGCAAAGGTGAGAAAGCTCGCCTGGCCGCCGAAGAAATCGAACTGTGGCGTAAGTATCAACCTGACCTGCTGGAGGTTCATTAATGGCTAACCCCACCAGCACACCGCTGCCAAATCACGCATATCGCGACACGCAGGGCCAGACGGTGAGCGTCGTCTCTGTAGCGCACAACCGCGTGACGTTCTATCGCGAGGGCTACCAGTTCCCTTGCGTACAGCCCATTGAGCGATTCATGAAGGAGTACGCGGAGGTGAAACAATGATTACCAGTATCCAAGGTAATAGCCTCTCTATGGCTGGCCTGTTAGCAAATGTTAGCACTTTGCGAGTGCTGCGCAGCCACGGGAACCTGTCGAAACCTGTCACTTTGCGGGTCACTGAAGGTGGTGCGCAAAATGCCGGGTGGAATTTCGCGACCAGTACGAATGCGGGCAAGCGCTCAGGATCTGACTATCTGGAAGATACCGTGTCCAGTGACGGAGATGGATGTGGAGCCTATCACATCACTAACTATAAATTGTCGGACCTTATAAAAAAGGGCTTGCGACTTGAGAGCCTCCCGGTCTATGGTTATAGCGCACCAGCAAAATCTGGTGCTGGGATTGGCGTCCTGATAACCTGTATAGTGCCGACACGCACTAAGCGTGTTTTTTTGTCGGCAAAATTCCTGCACACCCAAATTATGGTGGGCTGGATGAGGCTTCCGAAAGGAAGGCCGGTGTCTATACAGGCCGGTTACGCCAACCTTGTTCAGCTCACCACCAGCCCGAGATTGGCGTCTCTTGGTGGTGAATTTACGATTCACTGTATAGAGGATGCCTCCATGGCTACTACCCCTACCCAAAGTACACAATTCATCTGGATCATCGCCGCTATACGCCGCGATAGCCAATCTGTCACTGTAAAAAACCACGTCACCGCAGCATCTGAACGCGAAGCCCGGCGCACTTTAGTGCGTGATCACGTTTGCTTTTTTGCTGGCCGCATCCGTCTGACGGAGGTGGATCATGCGTAATAACTCCTTTCCCACAGTCATCACTGAGAATCCTTATCCGCTCGATGAACTGACCTACGAGACAGAATGCGTGTTGGCAATTCTGCGAACAATTAACGATGTCAGTGATCCACACACCAAAAGTTACCTCGTAGATGCCGCAGAACTTATTGGTACTCAGTTGTTGAAAAAGCTAGAGCACAACGCACGTCTGGAAGATGGTGATTGCGAATGAAAAATATCGACCTCATCCGAAAAGTTACCCATGCTGCAACTGATCGCTGGCCTACAGTGCTGGCTGGGCTGCATATCGATGTGCCGGATTCACCGCGCCGGCACGGTCCGTGCCCGGCCTGCGGCGGCTCGGATCGTTTCCGTTTCGATGATGGCGGCCGCGGCAGCTTTATCTGCAACCAGTGCGGCGCCGGTGACGGCCTTGACCTAATCCGAAAGGTGAACAAATGCGACACCACGGAGGCCGCACGGCTGGCGGCTGATGTGCTGGGTATTGATTACCGGACAGTGAAACAGGACGAAGCGACAGCTAGCCAGAAACGGGAACAAATGAAAGCCGAAAGCCAGCAGCGCGAGCAGGAACGCCAACGGCGCAAGTTGGCTGAAATAGAACAGCGCCGCGGTTTATTTGTGAGCCACTGGAAGGGGCTTGCAGAAACAGCTTTCGAGGGTGAAAGCGAATACCTCATGAACAAGGGTTTGGTTGGGTTTACCTTCCCTGTTCTGCCGGATGGTTCGCTTTTGTTAGGGCTGGTTGATGAATCTGGCACAGTAACAGCTGCGCAGACCATTACACAGCAGGGTGAAAAACGTCTTCTGGCCGGCTCGGCGAAGCGAGGTGCATACCATGCTGTAAACGCAGCAGACGCACCGCAGAGTGTTTTAATTGCTGAAGGGTTGGCAACAGCCTTATCTGTCCATCTGACACGCCCGGAAGCACTGACGGTATGTGCCATAGATGCTGGCAACCTGCAGCCCGTCGCCCAGGCCATGCATCAGCGTTACCCGAATGCGCAGATCATCATTGCTGCCGACAACGATATTAAGCCCGGAGAGCCAAATACAGGCAAAGACGCTGCGGAGAAAGCTGCAAAGGCTGTCTCTGGCTGGGTGGCTTTACCACCAACGGTGAAAAAGGCCGACTGGAACGACTACCACCAGCAACACGGGCTTGAAGCCGCTACGGCAGCATTTAACGATTCTATGTATCAACCGCAGGAGCCTGAAGTGTCCGCGAAACTGAAAGTGATCAACGGTGGCAAGAAGGGCGCATCAAAACCTGAATCTCTGCGACCTCATGTCGAAAGCCGTGCTGCAGGTATTTATTGGGTTGAACCAAAAACAGATAACACTACCGGTGAAATCATTAACCGTGAAAGCTGGCTCTGTTCTGCTCTGAATGTTGTCGGCATCGGCATTGATGACAGTAAAACCCGTTACCTGATCCTGCGCTGGCAGGCATTTGGTGCGAAGAGTGAGACTGTCCAGGCTATACCGCTTGCCGATATCGGTGAACGCGAAGGCTGGCGTACGCTCAAGGCCGGCGGGGTGAACGTTACAACCAAGAGTGGTTTACGCGCAACGCTGGCCGACTGGCTGCAGAGCTGTGCCAATGGAGAGGTATGGCGCATTGCGCATGCTACAGGCTGGCAGTGTGGCGCCTACATCATGCCGGATGGCGAGATCATCGGTACGCCTGAGCAGCCGGTGCTGTTTAACGGGCGAAGTTCTGCCGCATCCGGTTACACCACCAGCGGTACCGTGCAGAGCTGGCGAGAGAGCGTTGGGCGTCTGGCCTTTGGCAACTACTCGATGATGACTGGCGTGGCCGCTGCGCTGGCAGCTCCTTTGATTGGCCTTGCCGGCGCTGATGGTTTCGGTATCCACCTCTATGAACAGTCGAGCGCGGGTAAGACCACCACTGCCAATGTGGCATCCAGTCTCTACGGAAACCCGGATGTACTGCGCCTTACCTGGTACGGCACCGCGCTTGGGCTGGCGAATGAGGCCGCCGCACATAATGACGCGCTGATGCCGCTTGACGAAATCGGGCAGGGGGCTGACCCGGTGGAGGTCTATAAATCGGCCTACGCGCTGTTTAACGGCACGGGCAAGCTGCAGGGGGCGAAGGAGGGAGGGAACCGCGACCTTAAGCGCTGGCGTACTGTGGCAATCAGCACTGGTGAGATGGATCTGGAGACTTTCATCGCCAGCGCCGGCCGTAAGGCTAAAGCCGGTCAACTGGTTCGCCTGCTGAATATCCCTATGCGCCGAGCAGTACGTTTCCATGAGCATGCCAATGGTAAACACCATGCCGATGCTCTCAAGGATGCATACCAGCATCACCACGGAGTGGCCGGGCGTGAGTGGGTGAAGTGGCTAGCTGACCACCAGCTCGAGGCGGTTAGCGCTGTTAGGACCGCGGAAGAGCGCTGGCGCAGCCTGATCCCGCCTGATTACGGGGAGCAGGTCCATCGTGTCGGTGCCCGGTTCGCCATTCTGGAAGCCGCACTGCTGTTGGGTAAGGTGATCACCGGCTGGGATGAGCAGACGAGTCGGGATGCTATTCAGTACAGCTATAACGCCTGGCTGCGTGAATTTGGGACCGGAAACAAAGAACATCAGCAAATTATCGAGCAGACAGAGGCATTCCTGAACGCCTACGGGATGAGCCGCTTTGCACCGTTCCCGTATGACCCGGCCAGCCTCCCTATCTCCAATATGGCGGGATACCGGCAGAAAGGTGGTCACGAGTCTGACCCAATGGTGTTCTACACCTTCCCCGCAGCCTTCGAAGGGGAGATTGCTCGCGGCTTTAACTCCCGTCAGTTTGCGGAGGTATTGAAGAAAGCCGGCATGCTGACACCGCCGACTTCAGGCCGGGGGTTCCAGAGAAAGTCGCCACGCATTGATGGGCGACAGATTCGGGTTTATGTCCTGCAGTATCTGCCGGACGATGACCAGCCAGACTAAAAGCATTCTTTCATGTGTGTAGTTTAGGTGTTGGTTCAGTTGGTTCAGTTGCCTCATTAGTTATATATATCTGTTTAATAAGGTTTCATGTTTGAAAAATGAACCAACATTGAGGCAACAAACTACCATTTTGAACCAACACTAAATCATGTACAGGGCATCAGAAGAGAGGATCACAGCGATGGCAGCTCAAATTTCAGCATATGGCCGGATGGTGTCCGACCCGCAAAAGGTACGAACATGGCTATGGCCCGCCTGGCGCTAGCGCTGCCCTGTAATGCGGCAGATAACAGAGAGGCTGCTTTCTGGCTGGGCGTTATTGCCTTTGGCAAGCAGGCTGACGCGCTGGCCAAACACCGTAAAGGCGACCTCATCAGCGTGGAAGGGAATATACAGCTTAATCAGTGGGCTGGATAAGGCCGCACAATTACCGGGAAGAGGCTAGCAACACCGCTTTAATGCCTTTCTCAGGTTGAGCAATACACTCTAATTTGTACTGTAAAAAAACACAGCTCCTACTGACTTGTTCAATTGTTATGGCTATAATAAGGAATCATGTGAAAACTAGTCATTGCTTAACTTTCTAGTTTTTTACTTTAAATCAACGTGTTGTGCTTTTTTGTGCCTAAGGTGTTGCAATGGAATTGGATTTAGTCAGTGTTGTCAAGTTCGCTCTTGAAGGGGAAGATAAAGACCTCAGGATATACTTGGCTAAACACATTCGTGGATTGAGAAAAAGCGATCCGTTGTTGGCTAAGACTCTTGAAGAACTGCTCAAGAATCATCCTGCCCGATCTCATCAGGTAATGAGAAGAGATACTTCGACATTTGATTATTCAGATGACGAAAGCAACGGATATGCCACTTTGCCTAAAAACTTAATTAAAGAACAACCAATAAGTAATGGCAGTAATGAGCCATTGTTACAATTGCAAGTTAAGAAGCAGTTGAAGCAAGTGATCCTGGAAAGGAAAAAGATTGATTTGCTTGCACGTCATGGACTTAGTCCTACAAAGTCTCTTATTTTTAGTGGCCCTCCAGGGGTCGGTAAAACAATGACTGCGCAATGGTTATCATCCGAGTTAGACATTCCATTATATACTCTTGATTTAACTACGGTTATGAGTAGCTTTTTAGGTAAAACGGGCAGTAATCTAAGAAGTGTTATTGATTATGCTAAATCCCATCCATCTATTCTTTTATTGGATGAAATAGACGCCATAGCAAAAAAACGTACTGATGAGTCAGATGTTGGTGAACTAAAAAGATTGGTAACGATCATGCTTCAGGAGCTGGAAGAGTGGCCAAGCACTGGTTTACTTGTTGCTGCCACAAATCACCCAGAGTTAGTTGATCCTGCATTATGGCGTCGCTTTGATTGTGAAATAGTTTTTGGATTACCAACAGATGAACAAGTCAGTGATGCTATTAAATTATTTTCTGGGGATGACTTCAAAATATTCGAGCCGTGGTTCGATTTACTTAAAGATAGCTTGCATGGACAGTCCTACAGCAATATCAAACGTGAAATCTACCAGCTGCGAAGGCTACATCTTCTTAAATCTGATGAGTTTGAGTCAGATCTCATTTCCCATCTCAACTTTGACTTAAATGGTAAGTCTAAAGCTGAACAAATTAGCTTTGCTGTAAAGTTAGTTAAAAAATATGGTTTTACTCAGCAGAAAGCTTCAAAAGTTGCGAATGTTAGCAGGGACACTATCCGGAAGAGATTAACAGAGCAGGAGTACACACAGTGAGTGATAAAAAAAATTACATTATTGGTAAGGCTGAAGAGTTAACATCATTAACGCCGCCACCTAAAATAAATCCTAATGTGGATCCTATCTATACCTTTACTGAGGTTATTAGAAGGCTCGAGCCACAATTTGAGATAACGACACAGCAACTTAATGCCTTAAGCAGTGACGTTTGTCCAAGGGATTTTGCTGTAAGTGCAATTACCTTGCATCCCTCTTATATTGCTAAAGGCCATTTCCCAAGAACATTGTTCAGAGAAATGGGCGTTCGCTCATTGGGGAGTAAAGGTATTGAAGTCTTGCCAGATAAATGGACTCGGGTAGGTCCTCCTAAAAAATCGCCAACCACAAAAATATTTATAGCAGGAAAACGTGAGAGACTTACTGAGTTTAGTGAAAATTTACGTAGTCTCTCAGAAGACAGCCCTGGTGCTTCGGATCTTTTTCGTGTTTGGAGCATAGAAAAAGTTGATGAACGTGACAAAATAAAAGAAAACCCCAATGCCTTTGAAGGGTATTGGGAAGTTGGTTTGCAGCTCATTCCAGGAGGGAATTCCGAATTTATTAAATCTTCATTTATTAGCTATGCATCAGAATTGGGGTTTGAGCTCAAAGAAAACATGGCTATTGAAGTTTCAAACCTCTGGTTTCTACCAATAGCTGGAGATGAAAGATTTTTAGAGCGATTGGCTGCTTTCTCTTTTGTTAGGGTTGTTCGCCCCCTCCCAGCAATGCGTTCTTTTCGACCGCTGACTAGAAATACCCCAATTGGGGCAGATGTCGATTTACCTAACGTACATCCATATGCTTCTGATGTGCGTGTAGCCATTTTGGACTGCGGATTACCTGATAAGCATGTATTAGAACCATGGGTATCAAATTATGGTCTTTCTGACCCAACAGCAAATGATCTCACCGATGGTCCCTCTCATGGCTTAGGAGTTACATCGGCCTTTCTTTTTGGACCGTTGTGGCCTGGTGAAAAAGCACCTCGCCCGTTTTCATATGTAGATCATTACAGAGTTTTAGATGAAAAGGTTGAAGGGGAAGATCCCTATGAGCTTTATAGAACACTTTCTCACCTAGAAGATATTCTTCTCTCTAGGCAATATGAGTTTATGAATTTAAGCTTGGGCCCAGATTTGCCAATTGATGATGATGAAATACATCCATGGACCTCTTTAATTGATACCTATCTTGCTGACGGTGAGACATTTCTTACGATTGCGGCAGGGAACAATGGCGAAAGGAACCGTGAGCATAAATTAAATCGTGTTCAAGTTCCCTCTGATTGTGTAAATGCCCTTTCAGTTGGGGCAATCAATAGAGTTGAATCAGACTGGAAAAGAGCTACTTATAGTGCGATTGGTCCAGGTCGTTCACCAGGCTTAGTTAAACCTGATCTTGTTGCTTTCGGAGGTGATCCTAAGCAGTATTTTCACGTTCCCAGCGATACTAGCATTGGGAAATTGGTCCCAACCTGTGGGACGAGTTTTTCAGCACCTTATCTTTTACGGTATGCAGTTGGTGTTCGTGCGATTTTAGGACATGATGTATCGCCTTTGGCAATTAAGGCCTTGTTAATAAATTCTGCTAATCAACATTCTCACGACAAGGAAGAGGTTGGTTGGGGAAAAGTACCAGATTCTATTAATCAGATTATTGAATCAGCGGATGGTACCGCTAAAATTTTATATCAAGGAGAGTTATACCCTGGTAAGTATTTAAAAGTACCAGTTCCGATGCCCGCAACAGGGATTATTGGTAAGGTTAAAATTAAAGCAACATGTTGTTTCTCAAGCCCTGTAGACCCTCAAGATACGTCTATGTATACAAAGGCAGGTGTTGAGATTACTTGGCGACCAAGTCCTGATAAAACGGACCCATTTTTTAAACAGAAAACGGTTGCTACAGAAGCTGAGTTGCGTGCTGATGCTGGCAAATGGGAGTCTGTTTTACATGGAGAGAAAGGTAAGTTGGGCACTAGTCTTGATCAACCTTGTTTTGAAATCCACTATATGGCTCGTGATGGTGGGGATCAGATAGCAGGAGCTAAAGCCTCTATTATTAGATATGCCTTTGTAGTCTCAATAGAGGCTCCCAAAACGCCAGATATCTTCAATGGCATCTTAAGGTCTGATGCGAAACTGGTTGAAATACAACCTAGAATTCCCGTACCGATTCCTGTTTCAATTTAACCAAAGAATGGCCCTTATCGAGGGCCATTTTTTTGATGCCCAGTTTATCTATAGCCTTGGAAAGTTCAATTACCGTGTGTGGACAGCCGGAAAAGCAGGTGAATGCTATTTTCGGCACGGCCCCATGAAAATGCCTATATCTTATTTATAGGCAGAAACGGTGTGTTCTGGCTATGCATGGCAGAAATGGTGTGTTCTGCCTATAGATAGGCAGGTTTGACATGTTCTGGCTATGTATAGGCATAAGTGACGTGTTTTGCCCATGAGTGTTGGTATCTCTTAGTGTTAACTTTTTGTGCTGGGAGGGATCGGGTATCTCAGGTTGATTTGTGGCGCATCGCTTAGAAGCCGGCCAGATTTTGCCATCAGGTATCCGGCGATTTCTTCAGGCGTCAAATCTACCTGGAGCATGTCTTCATCCTGGAACCATTCATTAGGCCAGTAGATGAGGTCGGACGGATTGGCATCAAAGTTTTTCTCCAGGAATCCCAGCGCGTAGCTTTGTTCCGATTCCTTGCCTTCAGCATTGCACACGAAACTAATTATCTGAACTAGTTCATCCCAGGCTAAATCCGCAACGTATTTTTCCTGATTAAATGCCATCCGGGTAAAGTTCTTTGCGTCGGTCCATGAGGAAAAGTCACGGAAATCAGAGAATTCATACGGATTAACGACCTGCCTGTTCCAGTCATCAATCAACGCTTTTAGCCCTACATCATCTTCGTCGGCGCCGTTATCAATTTGCGAAAGTATCTCTTTGGCCATATCCGCCAGTTCCTTAAGTTTCTGACGGCTGATTTTGGCTGGTTTCATGCGTTCAGGTAATGGCATCGGGGTCTTCCTTGTTAGGTTGAGGCATGGCTGCGGCAGGTCGTTAGACAATCTTCGCCAAAGGTTCATCCAAAGTCCATAAACAATCGATTCCATTTCTGATAATGGCCGGGAGTGGTTAAAGTGACGTTGTGATGAATGCCTGGAGAAGGTAAACGCCAACCAGCCCATGCTGAGGATTTCGGTCATCCGTAGTGATGTAATCATATAGGAAAAACTATTTTATCCTTGATATGTCATGCATTGGCTGTATTTTTCAGCACATTCATTTTCTTGCGACATATAATCCTCTTTAGCATTGCATCTGTTGTTATAAAATTCCTTTGAGTCCTCTGATATTTTATCATAGTTGCATAATTGTAATATGCATGCATCTCTATTAAAACCTCTATATCTACAATCTTCGTAGCATCCTTTCATTTCTTTTCGGATACATTGTTTGAAAATGGTATTGGCCACACTCATGCATGAATCTTTAATTAATGTGCAACCATCAGCTTTTGCCTGTCTTTCCTGCATTTTAAAAACACACTCAATATACTTATTATACATTGCGGCTTTATCTGAGCTAGCAATATCTTTATTACTGAATATCAATCCCTTAGCGTACTCGGTAAATGATGATGTTATTTTTCCACCATTTTTTTCTAGTGCCGCAACAAGATCTGCAGACAAGCCCTGCTCCATTCCTCCAGCGCAAAGAGAAAGCTGGTTGACCTTATCTTCGTCCATGGGGCGACCAACAGGATTACTTGTATTATTAGTGCAAGAGATTAATATGAGTGCAAATAATGACCATGCGAATGATTGGGTTGCATGTTTTAGTAGTGAATTATTCATTTTATTTATTCCCCTAAGGTGTTTTTCTTTAAAAATGGTCAATGGAATGACAACTGTCAAGTTAGTCTGTGTGGTGAGAGATGTTTTATTTTTTAAGCTTTATATTATGGCGATTCTTAAATGAAAAATGAACAGGCAGACTGATAAAAAGCAGATATGTATGCTGTTTTTTTAATTTCTTTTTATATAAAAAGCCTCAATTATCTATTAAATGTAGTGTTATATTTTTTGCGTTGTGAAGATTTGCATATAATTAAAATGAATGTTTTTAGATGCTTCCGTATCACTATGCTGACATTACTGGAACTATTCCCCCATTTTAACTACTTCACGGGGAGAGGCGAAGTACAAAGTTAAGCAGTTCTCTTTCTGGTAACGATCGAATTTATTCTTTCATTAATTGCAATGTAATTAATGATCGTTTCACTTCTTGCAATTATTATAACTGTATAAATATCAGGGGGTGGTCATGTCGAAACAGTCCGTCAAACCTGTCTTGCTCAGCGAGGCACAGATTCAGGCAATCCGCAATATTCAGGAACAGCAGCGCCAGCAATCAGGCATAGGTGTTGCACCTACTATCCATGAAATCGCCAGGGGACTGGTGGATAAAGCCTTACAGCAACATTTGGGGTAAAGGTCTAAATACTTTCAGTGTGAGGATGAATCAACCATCTATTTATTATTCATACAGATATTTAACGTTTTGAGGTTAATAAAGGTAAATATGAAAACGAATATCACTGACGAAGAGTTGCTTCAGGAAATCCAGAGAATCATCGACAAAGCATCGTTAACAGAACAGATTGCGCTAACCGATTTGCTTCAACGGTATGAATTGGCTGTCTCTGTAGCCAAGTTAGCGTTGCCACGTTACCCCTTAGGGGTTTTGGATTTTTTCGCCACTGTAACAAGATTAAAAGGGTGTTCCCTTGTTCCTGTAAAACAGGATCCTGAAGCACAGTCCACTTTCATCTGCGCAATTGATTGAGTGGCTGATATGCACAAGGTTGAGATAATTCCGGTCACTGATGAACTCGTCGCCGCCATGCTGCCCAGAGTCCGCCAGGCAGACCGCGACGAGTTCATTGCTGCAGGCGGCATGCAACCGGCTGACGTCATTGCCCGCGCCATGAAATCGGCTTCTGTATCCGCTGCCGGGCTGATTAACGGGCAGGTCGTAACCATCTTCGGAATCAGCCCGGCATCAATCATCACCGGCCGCGGTATTCCGTGGCTGATCAGCACTGACCTGATGGCGCTGCAGCCAGTTACTTTCCTTCGTCATTGCCGCCCGGTTCTTCGTGACATGTCACAGGGTTATCGCTTTCTTGAAAATTACGTTGATGCGCGCAACCACGCGGCTAAATCCTGGCTCCACTGGCTAGGTTTTCGCCTGGAAGATCCTGCTCCGTATGGCCTGATGGGCCTGTCTTTTCATCGATTTACAATGGAGAACAAACATGTGTGAACCGACAACTATTATGGCCGTTACAGTTGCAGCTGGCGCACTGAGTGCTTACAGCCAGGTCCAGACCGGCAAGGCAAACGCCGCCATCGCTAACGCAAACGCCGACGCGCAGGAACAGGCCGGGCGTGACGCAGTTAACACCGGGAACGATCAGGCGTATCAGCAGCGTATGCAGGCCAGGCAGGTAGCAGGGCAGCAAACCGTTGCTCTGGCTTCCGGCGGCGCCGACCTGACCAACGGCAACGCTCTGGACCTGACAACGGAGACGGCGAAATTCGGGCAGCTTGATGCGCTGACGACAATCAATAATGCCCATCGTCAAGCTGCAGGACTTCAGTTTCAGGCGGGTGTAAGTCGTGCTCAGGGGAAACTGGACAGGCAGAGTGCAAATCTCGGAGCAGCAACAACGATTCTGAATTCAGTAGCGCAGGGTTATGGGGCATATAAAACGACGGGCGGCACCGGATTGAGCGATTCTCTGTCCAAGAAAACCACCGGTGGTTACGGCACGGCATGGGATAAATACCGGACAGGATCATTATAAGGAGACTGAACATGCCAACCGTTCCGCAGTATCAGCGCCAGAGCCAGACGCAGGCAGCCCCGGTAATGACTGCCAATTTACGCGTGCCGGAGAATCCGCTTGCTCAGGGTTTACAGCAGGTGGCTGGCACCGCCGTCAACATAATGGCGGAGGAAAAACGTAAGACCGATCTGGCTAACATCCAAAACGGGCTACTGCAAATAAGCCAATATAATGATGATCGGATAAATAATCCTCAGAGTGGCCTTATCACAAAACAGGGTAAAGCTGCGCTGGGTCAGTCTGATCTGGTCATTTCCAATGCAACGAAAAATGCACAAGATATAGCAGCCACTCTACCAGAAGGTGAAGTTCGCGATATCTTTATGCGCCAGGCTCAGATGCAAATCCTATCTCTGAAGAACCAAGCTGCTCGATATGAGGTAGGGCAGCGTCAACAATTTGAAACGGGGCAACAGAATGGGTATTTGCGCCTTCAGGAACAACAAGCATTAGATCCTACTGAATTCGATTCAGCTGGGAAGAATGCATACGGCTCTATAATTGCTTATGGAGAAGCGCACGGTCAAAGCCCTGAGGAGATTGAGGCAACCTGGTCTCAGTGGCGTGAACGGGCTGCTAACCGGGCAGGAGATGCATGGTATAACCCAATGTATCAGCAGCTACTTGGGCCAAACGGGAAAGTTGAGGTCACTGATACGCCCAGTGAATCGCAGCTATTTTCCGCAATGATCTGGCAGGAGAGCGGTGGTAATCAGTATGGTAAAGACGGTGCGCCGTTGGTGTCACCGAAAGGCGCGGTGGGCGTAGCGCAGGTTATGGAAGGCACAGCGCCGGAAGCTGCACGACTGGCTGGTGTGGCGTGGGAGCGTGACAAGTGGCTTAACGACCCGCGCTATAACGCAAAGCTTGGCCAGGCCTACTTCGGTGCGCAGATGAAGAAGTACGATAATAACCCAGTGCTTGCGGTGGCGGCGTATAACGCCGGGCCAGGCACGGTCGATGGGTGGATTAAACAATTTGGTGACCCGCGCACTGGCGCTGTAAGCAATGAACAGTTTGCTGCGGCGATCCCTTACGAAGAAACCCGCAACTATGTGGCAAGAGTAACCGGAGGTGCGCTGGCGATCCCTGGACAGGCCACAATGGAAAACCTCATCAACCAGCCATTCTGGAATGCGATGAGTCCACAGAACAAATCCGCCATGATGAGTAAAGTTGCAGGCATGTACGATATGCAGGCAGCTGCCGGCCGTGTAGCGCTGCAGAGCCAGATGCTTGATGACATGGTAACGCTTGAAGCTGGAGGTTCTGTTAATCCAGTCACGCCACAGAAATGGGCTGCGGTGATGCCTTTGCAGGCTTCGCCCGCTGAGCGTATGCAACTGGAGAAAACCTATCAGCAATATCAACAGGCCATGAGTCTGCAGCCCGTCTACCAGACCGTCGTGAAAGGTAATTATCAGCAAGGTCTTGCGGCCGTTCAGTCTATACAACCCCAGCAGGGTGAGACGAATTCCAAATATAAGAGCGAGCTTTATGCTTCTGCTGTATCAAAACTCCAGCAGGTTCATGATGCCCGCGAGGCTGATCCCGGAACCTGGTTGCAACAACATTCCCCGGTAGTTCAATCAGCCTTCCAAGAGTACCAGAATAATCAGGCTACCGGTGAATATCTGGCCTCACGCATTCAGGCAGAAAAAGACCGGCTTGGGATCCGAAGCAAAAGTGTATTACCAGCGAGCATAGTTGACGGGATATCGGCAAAAGTTGATAGCGGCGATATGAACTTTTCTGACCTGAAAGGGATTATCTCTGGCTTTGGCCGTTACGGTGACTCTGTTGTCGCACAGCTGCAGCCAAAAACAAAAGCAGCAGTAAGGGTTGCTACAGCGATAAACGACCCTAACGCTGCTGACACGATGTTTGCCATCCGCAATGTGAAGACGGAAGAGCTGAAGAAAAACGCTGGCGAACAAGCCAAAGGTGTAGACGTGGCCTGGAACTCTCTAATCTCCGCAGCATCGCCGACATTTAGCCTGCAGCGACAAGGTGGGGCGGAAACGCTTGCTGATATCAATGAGCAAGGTAAGCGGCTGGCTTATTACTACATGGCATCAGGGGAAGATGCTCAAGCTGCAACAGAAAAAGCCTATAAAAAAATGATCGGCGATCATTATACGGTCACTGATACATGGCGAATGCCTAACAGCCTGGGACTGAAAGAGAATAATGTGACCGACGGTCTGAGTAATATCGTCAATAGCCTCAAGATAGATGATATTGGCAGTCGGAGTATGTTTTATATCCCATCAATGACGCCAGAGCAGAATGCCGCTAATAACCTTGCGCAGATACAGAATAGCGCTGAATGGGTGACGGACGAAAATGAACAAGGTGTTTATCTGACAGTTAACGGCACTCCTATTCTGGATCAGCACGGCGCTCCTATCCGTGTGAGCTTTGCTGATGCCAGTAAATCTGGAGTTGCAAAACCGAGCACACCCGGTGCTGTTCTTAACTGGATGGGCGAAAAACGCAAAGTTACTCCACCTTCTGAGTTCTATACACCAAATGTTAATGCCACTATGTCCGATGCCTTCAGGGTAATCCAGGGTCAGGATGCGTTGAAGCAGCAGCCCCAAAAAGAGCCGGACACCTCGAGCAATGTATTGCGCGATGCTCTTAATACGCGAGGAGGCCAGTAATGGCGTTCTATACCGGAGCTCCTCTCAGCAACAACCCCTTGCCAGTCGAGGGCGAGCAGCCGCTATTACGCTCGCTTGGCGCGTCTGTTTCTGAGGGATTCAACGAAGGCCCTTTCGTATCCTGGGGTGAGGAATCACGCCTTGCCCGGCTAAATATTGATCCCAGTGCAGAGCGATATAGCCAGGAAGATGCAAAACGGCTCTTCAGTGAGCATAAAATCGAGTCAATCAACATTCCCACGTCGGGGTTAACAAAACCCTATGTTGATGCGGTCATTCAGGACCATCAGGCTCACCTCAACAGGCAACAGATCTTACAAGGTGCTCCATCCGGTACCGTCTCTACTCCCCTGAAGTATATGGCTAATCTAATGGGCAGCATGGCGGATCCGGGTAATGCCTTTATAGGGCTTATCCCCTTCGCAGGTGAGGCCAGAGCCGCAACACTTCTTGGCCGTGCTGGCCAACGTTTTCTACAGGGAAGTGCATATGGTGCAGTACAGACAGCAGCGACAATGCCGCTGGTTTCAGAAGGACAAGCAGCCCAGGGTAATGATTTTACTATGGGTGATTACGCCTCCAATTTTCTATTTGGAACAATTGGCGGTGGTATTCTTCACGCTGGTGGTGGGATTGTGGCTGATGCGCTGCGAGCCCGTGATATGTCCACTTCCCGGGTAAATGAAGTTCCTGGCGTCGCAACCGAAAAGTCACCATCTCCGGAAAATGGCCTCCCCATCGAATCACCGGCGGCGGAACCATTAGTTATGCGACCTGGCATATTTCCTGATTCGCCAACATACCTCGCCAGAGCGCCGGCAGATGACCTGGCTAGAAGCATCGATCATTACCGCGAGAACTATACGCAGCAAACGGCCTATAACGATGTTGTCCCTTCTTATGCTGATAATCTTCAGGAGTTGGCATCACGGCAAATAACAGGCGTTGGTGAACTTCAGCGCCAGATTGAAAGCCTGACCAGAGATATTGGCTCTCTTGATGCATCGTTGCCCGAGCTTACTAAACAGTATCAGGGGCAGAGGATGAAGTTCAGGGAAGCACGTGCGGCGGCACAGGTTCAACGGAATGATCGACGCCAGCGGTTACAGGCAGAGATCGAACAACTGAATTCTCGTATTGGAGAACACCAGGAAGGTGCCAGAGCGGCGCAGGAACTGGCATCTTTCTCCCGTGGGGCAATTCCAGAACCGCTTGCACAGCAAGTCTCCCAGCGAGCAGATGAGATCCGCTTGTCACTCCGACAGTCTCCGATTGCGCAAGGTGTCAAAAGTGCTGCTCAGAAGTTTGGTGAGGCTGACTGGATGGTGCGTAATCAGGCTATGCGGTCAGCCGTAGCCCAGATGCGACGGGGGGAGGATGTAAATATCGAGCCGTTTCTCAACCTGGTAGACCCGGAGAAAAAAATTACGGCTATTGATGATCTGTCTTTACCTCGACGCATCCCAGCAGCGCAAGACGATGTGGCGGCCAGTGCTTCAGCTGATATCCAGATAAAGTCAATGGGTGAATCAGGCACTATTGATGACGCATTGAGACAAGCAGAAGAAAACCTGAATTATACGCGCCAAATTAACGACGCTATTTCTTCTGATGATCCGGAGTTCGCCGCGTTAATGAAACAGGTTGACCATGAGGCCGCGGATACCTCCATGGAAAAAGCAATCAAAGCTGCGGCTATGTGCCGTATAGGGAAACTGAATGGCTGATAATATTTTTCTCACCGCATGCGAAAAAACAGTAAATGCTGCCGCCGGTCGAACCCTGACCGATGAAGAGATGCAGAGCTTATTTAACAACATGGATGACACGATAGCGCGGATCAAAGCTGAGAATGCTGCTATTTCAAATGAGGGAGCCGCGCTGCAGGCTGCTGAGGAGTTAATGAAATCCGAGAGGCTGGCAAAAGCCATTGAAACTCAGCAGAAGCTGATCAACCTCCGTATTTACAAAAAACACTCGGCCTTTCTCAACAATACTCGTTTTGGCAAAGGCGCAGCAGATCGCCCTGATATCACTCTGTCTTCCATTCTGGTCGGGCGTAATGAATATGCGGCCGGAACCCGTGAATCAGTAGCCAGGGAGCAGGAGCAACTGAGCGGTAAATACAACGGTGGTTTCTTTCACGACATTGATAAAACAGGTTACGAAAAAGCCTTTTCATCTGGTGAGTACGATCTTGATATAGCCCGAGCTATTGACCGTATGGGGCGCCGAGAGTCTACCGATGGTCTCCCTAAAGAGGCGATAGCACTTGGCAAAGTTATAATGAAGTGGAATGAAGTCACGCGTCTTGATAAAAATCGAGCCGGCGCATGGGTAGGTAAGCTGGCGGGATATATCACTCGCCAGAGCCACGACATGTACAAAATCAGAGCCGCAGGATATGAGGGATGGCGTGATTTTATTTTGCCGCGGCTGGATGATGGCACTTTTGAAGGCATAGCTAATCGCGAAGAGTACCTACAAAACGTCTATAACAACCTGGCATCGGGAACACACCTGACTTACAAGCCCGCCTCAGAATGGCTGAAGGGCTTCAAAGGTGGCGGATCCAATATAGCCAAACGAGCCAGCCAGGAGCGTGAACTCATTTTTAAGCCCGGTGGTGATGCCTGGTTCGAATACAACAAACTGTACGGCGCCGGGAATATTCGCGAGTCTGTCATTGCCTCTCTGGATAGTTCAGCAAAAACAACCGGCCTGATGCGGGTACTCGGAACAAACCCTGAGCACATGTTTCAGCGTCTTTTTGATGATCGGTTGCAGCGTATTAAAAAGACAAATGACCCCGCGGCAGTGGCTGATCTTAACGGTCAGTTCCGTATGCTCAAACAGCAGCTTGATGAGGTTATGGGGCTTACCAATATCCCAGGGAATGCAACCCTGGCCAAAATGGGCGCCAGTATTCGAGCAGTTGAGGGGATGACTAAGCTGGGTAGCGCAACGCTTTCATCCCTTAATGATATAGGCAACATGTCCATGGAAATGCGATATCAGGGCATGAATATCTATGAGGCGATGAGTAAAAACCTTGTGGCCAAGTTGCAGGGCTACAGCAGCGAAGAGAAAAAAGAAATCCTCAGTTATATGGGGATCGGTTTTGATGCTGTGCGCAATGAAGTGATCTCCAAATTTTCGGGAGATACTTCTGTCCCCGGGAAAATCGCCCGTCTTCAGCAGAAGTTTTTCAAATACAACTTGCTTAACTGGTGGACCGAAAACGGGCGTTCGGGCGCCGGCCTTATCATGTCCAACTGGATGGCGCGTAATGCTGGCAGTGAGTTTTCAAAGCTGAACCCCGAGCTCCGCCGCGTACTTGAAATAAGTGGTATCGGTGAGCATGAGTGGTCGGTATTCCGTAATATGCAGATGGACGAACTGAACGGTAACAGCCATATGACCCCTAATGGTGTTCAATTTATCCCCGATCACGACATTGAAAAATATCTTGCGACGCAGAACATCAAGGCCAGTTCGGCTGCGATAGCCAATGCGCGGGAAACCCTTGCAGGTAAACTCCGAGGCTACTATCTCGATCGTATTCAGGTTGCCATGTCCGAACCCGGGGCGAGAACAAATGCGCTAATTAAATTTGGTACTGTACCAGGCACGCCGGTTGGTGAAGCCGTACGAATGATGATGCAGTTCAAATCTTTCACTGCGTCGTTTATGCAGAATACCCTGGGAAGAGAGTTGTACGGCCGTGGTTACACGCCGGCGGCCCTTGGGCAGAGTAAGCTTCCGGCGCTGGCCAAAGCGATGTTTGCAGGTAACGGAGAATGGCAGGGCTTTGCTCAGTTGTTCGTATGGATGACAGCTTTTGGATATCTGTCCATGCAGGCAAAACTCATGGCTAAGGGGCAAACACCGCGGCCGTTGGATCACAAGTCAGTCATGGCAGCGATGGCACAAGGTGGTGGCGCTGGTCTTATGGGGGATTTCCTTTTCGGCGAATATAACCGTTTCGGTGGGGGCATGACATCCAGCCTGGCCGGGCCATTTGTCGGAGATGTGGATCAGCTAAGGAATCTATACCTGCAGGCCAGAGATGGCGATGCCAAGGCCGGAGACTTTCTCCGTTTCGGTATCAACCATACACCGTTCCTCAATCTGCTTGGTGTACGTCAGGGGATGGACTATCTTATTCTGAACCGCATGCAGGAATGGTTATCACCCGGTTCTCTTGAGCACTATGAGCAGCGTGTACAGAAAGATCAGGGTAATACCTTTATGTTGCCACCGTCGCAATTCATGTTAGGGAAATAATAATGAATGCCAAATATATTGCTTGCGCTCTTTTTTGCTCATTTTTGTTACCAGCAGAAGCAAAGTTCTACGATGGTCAACAGCTATACCAATATGCCCAAGAGTATAAAAAAGCTGAGCAGGGTGGGCGCAGAACGCCTGATAATCAGCTTCAGTCTGGCGTATTCATGGGATATGTAGCATCAATGATTGATGCCTATGGTGCTGAGGGTGCTCAGGTTTTTTGTCAGCCTAATGGGCGGTTACAGACATATGCCGATGTCGTTTATAAATACTTAAACGATAACCCCGATCAGAGAGTTAACTCAGCTGAGAGCTTAGTCATAGCTGCTATGCAGGCATCGTTTCGTTGTAACGAGCCGCCAAAGCTGAATGGTAAAAAATAGCGTGACATGTCACAAAGTCCGACTAACGCGCACAAAAAAGCCCGCATAGCGGGCTTTATGCTAATGGAGTTTATCTTTGCTGATTACAAGTAGGCGATGGGTATGAATATCTTGATCATTACCCCAGCAGAAGTCAGCCCACACGCTGTAGAAATCATCCCATGATGTCATAAACGTTAACGGACGGTCTTCTTCAGTCCCATCAGAAACGTATACATGATAACCATTAGTAGTAATGGCCCATGAGATCATTCGTTCCCAGAATCTTCTGCCATCTAACGTTTGCTGCTCGTCAGATACCACAATCGCATAGTTTTCAAGGAAGAATGCGAAGAATATCTGAGGAAGACCATGTACAGCTCGGTCATGGATCACATTAGGTGTACGCCAGACTAAAATTTGAGTACAGCTTTTTCTGGTTTCAACAATGTCTTCGCGAAAAACGAGTTTAACTGCATAGACTGTCTCAGGATTTTCGCTGTCTGTGATCAGCCTGTAATGGTCATCTCTGAGCGACTTAACAAGGCGATAACCATAAGGCGTAGTAAACCCCGGCAGAGTAAAGTCCTGCACACCTTTGGCAATGTAGCCTTCAGTGTGAGTAACATTTTTCTCTGACATGTTCAGTTTTCTGTCGAAATCTGCTTCAGGGATTATGTATGGCATCGCTTTTCTTATCGAGTTCAGGTTCATTTCGTCCTCCATGTCATGGTGTCGGACGTATCAGGCATCTAAAAGATACTCAACAAAAGGTTGAATTACCTTTGAGGTAATCTTAATCAAATTTGAGCAAGGACGCAATGAAACAGAGTGAACCAGAGTGAAACTAAGTGATACAGATAGAACCTTAGTAATGCGCTTCCTTGCGCCCTATCTCTCCGTCAGAAGCTATGTACCTGATTCATTAAGTACTGTGCGTGCGTCTCGATTTCTCGCAGCACTTGCTGACGCCAGTTATGTAGGAAAGCATAGTCGTTAACTCCGCCGCGGCGCCGGAAACATTATGCCCGTCGGCATCCATCTTGTTCAGCATATCCATCAGCATAGAATGCTCCACCAGGCCGCGCACTCCCTCAGGACTGTGGATGTGCTCACGGTAGTTCGTCTTCAGAGGGTAGTGATAGGTCCGCTTCTCTTCCGACTTTATGGTCTCTAGGGTGGCCGGCATCAAACTGGCTACTACCTTCTGCGTTATATCCGCCGGCGAGAGCTCCTCGCGAACGTATCGCCCGGTGCAGAGGATCTGCGTAAGCAATGTGCCAACTGCATCACGTTGCCTTATTTACCGGGCGAGAAACTCTCTTGTCAACAGGTGGCTTTTTCCCACCAAAATTACCGGTGTTTGTGGCCTTTTTTTCGTCAAGCCATTGTTCGACCTCATCTCCATCCCAAGCACAGCGTCCGACGGTAATATAAAAGCGTTTTGGGAACTGACCGTTGTGTTCAAGACGGTCGATAGTACTCATCGATAACGGCACCACCAGCAACAACTCTTTCCTACTAAAAGCTTTTTTCATTAATTAATTCAACCATATGTATTAAAAATGGTGGGGTTTTTAGCAAGTGGCGTATCAGAAATGCAGAGGATTACTCCTGGTTATGTGCCGATGTAGATTCAATCGTCCAGATATCATCCACTTGTTGTCCAATGCTCAAGGAGTGGCGTAAGAGAATCAGTGATTAGCGGCAGAACGTATGATTTTGGCGTTTGAAACATCGCAAATGTTGGTTCACTCAGCTAAATGTTGGTTCAAAATAGGGTGGTGTTGGTTCAGTTTTTTGAGAAATATATAAACAAAACAATGGTCTTTACGTATTGAGGCAACTGAACCAACCGAACCAACACATTTTGCATGTATATAGAGAAATTTTTCCGCACACAATTTGGGCGCGATTTTGTACCGGTGGACATTACCGACATGTGAGAATGTACCCTGAGCCCCAAATTGCACGATAAATAGTCAATTCTCATCCGCAGAAAAATATATGGGGGTACATTTGGGGGTATGTTTGATTTTATAAACCTACATAGTTAAATAAAATCAGTTTATTATGTGTTTATATCGAATCCTGTAGGGGCCATTCAAAATCAGTTAGTTACACTAATTTTAATCCAGCCTGATTTTCTCCATGTGTCGTATTTGTGTCGTTATTGCCAAAAATCGAGCCAATTTATCGCGCATACTCAGTTAAATGGTTAGCTGCAAAATGGGCATATCTGCGTACCATCTTTATGCACTCCCATTTCCCGCACAACAGAAAGCGGAACGCCGGACTGAATTAACCAACAGGCGGCCACCCGCTCGACCCGACAATCTGGTTAGAGGAAAGTGAATTGATAAAGGACTACCTGATTGTGGCCTACCTGACGGCAATTGCTGGCTGGCCAGTCACGCTGACATTAACTGGCCTTTCTGCAGGAGTGGCACTCTATACGAGACGCAGGGTGCTGGGCGTTGTTCTCATCGTTTTGTGCATGCTGGTGGCCATCGCAGCGTGGCAGTTTGAACGTTACATGTAGAATCATCCCCCACTGATAAAATGCCCATATCTTATTTACAGGCAGAAACGGCGTGTTCTGGCTATGTATGTCAGGAGTGGCGTGTTATCGTTTTTAGTCCTGAGTGAAACTGGCAAAGAGACGACGATAGCCCGAGGTGAGGCATTAGGCCTGGCACAGGCTTTTAATGCGCGGGCAGGTCAATAACGCCTGTTGTGAGTGTTGAGGTAAAGCTCGTAGTTGACCTACCATTTTGAATGGAGCATCACAGGCAATTGCGAAAGATCAATATTGACTAACATTTCAGTGAATATCCTGGAGGTTCCTCTAACGCTCGAGAGAGCCAAATGAACATCAAATCAGTCACGACTGTCGTACTCGCTGCCGTCTTCGTTTTTGTATCAGAGATGGCCATCGCCAAATCTAACCAGCTAACTGATGACCAGGTTAAGCAAAGAATTATCGACGACTCTATCGCATCCTATCCCGGCACCTGCGCCTGTCCATTTAATACGGCACGCAACGGAAGCTCATGCGGCCGCCGCAGCGCCTGGAGCAAAGCCGGTGGGGCTTCACCCATCTGCTACAAGAAAGAGATCTCGAAGGCGATGATCAAAGAATGGCATCAGCAGAATCTGTAAGCCTCGACAGCTTAACGGTGAGATTTTGCTTTTGAAACATCGCGTATGTTGGTTCAACATCAGGCGGTGTTGGTTCGATTTTTTGCTAAATATTTAAATAAAATAACGGATTTTACGTTTTGAGGAAACTGAATCAACATATTTTGTCTGTATATAGAAAATTCTCCCGTACGTAAATTTGAGTGCAATTTGGGGCCAATGAAAGTTACCGGTATATGAGACCCCTCCAGAATAAAAATTGCATGATAAAGAGTCAGGGTCAGGCCATAGAAAAATATATGGGGAGGCATTGGGGGAGAGGTATAATTTTATTAACTTATGAGTCGATTTCAGTAAGCGAACGCAGAATGGTCGTTATTAAAAATGGCGACCGCGGTCGCCATAATGATTAATAACAGGTACCGCCAGCATGATGTGAACCTGTTCCACCATGCGGATGGGTACCTTTCGGACAGGCGATTGCAGAAACCGACATGACGCCAAACGCGGCAACCAGAATTATTACTATGATTTTTTTCATTTTTTAAACCTTGCCTGAAACGGTAATGCGATGGTTATTGCAGGTTCGCTCTGCGGCGATTAAATATTATATCCGGCCTGAATCCGTTCTGATGCGGGGATTAATATTAACTTTTTAATGCGTCTATTGCATTCATCAAATAGGTATAAAAACCGCTCACGTTATCCATTTTTGCTCACCATCAGGGGCTGCGTTTCGCCACGCAGATGACAAAATTGTCATTCGGCTGGCGCCTTTTTGTCGGGCGGCGGTGAGTAGACTGGTATGACTGTTTTTCTGACGGCATAGAGCCATGAACGTATTATGCATCAGACCCTTTCCGGTCATCCTTCTGCTGGCAGGCCCCCTTGCGCTGTATCTGTTTTTTTTCCGCCAGAATGCCGTATCAGCCTCCCCGAAAAACGCGCCGCCGCCGTTAGTGAGTTTGTCTTCGGCGCAGCTCACCTCGCTGCCGCTGAGTCTGACGACGCAAGGGGATGTGATCTCGCTTAATCAGGCTGATATCCAATCGCAAATTACCGGAACGGTTAAGCGTGTGGCGTTTCAGGAAGGGGCATTTGTCCGGCAGGGACAGCTGCTGTTTACTCTCGAGGATTCCACGCAACAGGCAACTCTGCATCGGGACCAGGCGTCCCGGGCGCAGGCGCAATCGCAGCGGGATCTGGCGCGTGGCCGTGCGTTGAAGGCGCAGAACGACATTTCAGCCTCCGACTGGGACACTTTGCTCAGTACCCGGCAACAATATGTGGCCCAGGCGCAGGCGGCGCAGGAAGATATTCTTAGTGCCGAAGCGCAGCTGGGCTATACGCGGATTTATGCTCCGGTGAGCGGCAAAACAGGCGCGCTCAATGTACATCCCGGTAGTCTGGTGCAGCCGGGCAGCAGTCTACCGCTGGTTACCGTTCATCAATTTGACCCGGTGGGGATCTCGTTTACGCTTGCGGAAAACGATCTCAATGCCGTGGTGGGCGGGCTGGTGTTTTCGCAATTTATTACCCTGTTTATTACCCCGGTGCTGTATCTTCTCTTTGAGAAAACTGGGCGGAAAAGTGCGGCCCTGGCGCCGCAGACGGAGGCACAATGAGACTACTGCTGGTCGAAGATCAAACGATGGCGGCGGACTATATCGCCAGGGGGCTGCGGGAGAACGACTTTGTGGTCGATGTCGCGCACGATGGCGTGGACGGTTTACACTTTTTGCTGACTAACGACTACGATCTGGCGATTCTCGACGTGATGCTGCCGGGGATGAATGGCTGGAAAATCCTGGAGCTGGCCCGACAGGCAGGAAAGCTGACGCCGGTGATGTTTCTCACCGCCCGTGATGACGTTGAAGACCGGGTATGCGGCCTGGAGCTGGGGGCGGAAGATTACCTGATTAAGCCTTTCTCTTTCAGCGAACTGCTGGCGAGAGTACGGGTAATTATGCGCCGTGGCGCACCTCATGCCGCCAGCAGCGAGGAGGCTGTGCTGCAGATAAGCGATCTGCAACTCGATTTTCTCAAGCACCGGGCGTCGCGTAATGGTAAACGTATTGAGTTGACGCAAAAGGAGTTTCTGCTGCTGAGTCTGCTGATGCGCCGCCGTGGCGAAGTGCTGTCGCGTACCGTGCTGGCCGAACAGGTCTGGGATATGAATTTTGACCCGGAGACCAACGTGATTGATGTTGCAGTCCGCCGCCTGCGTAGCAAAATCGACGACGGGTATGAGGTGAAGCTGCTGCATACCATCCGTGGCGCGGGATACGTACTGGAAGAGAGGAATGATGCTGATTCCGCGTAATTTTCCGATAACGCTGCGACTGACGCTCTACTTCTCCCTTGCCATGGGGCTGGTATTGTACAGCGTGACCGGCCTGCTGTACTCGACGATGCGTAACCAGCTCGGGCAGAAGGATATCGACGAGCTACGCAGTACGCTGCGTTTTCAACAGGAGATAGCAACCACCATCAGCGAGCGCCAGGGGCCGAAGGATCTCTGGCAGCAGGAGCTATTCGAGTTCATCGCTCGTCAGGAACGGCTGTCGCTACGTATTATCAGCCCGGACGGTAAGGTCTGGGCGCAGTCGAAAAATATGCACGTACCGCAGCGGGATTTTCCGGCCCCGTCCAGTGAGTTCCACTACAGCGAGTGGAAATATTCCCGCCACGACGTCAGTGAAAAATATCTGATCGTCTCAACGGAATTTATCCTCAAAGATAATCAACCGTGGCGAGTCCAGGCGGCGCTGAATGTATCAAAAAACAATGAGATCATTGAAGACTACTGGCAACGAATGCAGATTGTCGCGGCGCTGGCGGTGGTTCTCTTTTCTGCTCTTGGCTACTGGCTGGCGCGAAGGGGGTTACTGCCGCTGCGCACCATGAGCCGGGAGATTGAGCATATCCACGCCGGGGAGTTACACACTCGCCTGTCGACCCAGCGCTGGCCGTCGGAACTGAATGTGCTGTCGGCATCCTTCGACGGCATGATGACCCGTCTTGAAGCCTCTTTTACGCAGTTGACCCGTTTTTCATCGGATATAGCCCATGAGCTGCGTGGTCCCATCAACAATCTGATTTCCGCCGCCAGCGTAACGCAAAGCAAAGCTCGCAGCGCGGAAGAGTACCGGGACACGCTGGCGGCCATTGTGGAAGAGGGCGAGCGCCTGTCGCGAATGATTTCATCGATGCTGTTCCTCGCCCGGGCCGATAACAGCCGTGAGCCGCTGCATCTTGAACGCCTCACCAGTGCGACGGAGTTTGCGCGTCAGATAAACCTCTATGATGTGCTGGCGGAGGAGAAGAACATCACCCTGATCAGCGAAGGGGAAGTGGATTTTTACGCTGACCCGATTCATCTGCAGCGTGCGCTGTCGAACCTGTTGTCCAATGCGCTACGCCACACGCCCTCCGGCGGTAAAATTGTGCTGCGCGCCGGGCGGGAAAATGGTCAGATTGTGCTCAGCGTCGAAGATAATGGCGAAGGCATCAGCCCCGAACATTTGCCGCATATTTTCGACCGTTTTTACCGACTGGATGACGCCCGTAGCAACGCTGAGAACACCGGTCTGGGGTTGGCGCTGGTCAAAACCATTGCGGAGCTGCACGGCGGCAGGATAGTCGTGACGAGCACACCGCACAGGGGCAGCTGTTTTTCATTGCTCCTGCCTGAGCGCAACGAAAGCCCCCTCAAGCGAACAAAATTGTAATCCGGGCGTTGAGCCAGAGTCATCCACGGTAGCGGATAATCCATTATCCGCTACCGTCAGGTGATAATCATGCATAACAATCCATTTTCTCATTCTGCCGGAGCCGCGTTGACGCGCGGTTCTTCTTACCTGCGCCAGTTTATTGCCGACCCGAGGACGACCGGGGCGCTGCTGCCTTCATCGGCCGCGCTCTGTCGCGCGATGATGAACCAGGTTGACTGGGGCGTCAGCCTGTCGATTGCCGAGCTGGGCGCGGCTAACGGTGTGTTAACAAAAGGGATCCTGTCGCGGATGCGCCGCGATGCGATGCTCGATGCCTACGAAATTAATCCGGGATTCGTCGGCCAGCTACAGGCCATTGACGATCGCCGTCTTAACGTGGTGGCCGCATCGGCGGAAAGGCTGATCAATCCCTACGATATCGTCTTTTCCTGCCTGCCGCTGCTCTCGCTTCCGCTGCGTATCAGCATGCGCATTCTGAATCAGATCCGCCAACAGATGTCGGCGCACGGACTGTTTATCCAGTTTCAGTACAGCCCATTGTCTGAAACGTTGCTTTCCCGCTATTTCCGCTGGCAGCGCATTGTGGTGATGCGCAATCTGCCGCCCGCATTGGTGTATGTCTGCACGCTACGTTAACGCTGGTCTGTGCCAGTAGAAGATAGGTAATAAGAGGGGATATATGAATACGTCGACAATATCGCCGCCGTGGCTGAATAAAGTGCCTGAGGTCACGCTGGTCTTCTGGTTAATTAAAATGATGTCGACCACGGTCGGGGAAACCGCTGCCGATTATCTCAATATGGATTTGGGATTTGGTCTGCTGAATACTTCGTGGGTGGTCGGCGGGCTGTTGCTCGTCACTCTGGTTTTTCAACTGCGGGAAACTCGCTATCAGCCGGTGATCTATTGGCTGACGGTGGTGTTTATCAGCATTTTCGGGACCCTGGTGACCGACAATTTAAGCGATGCTTTACATGTACCGCTAGCCTATAGCTCGCTCTTTTTCGCCCTGGCGCTGCTGGTGACTTTTGTTCTGTGGTACGCGCGGGAAAAGACCCTGTCCATTCACCATATCGATAACCGGGTCAGAGAGCGGTTCTACTGGTTGGCTATTTTGTTTACTTTTGCGCTGGGGACAGCCGTAGGGGATGGTCTGGCTGAAGGGCTGAACATGGGCTATTACAGCGCAGCGGCCTTCTTTGGCGGCTGGATTTTAATCATTGCGACGGCACGCTTTGTTTTCCGTGCCAATGCGGTGTTCTGCTTCTGGGCGGCATATATCCTGACCCGTCCCTTCGGTGCCGCCTGCGGTGATCTGTTGTCACAGCCGGTAGAAAACGGCGGTTTTGGCTTTGGCGCCAACGTCGTCAGCCTGATCTTCGGGGCCGTTATTGTTGTACTGGTAGGCTGCCTGTCGATTATTGAACGACACAAGCCGGCGCCAGATTCCGTGCGCAGCGATGAGGAGTCGCCGAGATGAAGAGAAAAGGAGTCTATCTGTTGTGGCTTATGGCTTCGCTGCTGAGTATCGGGCCCGCGATGTCCGATGCGCGGGTCCATAAAGTGGCCAGCATATGGGTGCTTTCGCCAATGGCCTGGGAGGCATCCCGGCACTTACCGCCCGGAGAGTGACTCACGTCCCGCCGTCAAAGTCGACGGCGGTCTTCTCCGACGCCTGCATTAGCTGACGTACAGCGCTATCAGCGCCACCGTTGCCGGAAGTGCCTGCACATACAGTATTTTTCGGCTGGCGGTTGCGGCGCCGAACAGCCCGGCGATCACCACGCAGATCAGAAAGAACGCTTTAAACTCAAATCCGCTCTCTGGACTCCAGAGTCCCCACAACAAACCCGCGGCCAAAAAACCGTTATACAGGCCCTGATTGGCTGCCATCACCCGGGTCTCGCGGGCAAAACTGGCGCTAAGGCCGAATGCCTTGCGCCCGGTCGGGCTCTCCCACAAAAACATCTCCAGGATCAGAATGTAGATATGGATGGCGGCGACGACAAAAATAAGCGTATTGGCTAACACGGTAGTCCTTATTCAGGTTAGAGCACAGGAAGCCCGGGTAAAACCCGCTTTTATCGCGTGTTTAACCGTTTATATCAAAGAATAGCCGCATCACCCTGGCTATGTTGGAAATTCGGCCTGAAGAATGTCTTCAGGGTGATCATGCGTTGGCTGTTGAGGGGAATTTACAGGATGGGAACGAAACCGTTAATACTTTCTTTGGATGGACAAGAGGCCATCCCTCTGAATACGGTGTCCGGGACGCTGGGTCACCTCGGTATTGATCTCCGCGCGCTCGCGAATTCAGGAATATGCAGTTTTGACCCTGGCTTCAGCAATACCGCCGGCTGTGAGTCGGCCATTTCCTATATCGATACTGAAAATAGCGTCCTGCTGCACCGTGGCTATCCGGTAGACCAGCTGGCCAGGCAGTGTGAATTCCTGGAGGTGGCGTACATTATGCTGCACGGCGAGGCGCCCGATGAGGAGAGTTATCAGGTCTTCCGGGAAAAAATTACCCGTCACACCCTGGTGCACGAACAGATGGCGAAAATGTGCAGCGGATTTCGTCGCGACTCCCATCCGATGGCGCTGATGTGTGCCATGGTGGGCGCACTGGCCGCGTTCTATCACGATGTACTGGATGTCGAAAACCCCGAGCATCGTGCGCTGGCCGCCACTCGCTTGCTTTCCAAAATGCCCACCCTCGCGGCGATGAGCTATAAGTTTTCTATCGAGCAACCTGCGGTCTACCCAAGAAACGATCTCTCTTATGCCGGGAATTTCCTGCATATGCTGTTTGCGATTCCAGCGGAAAAGTACCAGGTGAATCCGGTTATTGAGCAAGCCTTGAACCAGATTATGGTGCTCCATGCCGATCACGGGCAGTGTGCGTCAACCACGACGGTTCGTGCGGCCGGCTCCTCCGGGGCTAATCTCTTCGCCTGCGTGGCGGCCGGTCTGGCGTCGATGTGGGGGCCGATGCACGGCGGTGCCAACGAGGCCAGCATGCAAATGCTGGGGGATATTGAGAGCGTCGAACAGGTCCCGGCGTTTATCAGTAAGGTGAAAAGGGATCCTCTGGCTTTCCGCCGACTGGGCTTTGGCAACTCGCGCTACAAATATCTCGATCCCCGGGCGGCCATTCTGCGCGAAACCTGCCATAAGGTGCTGGCGGAGCTGGGAATGTCGGACCGACTGCTTCAGGTGGCAATGGCTCTGGAAGAGGTGGCGCTCAACGATTCCTACTTTGTTGAGAATGGACTTTCGCCGAGCGTCGATTTCTATACCGCCGTGATCCTGAAAGCGATGGGGCTACCTTCGTCGATGTTTGTCGTCATGACCGCGGTGGGGCGTACGCTGGGTTGGGTCGCACACTGGAACGAAATGCATGAGTCGCCGCTGAATATTTACCGTCCACGCCAGATTTACACCGGAGAAGCCGCGCGGGATTACGTTTCACGTCGCGGGATAAAATAAACGCATGCCCGGTCCGGTGATGAAAGGCATTGCCGGACTTTCCACATGCGGGGCAGGACAGGGAGCGGTTGGCCAGAGATGCGTCGTTATGCTATCTGCAATGCAGCCGGTAGCGATGCAACAGGATGTCTGAGGAAGAGATAGCGTCGAGGTGCTGGCCTTTAGCGGAAGATTAAATTGCGATGAAGTTTATATATCCGTGTTATCCGGGTTATTTGAAACGGCAATCCATAACAGCGACAGGGAAAATAAAGCCAGCGCGGCGACGGAACCGATAATTCCGAGATAAATAAATAGTGTCATAAACATAGTGTGACCTTCGGTGTAGTTAATCAGTGTTGGTTATATTTTTTTAAAATCAATCGATAAGCTCTCTTCCAGAGCATCAATCGCAATCTGCAAGAGGGGGCCTTCATCGGACCAGTTCTTCCTGGCTCCCGGGCTTTTCAGCAGCGCCAGCAGTCCGGCTGCACCCACAGGCGCACCGCGGCTGATAATTTCAAGCACAGCGTCCCCGATAATCGCTCTGACCGTCGGTAGCTGGGATGGATGGCAAAAAAAAGTGTTTGCCGCTTTCATGTTGAAACCTCGAAGGACGCGTTCGGCGCGAGTTGCTAACTCTGTTGTTGGCTCAGGCAAATGACTCTGCATATCATTGTGGGCCAACTACGACGATGCACCTTTTTACAGGTGAAAGATACAAATTAATTCTCTTCAGAGAATATTTAAAAAAAACTTAAGTTATTGAAAGGGATAACGAGCCCGATAGCGGTGCAGCCGCCGCCGTGGCCATTATAATTTTCCGTTTACGCGTTGATTATCCGACAAAACGTCGATTGCGGTTTGCAGGGCAATTTTATCATCGCGGCTCTTTTGCGTGCGCTGAAGCACCTGCAGATACTCACGTAGCGTTCTGGCGTTGATCGGGCGGCCAAGCTTTCCGACTTCAAGCACGGCATTGCCCAGAATGATTTTAACGGGCGGGAGCTGGGCTGGGTACCAGTCAAGGGTGTCTTCCGATCTCATAGCAAAAATCTCCGGGAGAGACAGAATACCACAAAATAAGTGTAACATGGGGCGCCAGCAGGAATAAGCTACTGATAAAGTTGTCAGTTATAGTCAGTATTTGCATAGTTTTACGGGCAAAAAAATACTGTTAAAAAGCTGTAAAAAATAATGCTTGCCAATTGCTGATTTACATGCGTTAATGGTTTCAACGGTTTGAGTCTTAAAAATTATCTGCAACAGTTCCTGGAATTTTCTCATCGCATTTATCATCTGATATCTCCTTTTGGGTATTTTTCTCTTCGATAAGTTTTTTTGCAGACCAGATATGCCCAAGGGCAAATTAAAAAAACGAACAACATATCTTAGACAATCACTAAAATAAGTCATGATTAAGCTGGTGAAAAACCTCAGATTAATCATACAGAGAACGGTCGCAAAGAAAGCGTATTCTTGGCCTGCTGTTCAGCACGGTGATTTCTGCACTATCCTTGAAAACCACAGATGAGTTTTCACCAGAGTATAACCTCTAGTCCCTGCGGTAGTGAATGTTGTCACACATCAAGGTTAACATTATGATTGAATACATTCATTTCAGATGCCCATGTTGTCATGGGTCACAATACAGAACATCGAATTACGATGTGACGGAAAAAAATCCCTTTGGCGCAAAATGTATCTTTTGTAAAACATCAATGATTACATTTGATAATATTGCTCCTTACATTTCCAGCGGCACGGCGACAATGGCGTGTCGGAAATAACGAAAGGGCCCCGGACGGGGCCTTTTCTTTTTCATCACACAATGCATGGCATAGTCATCATTATGCTTTCAGCCAGGTGGTAGACTCATGAAGAAAGTTATTGTTTTTTTCAATGCATTACCGGCAGTTGTCGCGAAAATAGTGCCGGGGGTAACAACAATATTACGTGAGTATCCTAACGGTGAACAAAAACAGCTGCAGATCATGTCTGCTGAATTTCCTTCCTTGACCGGCGATCATCGCATTGTGCATGTTGCCTCCGATCGCGATTTAACATCGGCCGAGATTCAAAACGCGGCGGTAAAACTGTTGTCATAGCGCAGCGATGAGCGGTCGGCTGCGGCAGGATGAGTCAACCTCTATGCCGCGCCGACAGGGGCGACAGCATCATTTAATGGGTGAATGTCCGGTGAGCACCTATAATTTAAAGGCGTGTGTTGCTATTTGAGGTAAAGATGTATGATTACGCACCCGGAAGTTCGGCGCTGGGCATCGGTGATGCTGACCTCCGCTTTACGCGGAGAGATGTCCCAGGAAGAAATATTGAAACAGGTTCATATGATTTGTGAGAATCATGGTTCAGCGTGCCTGGAAGATGTTATTGATGAAATTTTAATTGAAGCGGGCCGTATTGGCTCAGGGCATAGCGACGGCACGTTTTATCGACATTGAACCTGAACACTAAAAGGCTATCGTGAAAGATCCTTTTTCATCGGAGATGGTCAGCTCTTTTCTTTCCGCCGCCCATACCATCTCCTGATTCTTAGAGCTAAAATAAGACCCGCGCATAATTTTTTCTTCGCCAAAATCAAATGTGATCTCAACAGGATGAACGGTGATGTCAATCATATAAAGATGGCCATCGACATAACCTTTTACGCTGGCCGTGACCTGTTTCCCAATCCCGATATCGGTACGACAATTTTGAGCGTGAATTGTTGAGTTTTCAGTCATTTCTTATCTCTTGTTTATCTGTAATCATTCGATATGAATGAACATTACCATATCTCATTCATCATATAAGAGGTAATTTAAGACTTATACTATTTATCTTATTTTTATCGGGATTTCTGCATTTAATAGGGCGATCGTGCTGTTTTTAGTGAAAACACCTGAAGCTGCGCATCATGATACCTCATACCGAGTCTGCCGCAAGCGGGACGCCTTCCGGAAAATAAGTAAAACCTCCTTTATATTGATGCAGTTAATAATATCTGACGATCGAGTAACACCATCGCGAGGGATGAACAGAAAATCGGCAATGAGGCATCCTGATTTAAGCATGACGCGATGTCATCACGTAAATAGCGGATTAAACCGCGATAAATTCCTCACCCTGGTCATTTCCCCGCGCGCCCTGATGTTGTGTGTTTTTTAATCAGTTAGTGGTATGATAGACCACATTCATTCAGCGGGTAAAGGTCTATGTCATTCTTCGACAACGCAGTGAAGCGCTTGAGTTCCACCTCTGATACCACGGTAACCTGCCCGCAATGCGGGCATAAATCACGGCAGCCGGTGAACAAAATTAAAAAAGGGGTGACATTATTGTGTCCGCGCTGCAAGTCTCTGTTTATCGTCACTAAATAATGTTTTCACCTCTTCCGCCACGCCCCGGTGGGGTCATCGCGGGAGAGGTGGTTGCCGACTGGGCTTCAGCCTCGGTACGGGCTTGCGCCAGTCACAATATGGCCGGGGGACTCAGGCATGCGAGAGCGTCGGGAACATCAGCTTACGCTCCTTAAAGATATTTTCTTTTGCCGTATAGATGAAAAGAAAATCATCAATTTCAATTTTTTCATATTCACCTGCCCGGTCTTCCCTGGGAGTAAAGCCTAAAATAACCTGCCGGGTATGTTGCGCCGCAAGTTCATTCACGATGCTGGTCATCGAACTCGCGCTGTCACAGAAAATATCAAAACAGAGCAATGCATGATCGTTTTGCATGGCGATCGCCACGGCATTATTTTTCTCCGAGTAATAGACGAAGTGCTTCATAAACGCCGAGCAGTAGAACATCAACAGGCCGAAGTTATTGTGTGCCGAAAGGCGGGAGAACGGGTTGGCTTTCTGATAATAGTATTTGAGGATATTCACATCGCTCTCTTTATCCATATCCAGCTTGCGAAAATCCCCGGCAACGGGCGTAACCGGCAGGGCGTACTGGTATTCGTCGGTTTGTTCAAAGCCGAATTTAGGATAGAAATCAACGGTTGTGGAGTTAGCGAAGAGAAAAATACCGTCGGCCTGCTCCTGCCAGTCAGTCAGAATATGGTTAATCAGCTGGCTGGCCAGGCCCTTTTCACGATGATCGGTGGCGGTCATCACGGTCCCAATCTGGATATAGCGCCTGGGTTCTCCCTGCCACATGAGATCGATAATGTTAGCCGACGCATTGGCAATCACTTTATTATGATCAACAAACGCATAAGGAATATAGGACTCGGTCCAGTAGCCTTTCTTGTACCACTCTTTAAAAGAGAGATCGAAGGTCTTAATTGCCAAATTAATGAAGCTGTTTCTTAACACATCATCATGGACAACCTGCTTGACTAATTTGTATTTCATTGGTCTGTATTCCTTTTTATAAGTTCTGAGACCTGACACGGCGACGACCAGTTTAATATCAAAAATATTGGCTCACTTATAGCGTTGAGTATGAACTTTTCCCGATGTTTGTACAGTTTGTCCCTTCAGTGGTTTCTCAGGACGTTGGCTCGGTCACAGTACGCTGGGCAGGAAGGGGGAAGAAGCCGACGAATGCGTGGACAGGTGAGCGCCAATCCTTGACCGTCATCATTTTCGCACGCGCATTTCCCGATAAAAGTTTCACTGGTAAAACTTATTAGCTCTGAGATTTAATTTCTATTAACTCTCACGCATTCCACTTTGTGCAAGCTTGACAACATATTTTCTCATTGCTAATAGTTAAGCCACATCTTAAATAATAAACACAGTTTAATATATGAAACTCAGCGTCGGGAGTTATGATAACAGCACAACCGTAGATAATGAGGCGGAAATACTGGCTGACTTTCAGCGACGAAGTCAGCAAGCGTACCAGTGCGGCGAAAATATGATGACTTTTTCTTATGGTGAACATCCACGGGAAGGTATTGACTGGTTTATTTCTGCCGCCAGAAAAATGGGCACGATAATATTTATTCATGGCGGGTACTGGCAATCCTGTAATAAAGAGGATTTTGCCTTTATTACTGCCGGGCCGCTGGCCCGTGGGTTTGATGTGATGTTGCTGGAATATACGTTAGCGCCGCAGGCGACGTTAACGACGATCCACCGCCAGATTGGGGCGGCGCTGGACGCCATTGGTCGCCAGCCGGGTCTGTGTAGCCCGGTTTATCTGTGTGGGCACTCTGCAGGCGGCCATCTGGCGGCCTGCTGGCAGGCGCATCCGCGTGTCGATGCGGTACTGGCAATCAGCGGGATTTATGAGCTTGAGCCTTTGCTGAATACAGCGGTCAACCGGTCACTGCAGCTGACGCCCCAGGAGGTGAATGACCTCAGTCCGCTGCGTCATTTACCGACGAAGCTCCCCCCTCTGACGCTGTTTTACGGCACCGCCGAGCGAGCCGAGCTCATCGCGCAAAGTGAAAACTACGCTCAGCGGTTGCGCCAGCGGGGGAGGCCGGTTGACGCAATAGCCCTGCCGGGGGCTAACCACTACACCATTCTTGACGCGCTGTTTGCCACCGATGGCGCACTTTTCAGCCAGCTTTATCACTACGAGAATCCTTTATGCGAGACGTAATTCATACCGGCCTTCCGGATATCGGTCAGCCGTTCTCCTGGGCGACACGCGGCGGCGGGATGCTCTTTACCGCACATGGACCGGTTCGGGCTGATGGCACTATTGAAACCGGCCCGGCGGAACAGCAGATCGCCCTGACTTTCGATAATCTCACCCAGGCGCTACAGGCGGCCGGGAGCCACAGCGATAATGTTCTCCAGGTTATTATTTATCTGACTGACGTCAACGATGTTGCACGCCTTGATGATATTTACCGGCGCTACTTCAATGCCCCTTATCCAAATCGTTCGACGGTGATCGTTGATAAATTAGTTGTGCCGGGAATGAAAATAGAAATTACCGTCAGCGCTACGGCCTGAAAATAAAAAAATAAATGTTCACCTGCCAGTCATATTTATTATGGCTAAGGATACCTATGTTCGCAGAAATTAAACCGTCGACTCCCGACCCTATTATGTCATTAATGGAAGCCTATTTGCAGGACCGCAATCCGCGGAAGGTGAATTTAGGCATCGGCTTATATTATGACGAGCGAGGAAAAGTTCCGCTGATGCGGGCCGTCGAGCAGGCAGAGCGGCGCCTGCTGGCGCAGCAGCAGCCGCACGGCTATCCGCCGATTGAAGGCAGCGCAAGCTTTGCCAGCCAGATACAGACCTTGCTGCTGGGGCCCGCCGCCCCGGAATCTGTGCTGGCGACGGTACAAACCGTTGGCGGTTCAGGGGCGTTGAAGCTGGCGGCAGATTTTCTCGTTCACTTTTTACAGCGTAAAGAGATTTGGGTCTCTGATCCAACCTGGGCCAACCATCAGGCGATTTTTTCCGGCGCAGGACTGCAGGTGAACAGCTATCCCTATTTTGACAATCTCCGCGGCGAATTGCGCTTTGCCGACATGCTGACGGTCCTGCAGACGCTACCCGCCGGCACGGCGGTGCTGCTGCATCCATGCTGCCATAACCCGACCGGCACCGATCTGAGCCAGAGCCAGTGGCAGACGCTTCTGGGCGTGGTTCAGGCGCAGGGTCTGCTGCCATTTTTCGATATCGCCTATCAGGGGTTTGGCGCCGGGCTGGAGGAGGACTGCTATGCGCTGAGGCTGGCGCTGGCAAGCGATCTGGATTTTATCGTCGCCAACTCTTTTTCGAAAAATATCGCCTTGTACGGCCAGCGGGTAGGGGGATTAACCGTGCGCTGCGCCAACGCGCAGACCGCCGCTAACGTTCAGGGGGCCTTAAAGACATTAATACGCCGTAGCTATTCCTGTCCGCCGACCCACGGCAGCCGGATAGTCGACATGGTGCTAGCCGATGCGCAGCTCCGTCAGCTCTGGCAGGAAGAGCTGGCGGCCATGCGCCAGAGGATCCAGCAGATGCGCCAGCGTCTGTCCGCCGGCCTGGAGCAGGGCGGCTCTCAGCTGGATTACCGGCGCATCCGCGATCAGCGCGGGATGTTCAGCTATACCGGCCTGGACGAACGGCAGGTGAGCGAGCTGCGCCAGCGCTATGCCATTTATCTGGTGGCGCCGGGACGGATGTGTCTGCCCGGTCTCAATGGTGACAACATTGATTATGTCACCGCCGCTATTCTCGATGTGACTACCGCCCGTCGCTAAGGCAGGAACTAATGAAAGATCGCAAGCGTTTTGATGAGATTGCACAGCGCCAGGGCGGGTTGAAGAAACAGCTTACCGCCGGGCAAATGTCGATGTTGGCGATCGGCGGCGCGATTGGTACCGGACTGTTTCTGGGGAGCGCCTACGCCATTCAGATGGCGGGACCGTCGGTGCTGCTGAGCTATCTGACCGGAGGCGTGATTGCGCTGCTGCTAATGGGCTGCCTTGCGGAGATGACCTCAGAGCATCCGACTCCCGGCTCATTCGGCGACTATGCCGAGTTTTATCTCAGTCCGCTGTGCGGCTTCCTGGTGCGCTACTCCTACTGGTCCTGCGTGGTGCTGGCGGTGGGTACCGAGGTGACCGCCATTGGAATGTATATGCAGTTCTGGTTCCCGCAAACGCCGGTGTGGCCCTGGGTGCTGCTGTTCTCCGCCGTGGTGATGGTGATTAACGTTATTGGCGTGAAATGGTTCGGGCAGGTGGAGTATGCGCTATCGACGATCAAGGTTCTGGCAATCGTGGCTTTTATCGTCATCGGTCTGGGGATCCTGGCCTTCTCCGCCAACCCAACCTACGGCCTGCATAATTTTATCGATGGCGGTGGGTTTATGCCGTTTGGGGTCCGCGGCATGTGGTTTGCGACAATTGTTTCTATCTTCAGCTATCTGAGCATTGAAATGATCGCCGTGGCGGCAGGAGAGGCAAAAAACCCGGTGGTGGCGGTGAAGTCGGCGTTTAAAGGGACCATCCTGCGCCTGTTTATTTTCTATATGCTGTCGATTGCGCTGATGCTGGCGATTGTGCCGTGGCGTCAGTCCGGCACCAGCGAAAGCCCCTTCCTGGTGGCGATGAACGTGATTCACTTGCCGTATGCCGGCGGTATTTTTAACTTTATTGTCCTGATTGCGGCACTCTCGGCCATGAACAGTCAGCTGTATATTACCACGCGGATGATGTTCTCGCTGTCGCGTGCCGGGCAGGCGCCGGCCGCGTTCGGTCGGATCAGCGCTCGCGGGATCCCGGTGAATGCGTTGGCAATCTCCTGCGTCGGCATTATGGTCTCTATTGTCCTGAGCGTGCTCTACCCGCAGCAGGCGTTTGCCGCGATGATGTCTATTTCGGTCTACGGAGCCTGTTTTACCTGGCTGATGATCTTTATCACGCACCTGTTTTTCCGCCGCCAGCATAGGCAAACGGTGCTGAAATTTCGCTTGTGGGGTTATCCCTGGAGTACGCTGCTGGGGGCTGCTCTGATGCTGGCGCTGCTGATTTCCACCGCGTTTACCGATTTCTTCCGCATGACGCTATGGTTTGGCATTCCGTTTACGCTGCTGCTGATCGGACTCTATTTTTATAGCCGCCGTTCCCGGCCGATCTTATCGACGATTCCTACGCCGGAAGCCGATCGGGCGCCATAAGCTAACCGCTCGCCTCTGCCCACAGGCGAGCGGTTATGCGTTACGCTTTCCCCCAGTCGCAGATAATAACGTGGTGACGACTACGACAGTCAGGGAGCGAACTCGACTGGCCGGCGTCGTCACCTTTCGTCTCTTTTGGCGGCGGCGAAAAATATCCCGCGCAGGAGGTCAGCAGTAACACGGCAGTAAGAATAAGAAGTCTGGACACAGAAAAACCTGGCAGAGTGGGGAAAGTGCCCGTTTTTATCATTAAGAATATGATCGGGGTGGAGCTATTTTGTTTAATTATGGATAATGGCGTAGCGAGAAAATAAACATAATTCCTGTCAGTTTATTCTCAACAAAATATTCCCTGAGTCAGCCATAATGATGCCAGCAACGCTTGCAGTGGTTGTTCCGGTATTGAGTTTTTCCGGTTTATGATAACGGGTCAGCAAGCGGATATATTAACGCAAGAAGGAATGCCTCGATGGCCGATAAACACTGGTCAATCACTGAACGCCTGCACCAGACGGTAACCAACCCGAATGTGATCATTCGCGGCAGCCACAGCTACTATAGCGACTGTTGGGATCGCGGGTTTGAACGTTGCGTGGTGCGCTACCTGCACGGCGATCCCGTCAGCGAAGGGTGGGAGCCCTTAGGTCATGTCGATAAGCTCTTTATTGGCAATTTTGTCTGTATCGCGCCAGAAGCGGTGATCCTGATGGGCGGCAACAGTACCCACCGGATGGACTGGATCAGCCTCTATCCGTTTGTGTCATGCGTGAACGAGGCCTACCAGCATCGTGGCGATACCGTGCTCGGAGATGGCTGCTGGATTGGTATGCGGGCGATGATCATGCCGGGCGTCACAATTGGCGAAGGCGCCGTGGTGGCGGCGGGGGCGGTGGTCACCAAAGACGTTCCGCCGTATAGCGTCGTCGGTGGAAATCCGGCTACCTTTATTAAGTATCGTTTTCCCGAACCCGATGTGGAGCGACTGCTGAAGCTGAATCTCTATGAATTAGAGGAAGAGACGCTGTTGAGCCTGCAGCCGCTGCTCTCCAGCCCGGACATTAGCGCACTGGAGCAGGCGGTGGCGCAGCATCGACAGGGGCGCGCTTAATCCACCAGAACGCAGGCGCTCGTCCCAGCCGGGGCCGCGGAGCTACTGCGCGGCGGCGGCGGGATAGCGCGGATAACCGGCTTTACCGCCGCCGAAGAATGCCTCTGACTGCGCCCGCGCAAGCGGATGTTTCCCGGAATAGTTCGGCGTCCTGCGGAAAATCAGTCGCTGCGCGGGCCGGAATACTGCTCTGTCGGTGCGGCGATGTGGCTTGTGCCGGCGCATGAGCGGGTCATTGGGGCGTCATCATCCGCTTGTTCCTGGGCCATGTCGGTAGAGAACAGGGGGAATAGCATCCTGAATCGCCTGGCCGTGCGGGCGCTTATCGAGGCGATAGAGCAGAACAGGCCTTCACTTTTTCTGCAGAAATGATTCAGATGTTAATAAACTATGACCGGTTTTGTTTAGAAATAAAAACTGGCTAAGTGAAATAAGTGCAGAATGATATAACGCGATCAAGGTAATGACCCCTATCATAAATAGGGAGGGGAAATGTGTTATCATCGCGCCTTTCCCTTTTCGTTTTGGGCTCTTTTTTATGCAACAACCTGTTGTTCGCGTGGGAGAATGGCTGGTTACACCTTCTGTTAACCAAATCAGCCGGAAGGGGCGTCAGCTTACTCTGGAACCGCGCTTAATCGATCTATTGGTCTTCTTTGCCCGTCACCCTGGTGAAGTGCTCAGCAGGGACGAGCTTATTGATAATGTCTGGACACGTAACGTGGTCACCAGCCACGTCGTCACGCAGAGTATTTCCGAGCTACGTAAGTCGTTGAAAGATGGCAACGATAATAGCCTCGAATATATTGCGACGGTACCCAAGCGCGGTTATAAGCTTACGGTGCCGGTCATCTGGTGTACGGAAGAGGGGGAAGAGCCCGCGATGGCGATCCCCCCCGCGGTCTCCGCTGCGACGCCTGAACTGACGCCCGACCTGACGCACTCTGCCGGCGAGGTTGAGCCAGACCAGACGCCGGCCGTAAAACCGGAGAAGCGCCGACGCATTACTACTTTCTGGGTATGGATCCTGTTCCTGCTGGCGCTGGGTTCCTGCGTGGCGCTGGTTGCGCTGTCGTCGATCGAGTCGCGGCCACCGGTGAATAAAGCGCGCTTGCTGCTGAACCCGCGCGATATCGATATCCATCTGCTGAAAGGTAATTCCTGCACCAACTGGGCATCGCAGCACTCGTATGCGGTGGGCCTGGGCAGCCTGGTGACGACGTCGCTCAACACCTTCTCGACCTTTATGGTGCATGACAAAACCAACTACAACATTAATGAGCCAAGCAGTTCAGGTAAAACGCTGACGATTGAGTTCGTCAACCAGCGCCACTATCGCGCGCAGCAGTGCTTTATGTCCGTGCAGATGGTGGATAACGCCGACGGTTCAACGATGATGGACAAACGTTATTTCATCACCAGCGACAACCAGCTGGCGATTCAAAACGATCTGCTGAGCAGCTTATCGGAGGCCTTAAAGCAGCCGTGGTCGGAACGCATGCAGACGATGCTGAAACAGTATCAACCGTCGCACAGCACGGCGCTGACGCATTTCTACGAGTCGCATCAGTTATTAATGAACGGTGATGTCGACTCCTTAGGTAAGGCTAGCGCGCTGCTCGATGAAGTGATTAAAGACTCGCCTGAGTTTTCTTACGCCTATGCGGAAAAAACGCTGGTGGATGTATTACGTCATTCGCAGCAGCCGTTAAATAAAGAGCAGCTCAACGCGCTGTACGCTGAAATCACCCGGGTCGGTGATATGCCGGGAATCAAAGATACGGCGGTATTTTACCAAATTAAAACAGTGGATTTGTTGGGCCAGGGTAAAGTCGATGAGGCGTATAACGCGATTAATACCGGGATCGACCTCGAGATGTCGTGGATGAATTACGTGCTGCTGGGTAAAGTCTACGAGATGAAAGGGCAGAACCGGGAAGCTGCGGATGCTTATCTGACGGCATTTAATTTGCGCCCGGGCGAGAACACCTTTTACTGGATTGAAAATGCAGTATTCCAGACCTCGGTCACCCGGGTGGTCCCTTACCTCGATAATTTCCTCTCTTCAGAATAAGTAAACCCTCACCATACTCAGGATGTTGAGTATGGTGAGGTTAAATTTATGTTTCTCATGAGCGCCCTGATTGTTATATATATTTAACGCCGGAATAGCGAACTACAACACAAAGTCAACATATCATCCTTCCTGTAAGTGACTGTAACTAAACGATGTTTATCTTTTTATGATATCAACATGTCATCCTGATATGTTAATTGAAAAAGGTCAAAATATCATTTGTCTGATGTTTGTTGTTATTTCACTTTATCTTTAGGACTTATCTTCTTTGAATCAGTAATCTTGTTGGCAGTTGGTCGGGTCAATTAAAGGTTCTATATCATGATCTGTACCTCCCAAATAAACTTAGGAGAAAAGCAAACATGAGTTCTGCCAAGAAGATAGGGCTATTTGCCTGTACCGGCGTCGTCGCTGGTAATATGATGGGGAGCGGTATTGCATTATTACCTGCGAACCTCGCCAGCATCGGTGGTATTGCTATCTGGGGATGGGTTATTTCTATTATTGGTGCGATGTCTCTGGCTTATGTTTATGCCCGACTGGCAACCAAGAACCCACAGCAGGGTGGCCCAATTGCGTATGCCGGGGAAATATCTCCCGCATTCGGTTTCCAGACCGGCGTCCTTTATTATCATGCCAACTGGATTGGTAACCTGGCCATCGGTATTACCGCCGTTTCTTATTTGTCTACTTTCTTCCCGATTCTGAATAACCCGATTCCAGCCGGTATCGCGTGTATTGCGATCGTCTGGATATTCACCTTCGTGAATATGCTCGGCGGTACCTGGGTAAGCCGTCTGACCACCATTGGCCTGGTGCTGGTATTAATTCCGGTGGTGATGACCGCGGTTATCGGCTGGCACTGGTTTGATGCAGCGACCTATCAGGCAAACTGGAACACGTCCAGCACGCCAGACAGCCATGCGGTAATCAAAAGTATTCTGCTCTGCCTGTGGGCATTCGTCGGCGTTGAGTCTGCCGCCGTCAGTACCGGGATGGTGAAAAACCCGAAACGTACCGTTCCGCTGGCAACCATGCTGGGAACCGCGATGGCCGGCGTGGTCTATATCGCCGCGACTCAGGTTATCGCCGGTATGTATCCTGCGGCTCAGATGGCTGCCTCCGGCGCGCCGTTCGCTATCAGCGCCTCAACCATTCTTGGCGGCTGGGCTGCGCCGGTAGTCTCTGCTTTCACCGCATTTGCCTGCCTGACTTCTCTGGGTTCCTGGATGATGCTGGTTGGTCAGGCCGGGGTTCGCGCCGCCAACGATGGCAACTTCCCGAAAGTGTATGGTGAAGTGGATAACAACGGTATTCCGAAAAAAGGCCTGCTGCTGGCGGCGGTGAAAATGACCGCGCTGATGGTGCTGATTACCCTGATGAACTCCAGCGGCGGTAAAGCGTCTGACCTGTTCGGTGAACTGACCGGTATCGCCGTCCTGCTGACCATGCTGCCTTACTTCTACTCCTGCGTTGACCTGATTCGCTTCGAAGGCATTAACATTCGCAACCTTGTCAGCCTGATTTGTTCCGTCCTGGGCTGTGCGTTCTGCTTCATCGCCCTGATGGGGGCAAGCTCCTTCGAACTGGCCGGTACCTTTATCGTCAGCCTGATTATCCTGATGTTCTACGGTCGCAAAATGCATCAGCGTCAGCACGAAAACGACACCACTGACAGCTCTGCCGCCAGCGCGCATTAATCCGTAACCCCTTTTCCTGGAGCTCCTTCCTGCACCTGTCACCACGTGACGGGAGGGGCTCTCCATATCTGGAGATTCGACTATGAACGTTATCGCAATCATGAATCACATGGGCGTCTACTTTAAAGAAGAGCCTATCCGCGAACTGCATCGCGCCCTTGAACGCCTGGACTTCCGTATTGTCTATCCGAACGACCGCGAAGATTTACTGAAACTGATCGAAAACAATGCCCGTCTGTGCGGCGTGATCTTCGACTGGGATAAATACAATCTTGAACTGTGCGAAGAGATCAGCAAGCTGAACGAATATATGCCGCTGTACGCTTTCGCTAACACCTACTCCACGCTGGACGTCAGCCTGAACGATCTGCGCATGCAGGTGCGTTTCTTCGAATATGCGCTGGGTGCGGCCGACGACATCGCCGATAAAATCAAACAGAACACCGATGAATACATCGATACCATTCTGCCGCCGCTGACCAAAGCGCTGTTCAAATATGTGCGTGAAGGTAAATACACCTTCTGTACTCCAGGCCATATGGGCGGTACCGCCTTCCAGAAAAGCCCGGTCGGCAGCATCTTCTATGATTTCTTTGGTTCAAACACCATGAAATCCGATATCTCGATTTCGGTTTCTGAACTGGGTTCCCTGCTGGACCACAGCGGCCCGCATAAAGAAGCGGAAGAGTATATTGCGCGCGTCTTTAACGCCGAACGCAGCTACATGGTGACCAACGGCACCTCAACGGCGAACAAAATCGTCGGTATGTACTCTGCGCCTGCCGGCAGCACCGTGCTGATTGACCGTAACTGCCACAAATCGCTGACTCACCTGATGATGATGAGCGACATTACGCCGATTTACTTCCGTCCGACCCGTAACGCCTACGGCATCCTCGGCGGTATTCCACAGAGCGAATTCCAGCACGCCACTATCGCCAAACGCGTCAAAGAGACGCCGAACGCAACCTGGCCGGTGCACGCGGTTATCACCAACTCCACCTACGATGGTCTGCTGTATAACACCGACTTCATCAAGAAAACGCTGGATGTGAAATCTATCCATTTTGACTCCGCGTGGGTGCCTTACACCAACTTCTCACCAATCTATGCCGGTAAATGCGGGATGAGCGGTGGCCGTGTGGAAGGGAAAGTGATTTATGAAACCCAGTCCACGCACAAACTGCTGGCGGCGTTCTCTCAGGCTTCGATGATTCACGTTAAAGGCGATGTTAACGAAGAGACCTTTAACGAAGCCTACATGATGCACACCACTACCTCTCCGCACTACGGCGTGGTTGCTTCGACGGAAACTGCCGCGGCGATGATGAAAGGTAATGCCGGTAAGCGTCTGATCGATGGCTCTATCGAACGTTCTATTAAGTTCCGTAAAGAGATCAAACGTCTGAAAGGCGAATCCGAAGGCTGGTTCTTCGACGTCTGGCAGCCGGAACATATCGATGGCCCGGAATGCTGGCCGCTGCGTTCCGATAGCGCATGGCACGGTTTCAAAAACATCGATAACGAACACATGTACCTCGACCCGATCAAAGTCACCCTGCTGACTCCGGGGATGAAGAAAGACGGTACCATGGATGAGTTCGGTATTCCGGCCAGCATCGTGGCGAAATACCTCGACGAACACGGCATCGTGGTGGAGAAAACCGGTCCGTACAACCTGCTGTTCCTGTTCAGCATCGGTATCGACAAAACCAAAGCACTGAGCCTGCTGCGCGCGCTGACCGACTTTAAACGTGCTTTCGACCTGAACCTGCGCGTGAAAAACATGCTGCCGTCGCTGTATCGTGAAGATCCGGAGTTCTATGAAAACATGCGTGTTCAGGAACTGGCGCAGAACATTCACAAACTGATTGCGCATCACAACCTGCCGGATCTGATGTTCCGCGCTTTCGAAGTGCTGCCGACCATGATGATCACGCCGTACGCCGCGTTCCAGAAAGAGCTGCACGGTCAGACTGAAGAGGTCTATCTCGAAGAGATGGTGGGCCGCGTCAACGCCAACATGATCCTGCCGTATCCTCCGGGAGTTCCACTGGTCATGCCGGGTGAAATGATCACCGAAGAGAGCCGGCCGGTGCTGGAGTTCCTGCAGATGCTGTGCGAAATCGGCGCCCACTACCCGGGCTTCGAAACCGATATCCACGGCGCATATCGTCAGGCGGATGGTCGCTACACCGTTAAAGTGCTGAAAGAAGAAAACAACAAGTAATTGAAGCTCCAGGGGAAGTGGCGTGCCACTTCCCTTTTTCACGCTGCAGGAGACCTCATGAAAACACCCTCACAACCGCGCGCGATCTATTACATCGTAGCGATCCAAATCTGGGAATATTTCAGCTTTTACGGCATGCGTGCCTTACTCATCCTCTACCTCACCCATCAGCTTGGCTTTGATGACAGCCACGCCATCAGTCTGTTCAGCGCTTACGCTTCCCTGGTGTACGTTACCCCCATTCTCGGCGGCTGGCTTGCCGACCGCCTGCTCGGCAATCGCACGGCGGTCATTGCCGGCGCGCTGTTGATGACGCTCGGCCACGTCGTGCTGGGCGTTGAATCTGATGCAACCTGGAGTCTGTACCTCGCGCTGGCGATCATTATCTGCGGCTACGGCCTGTTCAAATCCAACATCAGCTGCCTGCTGGGCGAGCTCTACGCCGTTGACGACCATCGCCGCGACGGCGGTTTCTCGCTGCTGTACGCCGCCGGGAACGTCGGCTCGATCGCGGCGCCCATCGCCTGCGGGCTGGCGGCGCAGTGGTATGGCTGGCATATCGGTTTTGCGCTGGCGGGGATCGGCATGTTTATCGGGCTGCTGATTTTCCTCAGCGGCCATCGCCACTTCAGCCACACCCGCGGCGTCGACAAACAGGCGCTGTGCGCGGTGAAATTTGTGCTGCCGACCTGGGGCTGGCTGGTGGTTATGCTCTGCGTGGCGCCGGTGTTCTTCACGCTGCTGCTGGAAAACAACTGGTCGGGCTATCTGCTGGCTATTGTCTGCGTCTTCGCCGCCCAAATGGTGGCGCGCATTATGGTGAACTCCCCGCAGCACCGTCGCGCGCTGTGGCAAATCGTACTGCTGATGCTGACCGGCACGCTGTTCTGGGTTCTGGCGCAGCAGGGCGGCAGCTCTATCAGCCTGTTTATCGATCGCTTTGTTAACCGCCGGCTGTTCACCATTGAGGTGCCGACGGCTCTCTTCCAGTCGGTGAATGCCGTCGCCGTGATGGCGGCAGGCGTGGCGCTGGCCTGGCTGATGCGTCCGGAAGGCAGCACGCGATCGGTGCTTCGCGTCTGGCTGAAATTTGCTTTTGGCCTGGTGCTGATGGGCTGCGGCTTCATTGTGCTGGCCCTGAACGCACGTCATGGCGCCGTCGATGGACAGGCCTCGATGGGGCTGATGGTCGGCGGACTGGCGCTGATGGGCTTTGCCGAGCTGTTTATCGACCCGGTGGCGATGGCGCAGATCACTCGCCTGAATATGCCGGGCGTGACCGGGGTGCTGACCGGGATTTATATGCTGGCGACCGGAGCGGTGGCCAACTGGCTGGCGGGTATCGTCGCGCAGCAGACCACCGAGTCGCAGATCAGCGAAACGGCAATCGCCGCGTATCAGCATTTCTTCTCCCAGATGGGGGAGTGGACGCTGGGCTGCGTAACGGTGATTGTCATCCTGGCCTTCGCTGCCGCCTGCAGCGTCGGCAAGCGCCGCGCCGCAACCGGTGAACTCCCCGGAGGGGGCGCGTAGCGCCCGTCCGGCTCGGTACGAACCCATCGTCCCGGTCAGCGCAGCGCGACCGGGGAATTTCCCGGAGCTGGCGTCAGTCTGCTCCTTGCATCGTTTAGCTGTCAGGAGGAGGATATTCTGGATAGATGGCAAGCCATCAATGAAAAAAACTTTAGTTTGGCTATCACTGAGTGAGATCAGCCTTAAGTAAGGTCAGGTTCGTTAAGATTCTATCGTTCGATCTTTGGCGATAACGTCAACGATCGGCCGCGCACTGGTGTAGAGACCCGCACTGACCAGGCTGCGCTGGATAGTGGCCTGGCGCAATTTACCGAAGCAAGTTTGAAAGCAGGGTTATGAGGAACCAACATGTCTGAACAACAAGCACAAAGTGCCGATGAGGCAATTGACCTTAATAATGAACTGAAAGCCCGTCGTGAAAAGCTGGCTCAGCTTCGTGAGCAGGGGATCCCGTTCCCGAATGATTTTCGTCGTGACCATACCTCTGACCAATTGCACACTGAATTCGATGACAAGGATAATGAAACACTCAGCTCCTTGAACGTTGAAGTCTCTGTTGCTGGTCGTATGATGACCCGTCGCATCATGGGGAAAGCCTCTTTCGTCACTCTGCAGGACGTCGGCGGCCGTATTCAGCTGTACGTCGCGCGCGACGATCTGCCGGAAGGCGTCTACAACGAACAGTTTAAAAAGTGGGACCTTGGCGACATTATTGCCGCCCGCGGTAAGCTGTTTAAAACCCAAACCGGCGAGCTTTCTATCCACTGCACTGAGCTGCGTCTGCTGACCAAAGCCCTGCGCCCGCTGCCGGACAAATTCCACGGTCTGCAGGATCAGGAAGTCCGTTACCGTCAGCGCTACCTGGATCTGATCGCCAATGACGAATCCCGACGCACGTTTAAAGTCCGTTCGCAGATCCTCGCGACGATGCGCCAGTTCATGGTGGGCCGCGGCTTTATGGAAGTCGAAACCCCGATGATGCAGGTGATCCCCGGCGGCGCGTCTGCCCGTCCGTTCATCACCCATCACAATGCGCTGGATATGGATATGTACCTGCGTATCGCGCCGGAGCTGTATCTGAAGCGTCTGGTTGTGGGCGGCTTCGAACGTGTGTTCGAAATCAACCGTAACTTCCGTAACGAAGGCATCTCCGTACGTCATAACCCAGAGTTCACCATGATGGAACTCTATATGGCGTATGCGGATTACAAGGATCTGATCGAACTGACCGAATCCCTGTTCCGCACCCTGGCGCAGACCGTGTTGGGTAAAACGGAAGTCCCATATGGCGACCAGATCTTCGACTTCGGCAAACCGTTTGAAAAGCTGACCATGCGTGAGGCTATCAAGAAATACCGTCCGCAGACTGAGATGGCGGATCTCGATAACTTCGACGCAGCAAAAGCCCTTGCGGAGTCCATCGGCATTCACGTTGAGAAGAGCTGGGGCCTGGGTCGTATCGTCACGGAAATCTTTGATGAAGTGGCGGAAGCGCACCTGATTCAGCCGACCTTTATCACCGAATACCCGGCGGAAGTCTCTCCGCTGGCGCGCCGTAATGACGTGAATCCGGAAATTACCGACCGCTTTGAGTTCTTTATCGGCGGCCGTGAAATCGGTAACGGCTTCAGCGAGCTGAACGACGCGGAAGACCAGGCGCAGCGCTTCCAGGACCAGGTGAATGCGAAAGCCGCCGGGGATGACGAAGCGATGTTCTACGACGAAGACTACGTCACCGCGCTGGAATATGGTCTGCCGCCGACCGCCGGTCTGGGTATTGGGATTGACCGGATGGTGATGCTGTTTACTAACAGCCACACCATTCGCGACGTGATCTTGTTCCCGGCGATGCGTCCGCAGAAATAACCGCGCTTCGTCAAATGCAAAACCCCGGCTTGTCGGGGTTTTGCATTTATTTGCCGGGTGGCGGCTGCGCCTTACCCGGCCTACTGACCGTATTCGTCCTGCCGACCGTATTCGTCCTGCCGACCGTATTCGTCCTGCCGACCGTATTCGGCTTACCGATCGCATTTGGCCTACCGACCACATTCGGCCTGTAGGCCCGTGCAAGCGTAGCGCCGCCGGGCGAAAGCACGGCGCCTTACCCGGCCTGCTGAACGTATTCGTCCTGCCGCCCACATTCGGCCTATTGC